>JBDTOR010000200.1:0-4254 GCA_039933175.1 Hyphomicrobium sp. | reverse complement strand
GGACGAACCTGCGGGGATTGGCAGCATGGCATGGGAAGAAGAACGCGACGCCTTCGTGCGCGCGCACCACAAGTGGGAGTCTGGCGACTTCTACGGCTTTTTGGCCCTTTGGCCTGCCCCACATCACGATACCAGGATCTAAGTTAGAATCCGGCCGTGGTTGGCCAGCGGTTGGGGTGGCCGAAGTGGAGCGTAGGGCAGCCCAGGCGCTAGCTGCAAGATCGCTTCTGGGGCTGGCGGCTGATACCTGAGGGATGAGTGCGGACGGATGGCATTGTAGTGGCGTCTCCTGTTCGAGCGAGCTAAACGGGTCGAGAGCGCGCACCACCCACTTCGCCGAGCAGCTCTTCCCAGCGGCCGATGGCGATTGACGTGTCGAACTCGGCTGCGAAAGCGAAACGTGCCCGCTCTCCCATTTGTCGACATCGTTGCGGGTCAGCCGCAAGTTCCCGTATCGTCTGCGCCAGCGCGACGCCGTCGCCGACCTTGACTGTGTAGCCGCAGCCGTGTTGGGCAATGACGCGCGCGATTTCGCCGTCGGGGTCTCCGATGAAGATCGTCGGCCGGCCCGCGGCGGCGATGCCGTAGAATTTGCTGGGGACGATCAACCCTTCGAGCTCCGGCCGCAACGAGACAAGGTGCACATCGGGGGCGGACAGGCTCGCGGCAAGCAGCTCATCGGGTTGATATGGTTTGAAGTGAACGTTCGCGATCTGACGTGACACGACCGCACGCTCAAGCTCGCCGTGGAGCGCGCCGGAGCCGACGAACAGCCACGCGATCCGGGAGTGCCCTTCCTCTTCCCGCCCGGCTGGACTGGAGAGCAGCTCCATTGCTGACGTCAGCGTTTGATGTTCGTGTGCTCGCCCGAAGTTACCCGAGTATCCGACGACAAATTTTTCGCGCAAACCCCAACTTTGGCGCAGCAAATTGTCTTGCGTCTCGATCGGCTTCACCTTCGCGCCATCGGCGAAGTTGGCGATGACGCGGATGCGCTCGGTGGCAACGCCCATGTCGATAAGGCGGCTTCGCATCCGGTCGCCAAGCACGACGTTCGCATATGAACGTTTGAGGGATCGATCGCGCACGCGGCGAAGCAGAGGATAGACAAACGGCGGCACGCCGCCCACGCCAATGGCCTGGGCAACTTCAGGGAAGACGTCCTGCAGCCAGTTGACGAGCTTGGCGCCGCGCAGCCAGGCGAGAGGGGCAATCAGGATGGACAGCATCGGCGGATCGGTCTTAGCAACGAGGATGTCGCCGCGCCGCGAGGTGCGCATTACAGCTACCGCGGTTGATAGGTAAAATGTTGCGTAGTCGATGGCCCGACCGACGAGGCGATCGCGCCCGAAGCTGGAGGACCAGGTTCGCAATATCTCGACATTGCGGGTGGTCTCGCGGGACGGAAGGGGTGGGCCTCCCGACCCTTGGTAGAAGAGCCGACTTGTGATGACGGTCACCTGCCAGCCCTTTTCCGCCAAGCCGAAGGTAATGTCGCTCAGCATCTGGCTTGTGGCGGAATGATCCGGGTAGAAAAAGCGATTGATGAAAATGATCTTCGGCAAAACGACCTCGCAATCAGCCTACCTTCAATTAGATTAGCATAGAGCGTTCTAGGCCGCGGGGTGCATCGCGGCGAGCACGAATGCCGGCACACTATGAGTCGAAAAATCCCCCCGTCGTAGCAAGGTTTGCCCGCCACCAACCAGGGTTGGCGAACGAGATGGTGCTGAAGTCAGTAGTAGTGGGACTACACCTCTTGCCGATTGCGCATCCAGACCTTCAGAGGCATGCCGCCCTTAGGCTGGAGGGCGATGCGCGACAACGGCACCGGTACGTGGCCGCGCGGAACCTCGAAGCGCGCCGCCCGTACGAACGACGCCAGCAGTATCGTCGCCTCGAGCATCGCAAACGAAGCTCCGATACACACGCGCGGTCCGGCGCCGAACGGCATGTACTGATAGCGCACTTGCTTGGCCTCGCGCTCCGGCGTGAAGCGCTCCGGGTCGAAGCGGCCAGGATCGTCCCACAGGCGCGCGTGCCGGTGGATGGCGAAGATCGGCATGACGATGATGCCATCCTTTCTCACCAAGGTGCCGTCGAGATCGACGTCCTTGGTCGCGACGCGCGCCAGCGAGGAGATGGGCGGATAAAGCCGCATCGCTTCCTTGATGAACATGGTGACGTCGGTCAGGCGGTCGACGTGCTGTGCGCCGATCGGATCGTCACCGGCGACCTCGGCGATCTGCGCACGCATCCGCGCCTCCCATGTCGGAGAGCGCGCGGCGAGGTACAGCATCCACGCTAGCGACTTCGCGGACGTCTCGTGGCCGGCCAGCAGAAAGGTCAGCAGATTGTCGACCATCTGCTCGTCGCCCATCGTCTGGCCGCTTTCGGGATCCTTGGCGCTCAGCAGCCGCGTCATCAGATCGACCCGTGCACCAGATTGCGCGCGGCGTTCCCGCACGAGGTTGCCGACGGAGGCGCGCATGTCGCGCTCGGCCTCGCGGCGTGCGGCGCGGCGGGGATATGGAAGCCATTCCGGCAACCCCAGGACGCCATAGACACCGGGCCAGGAAAGCGGCAGCAGGTAGTCGCGGTTGGCGCGCTCCAGCGCGGCGGTGACGGCCGGGTCGTTGCTATGGAGCATCGTCTCGGCGATGACACTGAAGGCCGCGCGAGTCGTGTCTTGATCGACCAGGCGCTGCGTCCCCGCCGGTAGACGGCGCCAAGTCGCGATCGCGCGTTCTGCCGCTGCGGTCATGACCGGCGCATAGCGCTCGATCTCGGCGTGCCGGAACAGCGGCGCTGCGGCCTGGCGTTGCCACCGCCACTCCGCCCCGTGCGCCGTCAGGATACCCTTGCCGAGCAGCCGGGTGAAAACGTATCGCTCGATGATGGTCTTGGGGAAGTCGTTGAACTCGTCCAGCAGGATGCGTTTGACCAACTGCGGGTCGGTCACGTAAGTGAGCCGGCCGCGGTACTGGAAGATCGGCTCGCGATAGACAACCGCCGGCATGGCGCCGAGCGGGTTGCGCACGAAGTTGACGACGTAGGCCGGCAGGCTGAGCGGTTCCGGCGGAGCTGCCAGAAACGGCGGATACAACGGCTCGCTTTCGTCGGTCGGCGGCATGGCAGCTCGTCTCAGCCCAGACTGACCCCGCGGGCCCCGCCGTTGCGAGGATCGCTTAGGCGGCAGATTGCAGCAGCGCGGCCCAACGGTCCATCAGCGACTGCGTCCATCCCGCCTCCCGCTGGATGGAGGCATGCGCCTCGACCGTCAGCGCCAGGCGGCCGTCGCAAACGATGGAACCGACGCCGACCGGCGAGGTGAGCGTCACTAGCGGGCAGATGCACCACTCGCCGACGCCGCTCCATGCACCCAGATTGGAGAACGAACCGACGAACGGCCGGTTCTGAAAACGCTTCATCTGGAACTTGAAGATGTGGCGAATGCCGGCGTAGCCGACGAGCTGGCTGATATTGAGGAAGGCCCAGGAGGCCCAGTGGTCGCGCCGGCGCAGGGCGAACTTGAGCTGGTCCTGCACGTCGCCGATCGATGCGTCGTCCGGGATGGAGATCTGCAGGTAGCCGGTCTGGTTGGCCGTGTCGCGCTCGAGCCTCACCGGGCCGCGCATGTTGACGGGCATCATCCACAGCCGCGGGCCGGCCTCGAGGTCGGGCTGGCTCGCCTTCGCCAAAGTATGCATCAGGAGGCTGTTGAGCGAGACGCCGCTGGCCCGCGCCTTGGCGTTGAGCTGGCGCGTGACGTCCTGCGGGAAGAACATGGTGGCGAATTCGCTGCCGGCATTGGCGCGGCGGCCGGACCAGTTGGCGTCGTAGCCCTCCCAGGCGGCGGCCGGTACCGGTTTCTGGGCGCACATGCGCAGCAGCGCCGAGGCGCGTTTGGCCAGCGAAGGCGCGCGGCTCTGGCGCATCGGCACCTTGATGTCGCGTCCGGGAAAGGCGTCACGCAGCACATGTACGAAGCCGCCGAGGCCGTCGTACTCGGCGTGCGAGGGAAACACCCAGTCGATGTGCCCGTCTTGCGCCTTGCGGCCTCCCCGCATGCCGACGAACTCGCCTTCGCTCTCGACGATGCGGAACCAAAGGCCAGACCAGTCGATGCCGCGCGGTGCGGCGCGGGTTTGCGATGCTTGGAACGCAGATGCTGCGGCGGTGGAAAGGGCAGCCATTGGTTTGCTCCGTCAAAAGCCGTTCAGGATTGCGCCTCGATGATGCGCACGTGCCCCA
>JBDTOR010000199.1:0-4289 GCA_039933175.1 Hyphomicrobium sp. | reverse complement strand
CCTTGGAAACAGAGGGCCGCAAGCCGCACTGGCGCTTCCGGCTCGCCAACTCCGAAGACGGCCTGACCCCACTGCCGACCATCGTGTCGTGGAACGACCTCGTCCGCGGCGATCAGACGGTGGACGTCGGCTCGCTGTCCGATCCCGTCGTCATCCGCGCCGATGGCTCGTTCCTCTATACGTTCACCAGCGTCGTCGACGATGCGGAGTTCGGCATCACGCACGTCGTCCGCGGGGAAGATCACGTCACCAACACCGGCGTGCAGCTGCAGCTGTTCGAAGCGCTGCAGAGCGATCCGCCCGCTTTCGGTCATCACAGCCTGCTCATTGGTGCCGACGGTCACGCACTGTCGAAGCGCCTCGGAGCGCTGTCGATCGAGAGCCTGCGCGAAAGCGGGCTCGAGCCGTTGGCAATTGCCAGCTACACGGCCTTGATCGGCACCTCGGACGCGATTGCACCGTATGCGAGTCTGGACGAGCTTGCAGGGATCTTCGGTTTTGACAAGATCTCTACCGCGCCGGCGCGCTTCGATCCCGATGAACTGAAGGCGCTCAACGCCAAGCTGCTGCATGCAATGCCGTATGCGCAGGTCGCCGCGCGCCTCGAGCAGAGCGGCATCGACGGCGGCCCCGGGTTCTGGTCGGCCGTGCGCGGCAATCTTGGCGTTCTCGCCGATGCAGGCGATTGGTGGGGCATCGTCAGCGGCGCCACGCAGCCGCTCATCGAAGATCGCGAGGTGACCGACAAGGCCGCCGCGCTGCTGCCCGTGGAGCCGTGGGACGATACGACGTGGGACACATGGATTGCGGCGCTCAAAGGCGCCAGCGGACGCAAGGGCCGCGCGCTGTTTCATCCGCTGCGCATGGCGCTTACTGGCCGCGAAGATGGCCCGGAACTAAAGCTGTTGTTGCCATTGATCGGCCGCGAAAAGGCGGAGGCGCGGCTGCTCGGTCGCAACGCCTGACGGGAACCAGCGAGCTACTTCTGCCGCGTCCAGCCGCGTAGCTCGTAGTATTTGTCTCTCGGCTCGCCCGTCCATCCGTTGATCCCCTTGCTGGGGAGCCAGATGGCATGAATGTAGACAACCGCGAGCGATATCAGCCCCAAGAATCCGAACGCCCACGCTCTGCCGAGGAACGCGGAAAGTCCGGTCACCACGGCGATGAAAAGTAGCATCTTGAGCACTTTTCGCCAACGCGGTGTGCGTTCCTCGAAATGTCCGAAGAAGATGTTCCCGAAGGCGAAGATGCTGCTGACCACCGCCACTTCGAACCACAGCGAGTCCATCTTCCACAGTCCTGATCGGGTTTGGAATCTAGTGCATGATATCGGGGCGGGCGGCGCTGACCTTGCGCATGAAGGCGATAGGCATCTGCCGGCCTGACGGCATCCCCCACAGACCGCGCCGGGTCTCGAGATAGTCGAGACCTTCGAAGAACCCCGCCGTGTTGAGCGTCGCGCTCATCTCCAAAGCGCGATAGCCCGCCGCGGCGGCTTCCACTTCCAGAAATTCGGTTAGCCGAGTGCCGATACCGTTGCCGCTAAAAAGGGGGTGCACGAAGACTGCGAGAAGCCGCGCCGTCGGGCTGCGCGCTTCACCGATGCTCCAGGCGGCGACGCCAACCATCTCCGAGCCGACCCAAGCTCCATAAGCGCGATTGCCGAGCAGCAAGTCACCGTAGTGCGGGCTGCGGACGAACTCGGCGAAGCCATCGATGTCAGCAGCGGCGTAGTGATCCTGCGCGGCGCGGGTGAATGCGGTGGCGATGACGTAGCGCGCAGTCGAGAGATCATCGACGCTGAGCGCCCGGATTTCCAATTGGGTCAGGAGGTTGTTGGGGGTGGATGAACCGAGCATCGCTGGCTTCGAGACCCTTCAGTGCTCGGCGGCCGCAGGCGCCGGCGAAGTTCTGGCGCCTCTGCAGCTCATTGTTGTTGTCCTTTTGCCTCGGACTCCGAGCGTGCTTCCCAGCCCGACGGCGTCTCGGTAGCCGCCCTCTTGCCCTGATCAGCGGGCGCATCGGGAGCGACGTATTCGGCCTCCTTGCACGAGCAGCCGCGCACCAACTCCTTGCGGTAGCGGAAGGCACTCTTCAGGCTGGTGTATGGCTCCTGCGAGCGGAAGGCGATCGACTGGTCCATCGCTGCACCGGGGTTCTGATAGTAGTAGAGTTCGGACGGTGCCGCGCACTTCGACTGGCAGGCTTCGGCGTCCTGCTCGAAGTGGCTCGGCAGCGTCGAGAAGCTCACCGGGAAATAGTAGCCGTCGCACAGGCGTACGCACACGGTGCGGTAAGTGGCACCGGAATGGGTCCCGCCGAAGGGCGTCCAGCGACCCGAGAAGCTGCTCTCACCCTCGTCCTGCCAGATCGATGAAGAGTCATCGCCGCCGCCGCGCTCGTAGCGGCGCGCTTCCTGCGTGTAGTTGGCGCCGCAGTTGTTGCGGGCAAGCTCACGCACGATGTCGTCGCGATAGGACTGTCCGCCGGAGCTGGCGATTTGCTGCCGCTGCACCTCCAGCTCCGACATCCTACGTTTCGTTTGCTCGCGTTGCTGGGCAAGGTCGACGCAGCGACGCGTGCGCCGCAGCGACTTGGAGAACAAAAAGTACTCATAGCAATCGTAGCGCTCGAGGTCGGACTCGCTTTGCTCGTACGCCCCCTCGATCTGCCGCAACTCGGATTCGATAGCTGGCAAACGGTCACGCGTCTGGCTAGAGCGGCTGCTCTCCTGCACGAGGCGCTGCTCGAGCTGCAGACATATGGGGTTCTTGGTCGACCAGTTGACCGCCGGTGCGCTTTGCAGCGGCGGCTCCTGCGCGCCGGGAGCGCGGTCGGCCGGCGGCTGCATCGCCGGTGGCTCGTTCTGCGCCGGCGGGGGCTCACGGTAAACCGGTTCGTTGGGTATGGGCGCCCGCTCGGGCTCCGAATTGCTCCACGGCCACCAGCCCTGCGCCATGGCCGGCAGCGGACAAACGGCAAGCATCGCGGCGGCCGCAATGGCAGCGCCGAGGGCATGCCGCCGGACACGTGCTTTACGTATTCTCAATTTGTCCTGCCGTCGTGCATAGCGGGGGGCGTGGATAGGCCAGCGGAACCCCTTCGCCAGACCGGTTGCGGTGCAACTATGGACACCAGCAGCTAGGGGGTCAATGCGGAGCAATTGGGGCGACGTGCCGCGCCCGCGCTGGGGAAAAAAACGCATGCCCCCGGTCGAGTTAACGCGGCCGTGCTTGACGAGGCGCGCCGATCTTGCGCATAACGGCGGCCATGAAGCGCAAGCTGCCCACACCTGCCGTAAATCTGTGCGGCATTATCATTATTTCGAGCTAGCAATCATCGCTGGCGCGGGCTGCGCTTCTTTGCCTAAATCCTAAGACAGAGAAAAAACGCCCCACCAGCGGCTCCCGGGGAATCTAGGGACCGTCATGGCCGAAGCGCATCCATTGATGCTCTACAACACGTTGACGCGCCGCAAGGAGGTGTTCGTGCCTCTCGATGCGCAGAACGTGCGCATGTATGTGTGCGGACCGACGGTCTATGACTACGCGCATATCGGCAACGCGCGTCCCGTCATCGTCTTCGACGTGCTGTTCCGCCTGCTGCGCCAAATGTACGGCGACAAGCACGTGACGTACGTGCGCAACATCACCGACGTCGACGACAAGATCAACGCGCGCGCCGCCGAGGAAGGCGTCTCGATCCGCGATCTGACGGAGCGGACGGCCAAGCAATTCCATGCCGACATCAAGGCGCTGGGCGTCCTGCCGCCGACGGTCGAGCCGCGCGCCACCGAGCACATCGAGGAGATGAAGGCGCTGATCGAGGCGCTGATCGCCAACGGCAACGCCTACTCCGCCGAAGGTCACGTGCTGTTCCATGTACCGTCGATGCCGGATTACGGCCGCCTGTCGAACCGCACGCTCGACGAGATGGAGGCGGGTGCCCGGGTCGAGGTGGCGCCCTACAAGAAAGACCCTATGGACTTCGTGCTGTGGAAGCCTTCAAAGCCTGGCGAGCCGTCTTGGCCTTCGCCCGCCGGCATCGCGGCGCCGGGGCGCCCGGGCTGGCACATCGAGTGCTCGGCGATGGCTGAGAAACACCTCGGCCCGGTGTTCGACATCCACGGCGGCGGCATCGACCTCGTCTTCCCGCACCACGAGAACGAGATCGCGCAATCGCGCTGTGCGCACAATACACCCGTGATGGCGAAGTACTGGCTGCACAACGGCTTCCTGCAGGTGGAAGGCGAGAAGATGTCGAAGTCGCTCGGCAACTTCATCACCATC
>JBDTOR010000198.1:0-4304 GCA_039933175.1 Hyphomicrobium sp. | reverse complement strand
GGTGGCATTGCCGTCGCCGGCGTCATCGGCTTCGCCTACTGGCGCATCGCCAACGGCATCTCGACGGTTGGCGATTTCATGGGCTTCATCACCGCCCTGCTCATGGCCTCGCAGCCGATCCGCGCCCTCGGCAACCTGTCGGGTCGCATCAACGAAGGCCTCGCTGCGGCGGAAAGTTTCTACGGGCTCATCGACGAGCGGCCGTTGATCGTCGACCGTCCGGGCGCCCGCCCGCTCGCCCTCGCCGACGCCGCCATCCGCTTCGAGGCCGTCGGCTTTGCCTACGACCGCCACGGCATCCAGGCGATCTCGAATTTCACGCTTGATGTTCCTGGCGGGCGCACCGTGGCGCTTGTCGGACGCTCAGGCGCCGGAAAATCGACGGTGCTCAATCTCGTCCCACGCCTGTTCGACGTCGATCAGGGACGCATCAGCATCGACGGCCAGGACATCCGCGACGTGACTCTGGCCTCCCTGCGCGACGCCATCTCCATCGTCTCGCAGGACGTTACGCTGTTCGACGACACCATCGGCGGCAATATCGCGCTCGGGCGACTGGGCGCTTCACAAGCGGACATCCGTGCGGCGGCCGAGGCCGCAGCCGCCGACGAATTCATCCTGGCACAGCCGCAGGGCTATGCGACGGAGCTCGGCGACCGCGGGCTGCGCCTGTCCGGCGGCCAACGGCAGCGCCTGGCGCTGGCGCGGGCCATCCTCAAGGACGCCCCGATCCTGCTGCTCGACGAGGCGACCAGCGCCCTCGACACCGAATCGGAACGGCTGGTGCAAGCCGCCCTGGCGCAGTTCACGCGCAACCGCACGACGCTCGTCATCGCGCACCGGTTGTCGACCGTGCAGAACGCCGACCTCATCTGCGTCATGGACGACGGCACCATCGTCGAGATGGGCACGCATCTGCAGCTGCTCGCCGCCGACGGGCACTACGCCCGGCTGGTGCGGTCGCAGGCGCTGGCCGGAGCCCCGGTCGCGCTGCCGACGTGAGGCGCTACTCGCGGCGCAGCACGCTGTCGACAATGCGATTGGCCCAGCCGTTCGACTGGAAGGTCCGCTTCAGCTCGTCCGGGTCGTAGACGTTGTCCACCCACTCGAAGAACGGCATCGGGCGAACCGCGTTGTCCGCCAGGTAGCGCTCGAAGAAGTAGTCGAGGATGCCGGTGTGCGCTTGCCGGATGTGCCCGTACTTGAGCGACAATTCACGCTTGGCCTCCTGCATCGGCACGCCCTCGTGCAGGAAGCGATACAGCACGCTCATCAGTCCGGCGCGGTCGGCGCCCGACTTGCAATGCATCAGTATCGGATACTCGATCTCTTCGAACAGCCGCTGGGCACCCCGCAGCTCTTCGCGCGTGGGCGCGGCCCGCGAACGAACCTGGAAGTTGACCAGCTTCAGCCCGTGCCGCTCGCAGGCGCGGCGCTCGAGCCAGAAGCTGCCGCAATCGCGCTCGCCGCGCAGGTTCACAATCGTACGGACGCCGGCCTTGGCGTAACCCCGCAACTGATGCGGCGCCGGCTGGGCCGAGCGCCATGCTTTGTCGGAAAGGCGATGACTATTGGAGTAAATAAACCGGAAGATGCCGTGGTCGATGAACAGCATGTCGAGATACGACGCCGGCGGTCCGGCGGCACGGCGCAGCCACGGCGGGGACGAACGCATGGCGCGCTGGCGAATACTTTGCCCGACGCGCCGCCAGGAGCGTTTTGCCCGCTTCACCAATCCGGCCATTAAAGTCCGCTGATTTTCGAGGGTTACGGGCGAAGGCCGCCAGCCGTGGCAACCGTCCGATTTGACGGTGTGTGCCCGAACGTCCCAGTTTGCTATGGCTAAATATTCGCTATAGGAACCAGCTGCAAGTGGTTCGCGCAAAACCCCTTGCTCGACAGGCGATCTGGCCCCGGGGCACCTAGTGTGATGATCGAGAAATTCGCCATCCTGACAGGCAAGGTATCGAGCGAATTTCTCGATCTGAATCACACTAGCGGACATTTGATCCTAGTGTCCCTTATGCTTCCGAAGCTCGCTCCAGACGCCAGCCGCGAGTTCCGACGAGCTTCGGAATCGGGACACTAGTGGATGGCACGTTCGCCTGACACCACACGCAGATTGAACAGCTTCGCCGGCAGCGCGCTCGCCGGCATGATTGCGCTAGTAAGACGCACCTCGCGCACGCTCTATGAGCCGCCGGATGCGCTTGCCCGGCTGGCGGCCGATCATCCGCTCATCGTCGCCACGTGGCACGGCCAGTTCATGATGACGTCGGGTTTCCGGCCCACGCCGGAGACCAAGGTCGCCGCCATGGTCGCCCGCCACGGGGACGCCGAGCTGATCGGCGCCGCCATGGCCAAGCTCGGCGTCGAGCTTATTCGCGGCGCCGGCGCCGGCGGGAGGCGCAAGGATCGCGGCGGAGCCTTCGCGCTGCGTCAGGCCGTGCGCTATCTCAAGGACGGCTACTCCATCGTCATGACGGCCGACGTGCCGCCCGGCCCGGCCCGCCGTGCCGGGATCGGCATCGTCATGATGGCACGCCTGTCCGGGCGCCCCATCGTGCCGTGCGCCGCGGCGACATCGCGCTTCCGGTCGCTCAATACGTGGAGCCGGATGACCATAAATCTCCCCGGCTCGAAGCTGGCTTATGTCGCCGGCGATCCCATCTGGGTGCCACCCGATGCTGGCGAGGCGGAGCTAGAATTCGCCCGCGTGCAGCTCGAGCGCGGGCTCAACGCCGTCACCACGCGCGCCTATGCGCTGGCCGGCGCCGATCTCAAGCGCGCTACGCCGCTCAATCTCGAAGACCCGTCGGCGCCGCCCGCCGATCCCGACTTCCGCCTCAAGGCGTATCGCACCGGCATGAGCCTGCTGCGTCCGTTCGCGCCGCTCATCCTCAAGATACGCGAACGCAGCGGCAAGGAGGACGGCCGCCGGCGCGGCGAGCGTCTCGGCCACGCAACGATGGCGCGCCCCAGCGGCGTGTTGTGCTGGGTACATGCGGCGAGCGTCGGCGAGACCAATGCCGTGTTGCCGGTGATTGAGGCGCTCGGCAACGCGCGGCCCGATCTCAATTTCCTGCTCACCACCGGCACGGTAACTTCGGCGGGGCTGGCCGAGCGGCGGCTTGGCCCGCGCGCCCTGCACCAGTATGTGCCGCTCGACGCGCCGGAGTATGCAGCGCGTTTTCTCGAACATTGGCAGCCCGATCTCGCCGTATTCACCGAATCGGAGATCTGGCCGTCGCTCATCCTCGCCACGTCGGCGCGCAATATTCCGATCGCGCTGGTCAACGGCCGCCTGTCGCACCGCAGCCGCCGCCGCTGGCAGCGCAACAAGTCGACCGCCGTGCCGCTGTTTGGCCGCTTCAGCATCATCCTGGCGCAGAACGAACGACTGGCACTCGGCTTCTCGACGCTCGGCGCGCGCAACGTCCACTCGGTCGGCAACTTGAAAATCGACGCGCCGCCGCCGCCCGTCGACCTCAACGAGCTCGAACGCCTCAAGACGGCGCTTGACGGCCGGCCGGTGTTCACCGCCGCCAGCACGCACGAGGGCGAGGAGGAGCCGATCGCCGCGGCGCATCGCGCCCTGACGCGCCACTTCGAGAGCCTGTGCACGATCATCGCGCCCCGCCACCCCGAGCGCGGCACGGCGCTGGCGGAAATGCTCAAGGACCTCGGCTTCACGGTGGCGCAGCGTTCGCTCGGCGCCGTGCCGGGACCGCGCACCGACATCTACATCGCCGACACCATCGGCGAACTCGGCACGCTCTACGCGCTGTCGCCCGTAGCCTTCATCGGCGGCTCGCTGATCGACCGCGGCGGGCAGAACCCGATCGAAGCCGTGCGCCACGGCGTTGCCGTCCTCACCGGCCCGCATTGGCAGAACTTCCGCGATGCCTACCGGACGTTGCTGCGCCACAACGGCGCCATCGAGGTGAAATCGGCGGCCGATGTCGCCGGCGCCGTCGCCAAGCTGCTCGACGACCCGGCCGAGCTGCAGCGCATGCGGGCGGGCGCCACGCAGGCCCTGACGACACTGTCGGGCGCGCTCGACAAAACGGTCGAGGCGCTGCTGCGCTATCTTCCCGAAGAAAGATTGAAGCGTGCGTCTTGATGAGCCGTCCTGGTGGTACGGCGGCGCGGAAGATCTCCGCCAGCGCGCGCTTATTCCGTTCGGGCGCCTCTACGGCTGGATCGCCGAGCATCGCTACCGCCGCCACCATCCCTATCGCTCGCGCCTGCCCGTCATCTGCGTCGGCAATTTTACCGCGGGCGGCACCGGCAAGACGCCGCTG
>JBDTOR010000197.1:0-4312 GCA_039933175.1 Hyphomicrobium sp. | reverse complement strand
ATGCCCTCCTGCATGTAGTCCTCGAAGGACTTGTGCGAGAGGGACGCGTCCGGGTTAACCCAGGAGATAATGAAGACGGTGAGGCCCTGATCGACGAGAAACTTGATCTGGCTCTTCGCCGGCGTGAGGTCGAGGATGTAATACTTGTTGATCCACGGCGGCACCATGAGCAGCGGGATCTCGCGCACCTTGTCGGTGGTTGGCGAATACTGGATCAGCTGGAAGATGTCGTTCTGATAGACGACCTTGCCGGGCGTCGTCGCCAAGTTGCGGCCGACCTCGAATGCGGTGGTGTCGGTTTGGCTGACCTTGAGGAGATCGCCCGACTTGCGCATGTCTTCGACGAGCAGCGACATGCCCTGCACTAGGTTCCCGGCGTTGGTCGCCAGCGTCTCGCGCATCACCTCGGGATTGGTAAGCGGAAAGTTCGAGGGCGAAAGCGCGCTCGCCACCTGCCGCAGGTAGAACTCGGCGCGCTGGCGTGTGCGTCCGTCGAGGCCCTCGGTGTTCTGCAGCATGTCCTCCGCCCACTTGGCGGTGACGAGGTAGGCCTGCTTCCAGAAGTCGAAGTAGGGGTTGGCCGACCACTCTGGATCCTTGAAGCGGCTGTCTCCCGGCTCCGGCTCGGCCACCGGAACCACGTCCTGGCCGAACATGCGGTAGACGGTGTTGTTCCACAGCTCGCCGTAGGAGCGCATCAAGGTGCCCTGCGCCTCGGCGAAGCGCGTGGGATCGGCGAACCACTGGCGGGCGAGGTCCGACAGCGTATTGGTCGCCTCGGTGATCTCCGCCGCAGCCGAATAAGGGCCCATCTTGGCGTCGTTGCGTTCGATGAACTCGGTGAGGACGTTGCCGCCCTGTTCGAACAGGCGCAGCAGGTTGCGCGCCAGCTCCTCGGCATTCACCGCCTGAAACGGCGGCTGGTCGGCCTGGGGCTCGGTTTTGGGCTTGGGCATTTGATCTTAATCGGCTTTCCGGCCTGGCTGGCCGAGTATCTGGACGGTCTATCTATGCCTTGCCAAGGTTTTGCGACATTGCTCAGGCAGTGTCACTTGGCCGTGTGGACAACGCTAGGCGAGTGACGTTGTGTTGATAGGGCTCGAATCGCGTAAATCCTGGCCCCGCGCAACACCGGAGACGGTATGCAACTTATGCATCCGTGGAAAGCCTTCGACGGCGGGAAGCGTCTCACGATGCCGTTAAGGCGCTGGCGGCGTGTCCGGCCCGGATGCTGGGCTGCGGTTGCGGTCTTTGCGCTCGCTGTCGGCGGGTGCGCGTCCATCAACACCCCGTTGCCCGATTTGGCGAAACGCACTCCCACGCCCGCGTCGGCGGCGCAGGAGCGAAAAAAAGAAATGGACGATCTAAACCACGCGCGCGACACCCACGAGCAGGATGCCGAAAAGCAGATCGAGAGCGCGAAGTAGGTCGTTTCGGCTGCCACCCTCCGTGTAGGATTGTGCCGTTCGAGTAGGAGGCAGCCGATGTTGCGGGTTTTGCTGAGTGCGCTTGTTGCCATGCTGGCAATATCGCCGGCCATCGCCGAGGTAATGCCGTTTCCCTCCGGCTTCCGCACTGAGGAAATCGACACCGGCGGCGCCACTATCCATGTGCGCATCGGCGGCAAAGGGCCGGCGGTCGTAATGCTTCACGGCTTCGCCGACACCGGCGACATGTGGGCCCCGCTCGCTGCCGTGCTCATGAGCGATCATACGGTGATCGTTCCCGATCTGCGTGGCATGGGGCTGTCGTCGCGCGCCGCGGGCGGGTACGACAAGAAAACGCAAGGTGTCGATGTTGCGAAGGTTCTCGACGCACTGCAGGTCGACAAGGCCGATCTCGTCACCCACGATATCGGCAACATGGTCGGCTATGCGTTTGTCGCGCAGTATCCCGGCCGCGTGAGCCGCTGGGTGGCAATGGACGCGCCGCTGCCGGGCATCGGGCCGTGGGATGAGATCCTGAAGAACCCGCTATTGTGGCACTTCAACTTCCGCGGTTCGGATGTTGAGCGCCTCGTTGCCGGCCGCGAGCGCATCTATCTCGACCGCTTCTACAATGAACTTTCGGCGACGCCGGCTTCGATCGACGAGGCGACACGCGCCCACTACGCAGACCTCTATGCGCAGCCCGGCGCCATGCATTCGGCCTTCGAGCAGTTCGCGGCCTTCGCGCAGGATGCCACCGACAACAAAGAGCTGGTCGCCAAGGGGAAGTTGACGATGCCGGTCCTCGCCATCGGCGGCGACAAGTCGTTCGGAACCGCGATGGCCGACGACGTCAGGTTCGTCGCCGACAATGTGACACCATTGGTGATCGCCAACTCCGGCCACTGGCTGATGGAGGAGCAAACCGCCGCGACGGTTGCCGCAATCCGCGCCTTCCTCGATAAAAAGCAGGCAGGTTGAGGCGATTGACCGCCCAATTGCGGTGCAGCCCTGGACTGGGGGCGGCGCGAGGGCGTAAACACGGGGCCCGGCCGTACAACAGCCATCGTTAACGGTCGCTCTGTTAAGCCGCCAAGCACCAGCCGATCAAGAGGCGCCCTTGCACGAGGACTTTCACCGCATCAAGCGTTTGCCGCCCTACGTTTTCGCCGAGGTCAATCGGCTGAAAGCGGCGGCACGTGCACGCGGCGCCGATATCATCGACCTCGGCATGGGTAATCCTGATCTGCCGACGCCGCAGCACATCGTCGACAAGCTGGTCGAGACGATCGCCAAGCCGCGTACGCACCGCTACTCGGCATCCAAAGGCATTCCGGGGCTGCGTCGCGCGCAGGCCGCCTATTACGAGCGCCGTTTCGGCGTGAAGCTCGATCCCGAGACGCAGATCGTCGCCACGATGGGTTCGAAGGAAGGCTTCGCCAACATGGCGCAGGCCATCACGGCCCCGGGCGACGTGATCCTGGTGCCGAACCCGACCTACCCGATCCACGAGTTCGGGTTCCTGCTGTCGGGGGCCGCCATGCGCCATCTGCCGGCATCGACCGGCGAGGACTTCCTGCGATCGGTGGAGCGGGCCTGCAAGCACACCATCCCGGCGCCGCTGGCGCTAGTGCTTTCCTATCCCTCGAACCCGACGGCGATGACGGCCGACCTCGACTTCTACAAAGAGGCCATCGCGCTCGCCAAAAAGCTCGATCTCATCGTGCTGTCGGATGTCGCCTACGCCGAGATCTACTTCGACGACAATCCGCCGCCGTCGGTGCTGCAGGTTCCCGGCGCCATCGACATCGCGGTGGAGTTTACCTCGCTGTCGAAGACCTACAACATGCCCGGCTGGCGCATGGGCTTCGCGGTCGGCAACGAACGGCTGATTGCCGCGCTGGCGCGCATCAAGTCGTATCTCGACTATGGCGCCTTCACGCCGATCCAGGTGGCGGCGGCCGCTGCGCTCAACGGTCCGCAGACGTGCGTCGAAGAGATCCGCGCTACCTACAAGAGCCGCCGCGACTGTCTCGTCGAGAGCTTCGGGCGCGCCGGATTCAATATTCCCTCGCCGCCGGCGACGATGTTTGCATGGGCGCCGGTGCCCGAGCCGTTCAAGGCGCTGGGCTCGGTCGAGTTCGCCAAGTTGCTGGTCGAGAAGGCGAGCGTCGCCGTCTCGCCGGGGCTGGGCTTTGGCGAATACGGTGAGGGTTTCATTCGCATCGCGCTGGTCGAGAACGAGCACCGCATCCGCCAGGCCGCCCGGAACATCAAAAAGTTCCTCGCCCAGGCCCCGGAAACGATGCATAACGTGATCCCGATTCAGCACAAAGTCAGCCGTTAACCCCAGCCGATTCCATGCAAAAACCACTTACCCTGGGCATCGCCGGCCTTGGCACCGTCGGCGCGAGTCTTCTTGAGCTGCTCAGCCTGCACAAGGAGCGCCTGGCGGAGCGTACCGGACGCGCGCTGCAGGTCGTCGGCATCTCGGCACGCGCCAAGGGCAAAGACCGCGGCGTCGACACCAAAGGCATCAAGTGGTTCGACGATCCGGTGGCGCTGGCCAAGGATCCGAGCATCGAGGCGTTTGTCGAACTGATCGGTGGCTCCGACGGTATCGCCAAGGAGGCGGTCGAAGCGGCCCTCAAAGCCGGCAAGCACGTCGTCACCGCCAACAAGGCGCTGCTCGCCAAGCACGGCGTTGCGCTCGCCAGGCTGGCCGAAGAGAAGGGCGTCGCGTTGAACTTCGAGGCGGCGGTCGCCGGCGGCATCCCCGTCATCAAGACGCTGCGCGAGTCGCTTGCGGCCAACGAGGTGCGACGCGTCTACGGCATCCTCAACGGCACCTGTAATTTCATCCTGTCGACCATGGCCGATCAGCA
>JBDTOR010000196.1:0-4315 GCA_039933175.1 Hyphomicrobium sp. | reverse complement strand
GGTTACCTGCGTAACCGCGGGCGAGGCGCCGGTGTTCGGGTCGTAGCGAAAATCCAAGATGACGTTGTAAGTCTCATCCGGCCACGGATCTGGGTAGCTGCATCGCGACCGGCATGCTGGCCGTACCGGTGCTGGCCGGGTCCGCCGGCTATGGCGTCAGCGAACTCTTCGGTTGGACGGAAGGCCTCGCGAAAGCGTTCTACGCCACGATCGCCGTCGTCACGCGAGACCATTTCCCTTCGCCTCAATCGGCCCGATATGCCAACATCATCCGACCCGCGACACTCGCGGTGAGGTTTGATCCATGCTCCAGGCTTGGCTGTAGATCGGTTTCATCGTCCTTCTCGCCCTTCTCCTGCTCGCTTTCGCCCTTTGGCGTAGGGACAATCACGTCCCGGCCATCGCCGCGCTCGTGGTGGGCGTCAAAGATCGCGATAGAAGATTTGTTAAAGGCCGAGTGGCAAATCGCGGGTTTGCAAGTGGTGACGACAGCCGGTCGACCTTCATCTTGTTTCGTCATCCGACGGAAACGCACCTCGTCCAGTGCCGGGCTGCCTATGACGTCACGCGTAAGCCGCGTGTGCAGACAAACTGCTATCGTCTTCGTTAGCCGGCTAGCGGCTCAGGGGCTGAAGGATGAGTCGGGGGACGCCTCTAGGGACCGAGGGCCCCTAACCGGCTTCCTTGAGCTTCTGGCGCAGCGCCCTTGCGCCCGCGAATTGCGCGGCCTCGGCAACCTGCTCGAATTTTAGATGCAGGTCGCGCTGCGGGTAGGGGATCTCGATGTTGTGCGCGCGCAAGGTCCGCTCCAATGCGGTATGTAAGTCGTGCAGAACAGGCAGGCGATGCGGCAGCTGCCCGACAAAGGCACGGACCTCGAAGTTAAGGGCACTGTCGCCGAAGCCGAGGAAAAACACCGTCGGCGGGGGCTGCGCAAGAACGAGGGGATTGGCCTTCACGGCGCCTAACATCAACGCTTGGGCGAGCACGGTGTCGGACCCGTAGGCGATGCCGATCGGAATCAAGAGCCGTGTCACCGAGTCCGACAGCGTCCAGTTCATGACCTTGTCGGTGATCAACGCCTTGTTGGGCACGAGGGTCTCGCGGTTGTCCCAGTCGGTGATGCTGGTGGCGCGGATCTGAATGCGTGAGACTGTGCCGCTCAGGTCGCCGATCGTCACCGTGTCGCCGACGCGCACCGGGCGCTCGAAAAGGATGATGAGTCCTGAGACGAAATTCGCGACGATCTCCTGCAGACCGAAACCTACGCCGACACCAAGGGCGGCGACGATCCATTGCATCTGCGACCAGTCGGCGCCGATCCGATTGAAGGCAATCAACAGGCCGACGACGATGATCGCGTAACGGCTGATTGCCGTGACGGCATAGCGCGTGCCGGGCTCGATCGAGAGCCGCTGCAAGAGGAGTATCTCGAGCAGGCCAGGCAGGTTGTGCGAGGCGACGAAGGTAATTGCGGCGATCGTGAGCGCGAGAAGCAGGTTCGAGAGCGTCACGGGCAATAGCCGCGTGCCAGCGTCGGTTGTGACCGTCTGCGTCCATAGCGCGACATCGTCGAGGCCACCAAGGGCCGGCACCAGTGGACGCCAAACGATCCACAGTGCAACGGCAATCCCGACCAGAGTCAACATGCGCAGCAATGTGCGCGTCTGCAGGCTGATGGAGGCAACGTCCACATCGAGGATATCGGCCACCTGCGGGGCTGCATCACCTGCGGCTTCCACGGCCTGGCGAACTGCAGCGGCTGCGCGCGCCTTCTCGCGCCGCTCATAGGCGCGCTGCATCTCCAGACGCCGGCGGGCGACGAGGAGCTGGCGCATGGCGACGCCATACGTGATCAACCCGAGAATGCCGATAGCCACCGTCTCGAGCAGCAGAGCCTGCAACAGCGAGGCGCTGTCGTAGTAGCCGGAGACGGCAAGGGCTGCGAGGGCCAGAGGAGCAGCCCATGCCAGCGAGTACCAGAGGCTGCGTGTGAGCCATAAGGCGCTGTCGCGTGCCAGGAACTCCGCCAAGATGCCTCGGCGCGGGCTCAAGACGCGCATGGCGAACACCGCGATCGCCAACGAGCCCGCGAGAAAGGCCAATCGGCCCAACCCGTCGCGGTATACCTGCGACTTGTTGAGCTCGATCATGGCGATCAGAAAGCCGA
This sequence comes from Hyphomicrobium sp., assembly GCA_039933175.1. Classification (GTDB taxonomy): domain Bacteria; phylum Pseudomonadota; class Alphaproteobacteria; order Rhizobiales; family Hyphomicrobiaceae; genus Hyphomicrobium_A. The sequence continues at coordinate 2,145 of JBDTOR010000196.1, read as the reverse complement.
CCGGGGCCGCCACCAGCACCAGCCACGACAGCTGTCTCGCCAAAAGCTGGCACGCCCGCCCGCTCCATTCGAAGTGTGCACGGAAAAGCCCGCGATCGAGGCAAAGGAGTTGCAAGAAGCGCACGATGAGGAGGACAAAGGCGGCGCCGAGCAAGCCGTTGCCGACGCAGGCTGTAAACTCGGAGGCTTCCGGAGCCGTGCGCAAGAGCCATCCCACGTAGCTCAGGAGGAGCGGCCAATGCAACGAGATGAGCGCCGTAATGGCAAGCGCGCGCGGCGTCAGCAGATAGCTGTCCGTCATGGGGCGGCCGGTCGCTGCCGCAATGGCGTCGAGCCGATCCCGCAGCGGTCGTCTGAAGCCCCACAGCGCCCCACAGAGGAGGAAGACGGCCAAGCTCACTACCGGACTTGCAGTAATGCTCTGCCACAGGGACTCAGCGACACTCTGCCAGCTCTTTGCGTTTGCGAGCCAGGCCACGCTCGCCTGAACCTGCTCGGTCCAGGCGAAGCCTAGGGGGGCAGAGCTTGGTAGCCACAGAAGCCGATCGTTGAGTAGCGACTCGAGCTGTGTGGTCTGGCTCAAGAATTCGCGCTCGATTGCGCTGATCTTGGCCAGATCGTCGATGCGTCGCGTGTAGGCTTCGCTGAGGCGGGCGACGGCGTCGGCACGCTCAACAATGAGCTTTTGCAGGGTTGCCTGTAGCTCGAGGCGGTCCTCGGGCGGAGTTCCTTCCAGCAGATGATCGGCGGCGCGCTCGGGGTCGGCCAGCGCGCGTCGCGACTTGTCAATATTGAGCCGTTGCAAACGCACGTTGACGATTGCCGCATCACGGTCGTGGATCTTGTCGCGCAAGGAGGCGACGAGCGGGAGTTGGGCGCGCATCTCGCGCAGAAACTCTCCCAGCTCTTCGCCGACGGAGCCGATCTCCAGAATCTGCTGGGCGGCAACCATGCTCTCGCGCGTGCGCCCGATGTCGGCGCTAATTGCGGTCTGCGTTGTTTGATCTTGCTCTGTGGCGAGCGCCAGATCGATCTGCTTCTGGCGCAATTGCGCAGTGGCCTTTGCGTAGTCTTCCAGCAGCGGCGACCGCCCGGAAAGTTGGCGTGTTACCTGCTCGGCTTGCGCTTGCTTTTTCAACGCATCGCTCTGGCGCAGATCGTTGATACGGGCCTCGAGAGGAGGGACCTGTTGCTCGAGCCGTTTGAGCTTGGCCGCCGCCAGGTCGCGACTGGCGGTCGTTAGCGCCTGGCGGCCCGGTAGGCTGATGACCTCTTGCTCCAGCAGATTGATCCTGGCGCCACGGGCGAGCCGTTCGGCGGCAAGCGCGGAGCGCCGGGCATCACCGACGGTGGCATCTTCGCCGAGGTTCGGCATGGGGCGTGCGGAAGACAATCTATCAAGACGTTGCTTCTCCGCGGATTGTTCCTCGCGCGCGGCGGTCGGGCGCGACGCCAAGGTCCGCAGCGTCGCGTCGAGACCGCCGAGCTGCGTCCTCAGCGTCGCTATCTCGGCTTGCGTCGTATCGAGACGCTGCTCGATCTCGGCCACGGCAAGCTGGCTCAGCGGCTTCTTGGACGTTGCCTCCGTGTTCTTGGGCGCCGCCAGCTCCTCGGTCAACTGCTGCTTGACCTCCGCGGTGCGCTTAGGGGAGGACTGAATGGCCTCCTGGAATTTGGCCGCTGCCGTACTGCTCGCCTCCGCGGCCTCCAACTTGCTGGCGGCATCGCGGTAGAGCGACAGCGACTGATCGCGAACCGCGGGCGCGATGTCCTTGCGCGCTTCGATCTCAGCGATCGTCGACTTGATCCCGGATGCCGTGAGCGCTGGCGTCGCTGAGATCGCGGCCGTATCGATCGTCGAAGAGGACGGGCTTTGTGCGGGTGCAGGTTGGCTGGGGATGAGGGTGGCGGCTGCGATCAAGCATGCTGCCGCGGCGGTTCGTGTGATTCGTAGTGTTCTCATGTCGTCAGCTATCGGTCGCCGGCGGGATGTTCAACCCTGCGATCCGTGTACGAACAGGTTATTTGGCTACCTTGCGGCAATCCCCGACTTCCTGAGGCAAGGGAATGGCGCTAGCCACAGCGAAACGCCCCCCGCATCGCCAGTCGCGGACGAGCAGCAGCCGAGCGCTCGGTCGGAGCCCG
>JBDTOR010000195.1:0-4330 GCA_039933175.1 Hyphomicrobium sp. | reverse complement strand
CGCGACGCCAAGAAGGGCCTCGCCACGCTGTGCATCGGCGGCGGCATGGGTATCGCCATGTGCGTCGCCCGCGACTGAGCGCAGTAGCCACTCGCGAACTCCGGCCTTGAGTAAGGCCGGAGTTTCCGCCAAACGCTGTTCAACCAACAAAAAAACCAATCCGAGGGAGGTTCTAAATGGCTCGTGTCGCCCTGGTGACGGGAGGAACGCGCGGCATCGGTCACGCCATTTCCGTCGCGCTGAAGCACGCCGGTTTTCGCGTCGCCGCCAACTACGCCGGCAATGACGCCGCCGCGCAGCAGTTCCAGGTCGAGACGGGCATCCCGGTCTTCAAGTGGAACGTCGGCGACTACGCGGCCTGCGAAGCCGGTTGCGCTCAGGTCGCCAAGGAAGTCGGCCCCGTCGACGTCCTGGTCAACAACGCCGGCATCACGCGCGACGCCATGCTGCACCGCATGACCCTCGAGCAGTGGAGAGAGGTCGTCAGCGTCGACCTCGACAGCGTCTTCAACATGTCGCGTCAGGTGATCGACGGCATGCGAGCGCGCAGCTTCGGCCGCATCATCAACGTCTCCTCGATCAACGGCCGCAAGGGCCAGATGGGCCAGACGAACTACTCGGCCGCCAAAGCCGGCATGCACGGCTTCACCAAGGCGCTGGCCTTCGAAGGCGCCGCCAAGGGCATTACCGTCAACACCATCGCGCCGGGCTACATCGCCACCGAGATGGTCGCCGCGGTGCCGAAGGAAGTGCTGGAGACCAAGATCCTTCCTCTGATCCCCGTCGGCCGTCTCGGCGAACCCGAGGAGATCGCGCGGGCCGTCGTGTTCCTCGCCGCCGACGGCGCCGGCTTCGTCAACGGCGCCTGCCTCGACATCAACGGCGGCCACTACATGGCCACTTGAGGCGCTCGACGCCGGACACTTGAAATGGAAATGGCCGGGTGCAAGCCCGGCCATTTTCGTATGTCGCGGTTGATCGGGAAACGTTATCCCCGCAGGCGCGTGCGGATGATGCGCGGGAACTCATCGCCGGTGCCCGTTGCTTGCTGGTCTTGGCCGGCCTGGCGGCCGTCGTCGGCGTTCCACCAGCGATCGGCACCCGGGGCCGGACCTGCGTTAGGTCCTGCGTTATCGGCGGAACCGAAGCCGCCCATGCCCTGCTGCGGCTGGCGTGCCGGGGCATAGTCGCCCTGGGCGGGAGCGGCGGCTCCCCGCTGCTGACCGGCAGGCGCGGCAAACCACGCCTCGATGAGGTCGAGCTCGTCGGCCGACAGGTTCAGCCCCTGGCCGCGGCAGCGCGCTACGACGAAGTTGCGGAACCGAGAGGCGAACAGACTCGGCGAGGCGCCCTGGTCGAACCACGGATCGGCCTCGCTGACGACGTCGAGCACGAAGCGCACGTCGTCGCGGCGGATCTCGATGCCGACGCTCTCGGCGCGCCCGACGATGTTGACCAGCGTCTGCGAGCCGGCGAGGCCGTTGGCGGCGATCTCCTGCGCCATGACATCGAACAGCGTGCGGTAGTCCTGCGGCGACAGCGTCGGGGCCTGGCTCGCCTCATGGATGCGGGCGATCGACTGCTGGATCGCCGCTGCGCCTTGAGCGGTGCGATGCGCGCCGGCAGGCTGCTGACGAACTTGCCCCGGCTGACCCGAGAGGGTTTCGGGCTGGGCCGGGGCTAGCGGTCCGCGCTGTGACGGGGCGGGGGCCCCGGCAGGCGCAGCCGCAGAACGCGGTGAGGGTTGCGTGCCGAGCAGCGGCGCCAGGGCGCGCGGGGGCACCTCGGCGCGCATCGGCTCGTTGAGGGGCATGTCGAGGCGCGGCGAGTTGGCACGCGTATCGACGCGCGTCTCGATGCGCGGGGCTTCCGTGCGCGCGCGTGTGGCGTCGTACACGAAGTACGGCGGCGAGCCGGTCAGGCGGATGTCTTCAGGCAGGCCGCGCGTCAGCAGGTCACGGAAGCTGCCCGTGCCGCCCCAAGCGCCGCCGACGGTCTTGTCGTGGCCCAGTATGCGCACGCAGCGATCGGCCAGCGCCTCGAGAGGTACCGGTGCATCGGCCGCACGCACCACGTTGACGACCTCGGTGAGGATGTCCTTGCGCAGCTGCTCGATCGACGCGGCGCTCGGCAGGGCCTGCGGCTCGGTGCGTGTCGCCTGGCTTTGGTCGGTGAGCTGGCCGTCGATCAGCAGCGACAGCAGGTCGGCTTCGCGGATCTCCGCATCGCAGATCGCCGTGTAGGGGGCGGCCGTGTGATCATTCGAGAAGATCACGGTGCGTCGGGCATGCGAACGCAGCCGGTGCAGCACCGGTGTGAAGTCGGCGTCGGCGGAGAGAATGACGAACTCGTCGAAGTAGGTGTCGTGCGTGAGCAGATCGCGCACGTCCATGACCATGCGGATGTCGGCCGAGTTCTTGAGCTGGGCGGTCAGCGGGGGGCAGTCGACCACCTCGAACCCGGAGCGCAGGAAGTGATGGCGCACGAACGGGAACGAGCTCATGTCGGTGGAATTGTCGCTCTGGTTACGGCGCGGGACGGGGTTGCCGTAGCAGCGGTTGATGACGATGCGCCGTTCCGCGTCGAGCGTCGGCGAGTTGGTCGCCGTCATCAGCGCGCCGGTCGCGATCTCCTTGAGCCACAAACCGGCGTCCTTGGAGAACCGCTTGGCGGCTTCCTCGCTCTTGCGCTTCAACGACAAGTAGACGTTGTCGTAGTCGACGAACACCGTGGTCAGTATTGGCCCTGACGACTCGCGCTTCATAACCGGCATCCCCCCGCGTGGCCGCGAAAACTAGATTGCGGAGACTTTTTGGTGAGTCGGCCCTGAGCGGCAACCTCGGTGTGGTTAGAGCAAGCGGAAAACTGTGCGCCCGTCGGTGGTTAGCTCGGCTTACGCGGCAAGATAAACAGTGGAAAACGCATTTATGAGCCCTATGCGCAACAGCGCGGGTCAAAGGCGCGCAACACCTTAGCGGCGCTGCGGAGAAAATCCTTCTGCAGCCAGCTCGAAATGCACGAACTCGAATCCCGGCGCCACCGTGCAGCCGACGAGCGTCCACGCGCCGAGACTGCGGGCGCTTTGCCAATAGCCGGGTGGCACGACGCCCTGCGGGCGCTCGCCCGCGGCGAGATCGGCGCCGAGACGAATGTCGGTGGCGTCGCCATCGGGCGGCGCGACGGACAGCGCCAGCGGTGCGCCGGCGTGCCAGTGCCACACCTCAGCGGCGTCGACGCGATGCCAGTGCGAGACTTCGCCGGCCGCCAACAGGAAATAGATTGCCGTCGATGCGGCACGCGCTCCCTCGCCGCGATCGTCGCGGAACGTCTCGCGATAGTGACCGCCTTCGGGATGCGGCTTGAGGCCGAGGATGGAAATGACGTCGGCAGCGCTGAGCTCGGTGATCATTCTCAGCTCTTGTTCTTGCGCTCGCGGATGGCCGCGAACACGTGCCAATCGGGCGCATAGAGCATGCCGAGCTTGGCCCTGATGGCGGTGACGTGGGGGCGCAGAAAGGGGTTGGTTTCCAGCTCGCGATCGAGGCGCGTCGGTAGAGTCGGCTTGTTTTCCCGCCGCAACCGGTCGACGTCCTGGGTGCGATTGACCAATGCCTGGTTGTTCGGCTCCAGCGTCAGCGCGAAGCGGGCGTTGGATTCGGTGTACTCGTGCCCGCAGTAGATCTCGGTGTCCATCGGCAGCCGCATGATCTTTTGCAGCGACTTCCACATCATCTCGGCGTTGCCTTCGAAGATGCGCCCTGCCCCCATGGCGAACAGCGTGTCGCCGACAAAGGCGATCTTGGCCGCCGGTATGAAATAGCTCACGTGGCCAAGCGTATGGCCAGGCGTCTCGATGACCTTGATGGCGAAATTGCCGAACTCGATGACGTCTCCGTCGGCCACTTCGCGGTCGATCCCGGGGATCCGGTCGGCCTCCGCCGCCGGACCGATGACCGTGCAACCCGTCTCTTCCTTGAGTTGCAGGTTGCCGCCGGTGTGGTCGCCGTGATGATGCGTGACGAGAAGATGCGTGAGCTTCCAGTCCTTCGCCTTGAGGCGCGCCAGGATCGCCCTGGCATCCGGCGCGTCGATCGACGCCGTGACGCCCGCCTCGGGGTCGTGGATCAGCACCGCGTAATTGTCGGAAAGGCAAGCAAACTGCTCGATTTCGAGCTTCGGCATGCGTATCGGCTCTGTTTCTCGGAGGTCAACGGCGACACACGAGCGTAGCGGCGCGCCCGGCCGATGACAACGCGCCAGCGTGACTAGTGTGATGATCGATAAATTCTCTAACCATCAGCGGCGAGGTGCCGAGCGAATTTCTCGATCT
>JBDTOR010000194.1:0-4350 GCA_039933175.1 Hyphomicrobium sp. | reverse complement strand
TCGTCGCGCTCGCCCGCAGCGCCCAGGACGCGACGACGTACTTCCAGATTCCGACCGATCGCGTCGTCGAGGTAGGCACCCAGGTCGCCGTCTGACGCTCGCGCTTTATTTTGCGCGCCTCCGGCACGACTTACCTTGCGCGCCTCCGGCACGACTTACCTTGCGCGCCTCCGGCACGACTTGCCATGGCACGCTCGCGTCCCGATATGCGGTGGACCATGGCCAACGAAGAGAACCGCTTCTCCGCCCGCGCCGCACGCTACGTCAAGGTCGGTGCCAACGTCGGGGCCGTCGCAGCGCGCGTCGCCGGTGAGCGCCTGTTCGGCGTCGCGCACGACCGCACGCGCGGTGCCGCCGATTTGGCTGCCGCGCTCGGTGGCCTCAAGGGCCCGCTGATGAAGGTGGCGCAGCTGCTTTCGACGATTCCTGAGGCCATTCCAGCCGAATACGCCAGCGAGCTGGCGCAGCTGCAGTCGGCCGCCCCGCCGATGGGGCCGGCGTTCGCCAAGCGCCGCATGCAGGCCGAACTCGGCCCAGACTGGCTATCGCGCTTTGCCGCCTTCGACACGACGGCAGCGGCATCCGCCTCCCTCGGCCAGGTGCATCGCGCCACGGCCCACGACGGGCGAGCGCTGGCCGTCAAGCTGCAGTACCCCGACATGGCCTCGGCCGTCGAAGCCGACCTCGTGCAGCTCAAGGCCATCTTTGCCATCCATGCGCGCATGAACCCCGCCATCCAGACGGGCGAGATATTGAAGGAGATTTCGGCGCGGCTGCGCGAGGAACTCGACTACGAGCTCGAGGCGCGCCACACCAATCTCTACGCCGGCATATTTGCAGGCGACGCGCGCATTCGCGTGCCGGAGATCTTGCCGGAGCTGTCGACCAAGCGCCTCCTCGCCATGACTTGGCTCGAGGGCAACAAGCTGCTCGACTACAAGCCGGCGCCGCTGGACGACCGCAACGCCATCGCGCAAGCCATGTTCCGCGCCTGGTGGTTCCCGTTCAGCCACTACGGCGTCATCCACGGCGATCCGCACCTCGGAAACTATAGCGTGTTCGAGGAGGTGGGCCGCCCGGCTGGCATCAACCTGCTCGACTACGGCTGCATCCGCAGCTTTGCCCCCCATTTCGTCGAAGGCGTCATCGATCTCTATAACGGCCTCTTGAAGGGCGACCGCGACCGCGTGGTGCACGCCTTCGAGACGTGGGGCTTTCGCGGATTGTCGGACGATCTGATCGAGGCGCTGAGCATGTGGGCGCGTTTCATCTACGGACCGCTGCTCGACGACCGCGAGCGCGTCATCGCCGAGGGCACGACGCCGGGCGAGTATGGGCGCCAGGAAGCCTTCAACGTGCACCGCATCCTGCGCGAGAAGGGGCCGGTTGCGATCCCGCGCGAGTTCGTCTTCATGGATCGCGCCGCCATAGGGCTGGGCGGGGTGTTCCTGCACCTGGGCGCCCGGCAGAACTGGTATCGCCTGTTCAACGAACTGATCGAGGACTTCGACATCGACACCGTGGCCGAGCGCCAGCGCCAGGCTTTCACCACCGCCGGCGTCCCCCTTCCCGACCCGCATGCCTAGGGCCTTGCCCAGAGCCTACCAGGACGCGCCTCCCCGCTTGATAGCTGGCCGGGGTTGAGGTACGAGGAAACCAAGGAACCAACAAAACCCTTGGGAGGGCACGGTGGCTATCGATCTGTCTGGCGGCAATTCGGAAATGGACTACGGACAAGCCGAGCAGACCTATAAGAGCTTTATCCTCTTCACCAAGGTCTCGATCGCCTTCCTCGTCGTGCTGCTATCCGGCATGGCCTTCTTCCTGGTCTAAGGCCACCTCCCGCGCGCTGGAAACTCGGCGCCGGTGACACGGTGCTCGGGCCCGGCGGTGTGAGAAACCTCCACGCGATCGGACGAGTGCATGGTCACCATTGCGGTTACGGCCGAAGCTGCGGACGAGCCACGCGTCGCGGTCTCGCCCGAGACGGTCAAGAAGCTCACGGCGCTCGGCGCCAAGGTGAAGGTCGAGGCTGGCGCCGGCGCTCGCTCCCGCTTCTCCGACGAGACGCTGCGCGCCCAAGGGGCGGAGATCGTGGCCACTGCGGCGGAAGCGCTGCGTGACGCCGACATCCTCTTGAAGGTGCGCCGCCCCGCTGCCGCCGACATGGCGGCTCTGAAGCCCGGCGCGCTCGTCATTGCCATGCTCGATCCGTACGGCGACCGTGGCGCGCTGCAAGCGCTGGCCGCGGGCAACGCCGCGCTGTTCTCCATGGAGTTCATGCCGCGCATTACGCGCGCGCAGTCGATGGACGTGCTGTCGAGCCAGGCGAACCTCGCCGGCTACAAGGCCGTCATCGACGCCGCGGCGATGTTCCAGCAGGCCATGCCGATGATGATGACGGCGGCGGGCACGGTTCCGGCTGCAAGAGTTTTCATCATGGGCGTGGGCGTCGCCGGCCTGCAGGCCATTGCCACGGCGCGCCGCCTCGGCGCGCAGGTGACCGCCACCGACGTGCGTCCCGCGACCAAGGAGCAGGTCGCCTCGCTTGGTGCCAAGTTCGTCGCCGTCGAGGACGATGAGTTCAAGCAGGCGCAAACGACCGCAGGCTACGCCAAGCCGATGTCGGCCGAATACCAGGCCAAGCAGGCCGAACTCGTCGCTTCGCACATCAAGAACCAGGACATTGTCATCACCACCGCGCTCATCCCCGGGCGCCCGGCGCCGCGGCTCATCACGCGCGCCATGGTCGAGAGCATGAAGCCCGGCTCGGTCATCGTCGACCTCGCCGCCGAGCGCGGCGGCAACTGCGAGCTGACGCAGCCCGGGCAGACCGTCGACCACAACGGCGTGCGCATCTATGGCCCGATCAATCTGGCGGCGGAGATCGCCATCAACGCTTCGAGCCTCTACGCCAAGAACCTCTACGCCTTCATCGAGACGCTGATCGACAAGAAGGACAAGGTGCTGGCGGTCAACTGGGACGACGAGATCGTCAAGGGCACGCTCATCGCGCGCGACGGCCAGTTCGTTCACCCCAGCCTGCAGGGAGCGGCTTGATGAAACATGCCTTCATGAAGCTTGCTGCGGTCAGCGCGTTGCTCCTGACCGCCAATGCCGGCCCCGCAGCGGCTGCTGTCGGCGGCGCCATCGACCCCGTCGTCTACGAGTTGATGGTGTTCGTGATGTCCATCTTCGTCGGCTACTACGTCGTGTGGAGCGTCACGCCGGCTCTGCACACACCGCTGATGGCGGTGACCAACGCCATCTCCTCCGTGATCGTCGTCGGCGCACTGCTCGCGGTCGCCGTCGAGCATGGCGTGGTCGAGGGCTTCATGAGCGGCGACACGCTCGCCTCCAAGGTTTTCGGCGTGCTGGCTCTCGCCATGGCCTCCGTCAACATCTTCGGCGGCTTCCTCGTCACCCAGCGCATGCTCGCCATGTACAAAAAGAAGGGCGACAAGCGGTGATGAGCCTGAGCGCCCACGGGGGAAGAGTGAAATGTTGACGCCCAATCTCGTCGCCGGGCTCTATCTCGTCTCCGGCATTCTGTTCATTCTCGCCCTGCGCGGCCTGTCGAGCCCGGCAACGTCGCGGCGCGGCAACTACGCCGGCATGCTCGGCATGCTCATCGCCATGGGTACGACCCTCGCCGTCGCCAACCCGCAGCTGCAGCTCACCTGGATCCTGCTCGGCGCCGGCCTCGGCGTCGGCGGCATCGTCGGTGCCGTCACGGCCCGCCGCATTGCCATGACGGCCATGCCGGAGCTGGTCGCCGCCTTCCACTCGCTCGTCGGCCTTGCCGCCGTGTTCGTCGCCGCCGCGGCGCTTTACGCCCCCGGCGCCTTCGGCATCGGCGAGCCGGGCGCTGTCCATTTCGCCAGCCTCATCGAGATGTCGCTCGGCGTCGCCATTGGCGCCATCACCTTCACCGGCTCGGTCATCGCCTTCCTGAAGCTTTCGGGCAAGATGTCGGGCAAGCCGATCATCCTGCCGCTGCGCCACCTCATCAACTTGGCGCTGTTCGGCGGTCTCGTTTATCTCATCTACCTGTTCTGCAACTCCGGCGGCGATCCGCTGCTGTTCTGGGCCATCACGTTGACGGCGATGCTGTTCGGCGTGCTGATCATCGTCCCGATCGGCGGCGCCGACATGCCCGTCGTCGTGTCGATGCTCAACTCCTACTCGGGCTGGGCCGCGGCCGGCATCGGCTTCACGCTGTCGAACATCGCTCTGATCATTACCGGCGCGCTCGTCGGATCGTCAGGCGCCATCCTCTCGTACATCATGTGCAAGGGGATGAACCGCAGCTTCATCTCCGTCATCCTCGGCGGCTTCGGCGGCGAGGTT
>JBDTOR010000193.1:0-4370 GCA_039933175.1 Hyphomicrobium sp. | reverse complement strand
CTTCGAGACCACCGAGGACGAGCGCGTCCATGATGCGGGTTACCTGAAGAAAATCGTGGCAAAGGCGCACGTGAGCACAAGCGTTGCCAAAATCCCCGGCCATCGTCCCAAACAAGTTGCCGGTCAGCCGCTGAACGGTACCTTGGCGACAACCTGCCCTGAGGCGTCGACGATCTCGAAGGTCGCCTGCGAGCGCTTCTGGCTCTCCTCCACCGCACGGTCGAGCAGGATTTCTGCGCCCGCCTTGCGGGCATCGGCGATCGCCTCATCGAGGCTCGGAAACTCGAGCCCTTGCGGATCCGTTTCGAGGCCCGAGGCCGAACGAACGTTGAAGTAGAATTTGGGCATTGGGCCTATCCAGCTGACCAAGGCTCTAACCCGTTCGTCTGCCGTCAGTTCCCTGGCTGCGCGGACACCCGGAGTAATATCAGGGCCTGTCGCCCGGCGGCGACCGGCTTCGTCAGGGAGGAAGTCCACAAGCTCGTCACCATTGATCCTTAAGAACGTCGCAAGACGCCATATTGGACCCACCCCCCGGGTGCGCTACCATAGAGCCCGCTGTTTAGGGAGACTGCATTGGCTGTGACGCTGTCCCGATTTTGCGCCACCGCCGGCGCCCTCGCCGCCGGGTTGGCTCTCCTGTCGCCCCTCACGGCTGCCGCGGAAACGGGCACCGAGATCGGCGACGCGCGCACCATTGTCAGCATCGTCAAGGCCGACTTCGACAAGGAGGAGCGCGAGCTCACCATCGGCGATGTCGTGCGCCAAGACGAGGTGATCGAAGTCAGCAACGACGGCCGCGGCGAGTTCCGCCTGAACGACGACACCAAGCTGGCGCTCGGGCCCGGGGCACGCATGGTGCTCGACAAGTTCGTCTACGACAGCGACAAGAAAACCGGCTCGATCATCCTTGATCTGACCAAGGGCGCCTTCCGCTTCATCACCGGGGTCGCCACCAAGCCCACCTATCTCATCCGCACGCCGAATGCCTCGATCACCGTGCGCGGCACCATCTTCGACATGTACGTGCTGCCCGACGACAGCGCCTGGCTGCTGCTGCACGAAGGCGCGGTGGAGGTCACCTCTGCCAAGACCGGCTGCCGCGTTCTCGACCGGCCCGGCCAATTGATCCAGGTGGACAGCGGCGGCGCGGTGAGCAAGCCGATCAACTGGAAGGACATGCCGGGCCGCGACGCCGCCGACTTCGACGTCGCATTTCCGTTCCTCGCCGAGACGCCGCAGATCGAGCCGGTTCCTACGACGACGCGCGATGCCGTCATCGAAGCGTCCTTCCCCGACGCGGACCCGAAGGCGTGCGCCAACGAGGCCAAGCCGAAGACGCGCAAGGTCGAGGACGACGACGACAAGCCGGCAAAGAAGAAGAAAAAGCGTCAGGCTTCCAACGACGACGACAACTACAACCCGCCGCCGCGCAAGGTGAAGCGCAAGCCGGAGTACGAGAAGGAAGACGACAACGGCGGCGGCGCCAGCGGCATGGATATCATCATCCGCGGCGGCGGCGGATTTGGTGGTCGCCCCGGCGGCTATGGCGGACGTCCGGGCGGCGACGGTGGTGGAATGGGTGGTGGCGGCTATGGCGGCAAGCCGCACTAGCGTCCTGCAGCGTCGAGTGAGCTATTTCTTCTCGAGCAGCAGTTTGGCGCGGCCAAGCAGCACCGTCTTTAGCGGTTCCCATAGTTTCATGAGCAGCGCGGGCAAGACGACCTCGAGGCGCACGGCATCGTCCAGCACTTCCAGCGAGCCCGGCACCGACTGACCCAGCGCACGCACGTTGAAAGTCATGCGATTGTCGATCCATGCCTGCTGATCGACCTGCAGCAGCCCCGCTTGCGGAAGCCCTTCGAGCCCTGACTTCAGACGGCGTTGCGCCTCTGCCCTACCGAGCGAGTGCGGGATCGAAACCGATAGAGGCGCCGCCATATTGAACCTGCATTGCGTTTACGAGGGGTCGGCTTTGGCTATAGACGATTGCGTTGCCTCGCCCTGTGTCAGTTGATGCGGTGAAGGCTCGGGCGAGAACACTATATCTGCCGCCACGAGCGCGGCCAGCACTAGAAGGCACGCAAGCACGCCGCCGATGAATGCACCACGATCCTCGGCGGGATCAGCTTTTCGCGTCTCTATCTGCATCTGCATGGTCATCCTCCGTCTGATGCAAGCCAACTCGGCATTGCAACGGAGGTTCCGTGCTGAAAATGCCCAAGAACGTTGCACCAGCGACCTAGACGATGGACCTGCGGAACGCGCTACACTCCGCCGAGTCGATCTGAGGAGCCCTATGGCCCGTCGCACCGGCAGCGCCGATCTACCCCTGCACAGTGGACGCGTGCCTCCGTGGCTGGCGGAACGCATGGCATCGCTGGGTGCCATCGTCTGCCAAGCCATCGTTCACCACTACGGGCGCGATGAGTTCCTCCGCCGCCTGTCGCATCCGTTCTGGTTCCAGTCGTTCGGTGCCGTCATGGGCATGGACTGGCATTCGTCCGGCATCACGACCAGCGTCATCGGCGCCTTGAAGCGCGGGCTGGCGCCGTTGCAGGGCGAGCTTGGCATCTACGTTTGCGGCGGGCGCGGCCGGCACTCGCGCAAGACGCCGGACGAGCTGACCGCGCTCGGCGAGCGTCGCGGCCTCGACGCGCCGGCGCTGACGCGCGCCAGCCGCCTCGTCGCCAAGGTCGACAGCGCCGCGGTGCAGGACGGCTTCGATCTCTACCTGCATGGCTTCTTCGTTACCGACGACGGGCATTGGACGGTCGTCCAGCAAGGCATGAACGGCGCTTCGCGCTATGCACGCCGCTACCACTGGCATTCGGCCGACGTGCAGAACTTCGTCGAGGAGCCGCACAGCGCCATCGACGGGCCGGCGCAAGGCAACATCGTCAATCTGACCGACAAGCGCGCGGCGCCGTCGCGCGGTGCGCAGCTCGACTTGCTGGCGACGCTGGGGCCAGACCGCATCGTCGGCGAATACACAGCACTGACACGGGCTGCTGCACCGAAGGAAGCGCCGGCGCAGGCCGAGCTGCCGCATCTGATCATGCCGGCGCACCACGACGTGCGCCCGGCCGACGTGTTCACCCGCCGCCTGCACGGTACGCTCGCAGCTGCGGCCGAACGCGGCCCGGTCGACTTCCCCGAGTTGCTGCTGACGCCGGGGGTTGGGGCACGTACTGTTCAATCGCTCGCTATGGTCGCCGAGGTCGTGCATGGCGCGCCTTATCGCTTCCAGGATCCGGCGCGCTTCTCGCTGGCGCACGGCGGCAAGGACCGCCACCCGTATCCGGTGCCGATCAAGGTCTACGACGAGACGATCCGCGTGCTCAAAGCTGCGGTACAAAACGCCAAACTCGGGCGCGACGAGGAGCTGCAAACCCTGAAGCGCCTCGACGATCAGGCGCGCCAGCTCGAGCGCACCGCCAGCGGTCCATCGCTCGACGCCTTCATCGCCGGCGAGCGGGCGCTCTCGCCCGACCTTGACGGGCGCTCAGTGTTCGGCTGGGAGGCGGATGTCGTGGCCAAGAGCAAGGCGCGCTCCGCCTGAACCCCATGAAGATCGCCACCTTCAACATCAACAACGTCAATCGCCGACTACCCAATTTGCTGCAATGGCTGAAATCCGCCAGGCCGGACGTCGTGTGCCTGCAGGAATTGAAATGCACCGACGATGACTTCCCCGCCGAGGCGCTGGCCAAAGCGGGGTATGCCGCGGTGTGGCGCGGGCAGCGCACGTGGAACGGCGTCGCCATCCTGTCGCGCGGTGCCGAACCAGTCCTGACGCGCACGGAACTCCCCGGCGATCCCGCCGACGTGCAGGCGCGCTACATCGAAGCGGCGGTCGGCGGCATTCTCATCGGCTGCATCTATCTCCCGAACGGCAATCCGCAGCCGGGCCCGAAGTTCGATTACAAGCTCGCCTGGTTCAAACGGCTCGCCGCCCACGCCCGCAAGCTGCTGCGCGAGGAGGTGCCGGTCGTGCTCGCTGGCGACTACAACGTGGCGCCGACCGACATCGACATCTATCCGACGACTTCATGGGACGACGACGCGCTGATCCAGCCGCAGAGCCGCTCAGCCTACGCGCGCCTGCTCAAGCAGGGGTGGACCGACGCCCTGCGCGAGCTACATCCCGAAGAGCGGGCCTACACGTTCTGGCATTACCTGCGCCATCGCTGGGAGCGCGACGCCGGACTGCGCATCGACCACCTGTTGCTCAGCCCATCGCTTGCCCCACGCCTCGAAGCAGCCGGCGTCGACCGCCCCGTGCGCGGCAAGCCAGGTGCCAGCGACCACGCGCCGGTATGGATCGAACTTGCCTCGTCGAAATCGCGCTCGCGCCGGCGCAGCTAGTC
>JBDTOR010000192.1:0-4370 GCA_039933175.1 Hyphomicrobium sp. | reverse complement strand
TCTACATCGACGAGGTCGACAAGATCTCGCGCAAGTCCGACAACCCGTCGATCACGCGCGACGTCTCGGGCGAGGGCGTGCAGCAGGCACTGCTGAAGATCATGGAAGGCACCGTTGCCTCCGTGCCTCCGCAGGGCGGCCGCAAGCATCCCCAGCAGGAATTCCTGCAGGTCGACACGACGAACATCCTGTTCATCTGCGGCGGCGCCTTCGCTGGTCTCGAGAAGATCATCTCGCGCCGCGGCAAGGGCACATCGATCGGCTTCTCGGCCAAGGTCATCGGCGCCGATGAGCGCCGTATGGGCGAGGTGCTGCGCGGCGTCGAGCCGGAAGACTTGCTGAAGTTCGGGCTCATCCCCGAGTTCATCGGCCGTCTGCCGGTCATCGCAACGCTCGAGGACCTCGACGAGGAGGCCCTGGTGCAGATCCTGACCGAGCCGAAGAACGCGCTCGTCAAGCAGTACCAGCGCCTGTTCGAGATGGAAGACGTCAAGCTGACGATCACCAGCGACGCGCTCAAGGCGATTGCCCGCAAGGCGATCGAGCGCAAGACGGGTGCTCGCGGTCTGCGCTCCATCATGGAAGGCAACCTCCTCGACACGATGTTCGACCTGCCCGCGCTGAAAGGTGTGGAAGAAGTCGTCATCGGGCCGGAAGTCGTGGAAGGCAGCGCCCGCCCCTTGCGCATCTATTCCGATCGGGCCGATGAAAAGGGCTCGACCGCGTCGTGATCACCGGGGCCGCCTGAGGGAGGCGGCTCTTTCCTGACGGCTAGTCCGCCGCCGCGACGGCGACGGCTCTTGATCCAGCGGCAGTCGGCCCCATTTCAGATGGGACGCTGCGTCTGCGATGTTGTGTGATGTCGTCTGAGGCGGAAGGATCTTTTGATCCCGCGCGGCGTCCGCCTCAATAGTGCCAGGGCATACGCGTTTGATGTCCTGAGGGAGCGCTTAAAGCGCGCTGCGCGCTTTGTGGGCTTTCGAATTAAAACGCGACGACCACGATAGGTAAGGCAATGGGCGAAGACACCAAGACGAAAGACAAGACGGCGGGCAAGGGTCTGTATCCGGTCCTACCGCTGCGCGACATCGTGGTGTTCCCGTACATGATCGTCCCGCTGTTCGTCGGGCGCGACAAGTCGATCAATGCCCTCGAAGAGGTCATGCGCGCCGACAAGCACATCCTGCTCGCTGCCCAGAAGAACGCCGGCGACGACGATCCGGCGACTGACGCCATCTATCCGGTGGGTACGCTCGCCAACGTGCTGCAGCTGCTGAAGCTGCCGGACGGCACCGTCAAGGTGCTCGTCGAAGGTACTTCGCGCGCCAAGATCCAGCGCTACACCGAGAATGCCAACTACTTCGAGGCCGAGGTGGAGCAGGTGCCGGAGTCCGTCGGCGCCAAGGAAGAGATCGAGGCGCTCGCCCGCTCGGCGGTGACGCAGTTCGAGAGCTACGTGAAGCTCAACAAGAAGATTTCGCCCGAAGTGCTCGGCAACGTCGCGCAGATCGAGGACTACTCGAAGCTGGCCGACACGATCGCCTCGCACCTCGCCATCAAGATCGCCGACAAGCAGGAGATCCTCGAGACCTCGACGATCTCCGAGCGTCTGGAGCGCGTCTACACGCTCATGGAGAGCGAGATCTCCGTGCTGCAGGTGGAGCGCAAGATCCGCTCGCGCGTGAAGCGCCAGATGGAGAAGACGCAGCGCGAGTACTATCTCAACGAGCAGATGAAGGCGATCCAGAAGGAGCTCGGCGACTCAGACGAGCGCGACGACATCGCCGAGTTCGAAGAGAAGATCGAGAACACCAAGCTCTCGAAGGAGGCCCGCGACAAGGCTCTCGCCGAGCTGAAGAAGCTCAAGCAGATGAGCCCGATGTCGGCGGAAGCCACCGTCGTGCGCAACTATCTCGATTGGCTGCTGTCCATCCCGTGGGGCATCAAGGGCAAGGTCAAGAAGGACCTCGACGAGGCGCAGACCACGCTCGACGCCGAGCACTACGGCCTCGAGAAGGTCAAGGAGCGCATCCTCGAGTATCTCGCGGTGCAGGCTCGCACCAACAAGCTGAAGGGGCCGATCCTGTGCCTCGTCGGACCTCCCGGCGTGGGCAAGACCTCGCTCGGCAAGTCGATCGCCAATGCCACGGGCCGCGAGTTCGTCCGCATGAGCCTCGGCGGCGTGCGCGACGAAGCGGAGATCCGCGGCCACCGCCGCACCTATATCGGCTCGATGCCCGGCAAGGTCGTCCAGTCCATGCGCAAGGCAAAGCGGACCAACCCGCTCTTCCTGCTGGACGAGATCGACAAGATGGGCTCGGACTTCCGCGGCGATCCGGCGGCGGCGTTGCTCGAGGTTCTCGACCCCGAGCAGAACAGCACGTTCAACGACCATTACCTCGAGGTCGACTACGACCTGTCGAACGTGATGTTCGTGACGACGGCCAACACGCTGAACATTCCGCCGGCCCTCATGGACCGCATGGAGATCATCCGTCTCGCCGGCTACACCGAGGACGAGAAGATCGAGATCGCCAAGCGCCATCTCCTTGCCGGCCAGCGCGCCGCGCATGGATTGGAGCCGCACGAATGGTCGGTCGACGACGCAGCGTTGCTGGAGCTGGTTCGGCGCTACACGCGCGAAGCGGGCGTGCGCTCGCTCGAGCGTGAGATCGCCAAGCTTGCCCGCAAGGCGGTGAAGGAGATTCTCACCTCGCAGAACAAGTCCGTCATGGTGACGCTGGCCAACCTCGAATCCTATCTCGGCGTGCCGAAGTACCGGTACGGCGAAGCGGAGCTCGAGGACCAGGTCGGCATCGTCACGGGTCTGGCGTGGACCGAGGTCGGCGGCGAGTTGCTGACGATCGAAGGCGTCATGATGCCGGGCAAGGGCAAGATGACCGTTACCGGCAACCTGCGCGACGTGATGAAGGAG
Organism: Hyphomicrobium sp.; assembly: GCA_039933175.1. GTDB lineage: Bacteria > Pseudomonadota > Alphaproteobacteria > Rhizobiales > Hyphomicrobiaceae > Hyphomicrobium_A. The sequence continues at coordinate 1,435 of JBDTOR010000192.1, read as the reverse complement.
AGCATCCAGGCCGCCAACGCCTACGTGCGCTCGCGCTCGGTCGAGTTCGGCATTCACCCGACGTTGTTCGAGCGCAAGGACATCCACGTGCACGTTCCCGAGGGTGCCACCCCGAAGGACGGACCGTCGGCCGGCGTCGCCATGGCCACGGCGATCATCTCGGTGCTGACCGGAATTCCGGTACGCAAGGATGTCGCCATGACCGGCGAGATCACGCTGCGCGGCCGTGTTCTGCCGATCGGCGGGCTCAAGGAAAAGCTGCTCGCAGCCCTACGCGGCGGCATCAAAACCGTCATTATCCCTGAAGAGAACGTTAAGGACCTCACCGAGATACCGGTGGAGATCAAGAACAAGATCGAGATCGTGCCGGTGGCCCGTGTCGACGATGTTTTGAGGTCTGCACTGGTCCGGACGCCTGAGCGGATTGTATGGGATGAAGCGGCGGAAGCCGCGGCGGTGAAGGGCGAGGACGGCGCCGGCGGCTCGCGCATCACGGCGCACTGAACAAACGCGCGGTGCCGACCGGATTCGGCGCTGCGCGGTTTTGTATGCAACAACGGTAACCTCGCGGCGACAGTCGCGAGGTTTTTTGTTCCCGCTACGTGCACGCCGGACCCTCCATTTCCCCAGGTTTTTCGGGCAAATTCGCGCCTTTTCCCCCTTGACGGGGCCCGCCATTGGGCGCTTCTCTCACGCACTGTTGCGGCTTCAGCAACACGCGCGGGACCCCTACTTCCGCCCGACTCCCCCAAGTCGCAATTTCCGAACGCAAAGGACGGACACGAGATGAGCAAGAAAGATTTGATCGACGCCGTCGCCAAGGAAGCCGAGCTCACCAAGGATAAGGCCACCGTGGCGGTCGACGCTGTGCTCGAGCACATCCGCAGCGCAATGAAGGTTGGCAACGAGGTGCGCATTCCCGATTTCGGCACCTTCAAAGTGGCTGCCCGCAAGGCGCGCGAGGGCCGTAACCCGGCAACCGGCGCGACCATCAACATTCCCGCCTCGCGGGTGCCGAAGTTCAGCCCCTCCAAGGGCCTGAAGGACATCCTGAACTAAGCGTCCTTCACGAGGCTCCGGGTAGGCTTCGGCGCGTCGCGCTTTGCTGCGGCGCGCCTTTCCTTTTTTCGCTCACGCACGCTAGTCCGATGGCTGTGCCATCGGGCGCGCTCCGCGGGGGCAGCGCTCGCGCCGGCGCCCCGTTCATGCGAAGCATGACTTCGTCATGACGGGCGCGGGACCTTCGGGTCAACAGAGGGGGCGCGAGCTTCGGTTGGTGTGGGCTTCGTTGTCGGCGCTTGACGACTGCCCACTGCCTACTGCCTATTGCCGCCGTCGGGCCGAAGGCCCGCGTTATGACGAAGTCATGCTGCGCATGAACGGGCGATTAGCTCAGTGGTAGAGCGCCTCGTTTACACCGAGGATGTCGGGAGTT
>JBDTOR010000191.1:0-4414 GCA_039933175.1 Hyphomicrobium sp. | reverse complement strand
AGGATGTCGCGGGCGCGGGCGATGTCGAGCTGCATTTGCGCGACCAACGCCTCGCTGGTGTCGAACTTGCGGTCGGCGCGGACAAAGTCGACGAACTCGACCTCGATCTCGCGGCCGTAGAGGTCGCCGTCGAAATCGAACAGGAAGACCTCCAGCACCGGCATGCCGTTGTCGTATGTCGGCCGCGTGCCGAGGTAGGCGGCGCCGTCGTGGCGCGCGCCGTCGATGTGCACGCGCACCGCGTAGATGCCGTGGCCGAGCACGGTGCCCTTCGGCAGGGGGATGTTGGCGGTGGGAAAGCCGAGCCCGGTGCCGCGCTTGGCGCCCCCGACGACGACACCGGCGGCGATCCAGTCGCGACCGAGCAGGCGCGCGGCGCCTTTGACATCGCCCTGCGCCAGCCGCAGACGGATGGCGCTGGAGGAGAACACTTCGCCGTCCTCGGCGACGGGCGGAATGATCGTCAGGCCGAAGCCGGCTTGCGCCGCTGCTGCCTGCATCGTCTCCGGCGTGCCGCCGCGATTCTTGCCGAAGAAAAAGTCGTGCCCGATGACGACGCACCGGACGCCGAGCCCATCGACCAGCACCCGGTTGATGAACTCATCGGCCGTGAGCGCGGCAAGACCGGCATCGAAGGCGAGCACGACGGCAAGATCGAGGCCGATGCGATCGAAAATCGCCAGCTTTTGCGGCAGCGGAGTTAAGTGAAAGTGCGGCTCCTCGGGGTGGAAGAATTCGCGCGGATGCGGCTCGAAAACGAGCGCGCCCGCCGGCGCGCTGAGCTCGCGCCCGATGGCGGAAGCGGCGCGCAGCAGCGCCTGGTGGCCGCGATGTACGCCGTCGAAATTGCCGATGGCGAGCACGGCTCCGCGCGCCGTATCGGGCACATTCCGGTAGCCGTGAACGACCTGCATCGGGCCTCGTTTCGTCTTTCACGCGTCCAAATTTTGCCGCTGCTTATTAGCATGCTCTAGTGTCCCGATTCCGAAGTTCGCCAGTGCTTGCGGCTAGGATCGGGAGCGAACTTCGGAATCATGAGGGACACTAGAAAGCATAGACTTGCTAGTGTGATTCAGATCTAGAAATTCGCTCGATACCTCGCCCTGATGATGGCGAATTTCTAGATCATCACACTAGGCATGAAATATTGGATCCCGCAGATCGTCATCGGCATCATCGTCACGGTGGCCGGCACCGTCATCGCCGATTCCCTCGTGGGCCATGGCCGCCATGGCGGCGGTCACTTCGCCGGCTTTGCCCGCCACCGCTGATAAAGTGCCGATCAGGCCGGGCGCGTGGGGACCATAAGCACGGCCTCACCCTGCACGACGGGCTTGCCGCTGACAGTGCAAACGCATTCGAATTTGGCGCGCTTCTTCTCCGGGATCAGCTCGGCCACCTTCACCGTGGTGACGACCTGATCGCCGATCTTCACCGGCGCCTTGAAGTTCAACGTTTGCGAAATGTAGATGGCGCCAGGGCCCGGCAGCTGCATGCCGAACACTGCCGAGATGTAGGCGGCCGACAGCATGCCGTGCGCAATGCGCTCCTTGAACATGGTCTTGGCCGCATAGTCGGCATCAATGTGGACCGGGTTCCTGTCGCCCGATACGTCGGCAAAAGCCGCGATGACGTCGGCCGTCACAGTATTGCTGACGCTCGCCTCTTGGCCGATGCTAAGGTCTTCGAAATAAACACTCTTTGGCGTCGCACCCATCGTTGAGCCCTTCTCGTGCTTTATCCGTCCTGGCGATCGGCGGGACACTACCCACGTGCAGCCAGCCGGGCAACAACGGCGCCCTAAGCAGGGCTCAACCAAACAGTGATCGGCGGGTTGCACCTTAGGGGCCGGAAGAGCTATAAGGCGCGCAATTCCCCAGTTGCCCCAAAATACTTGGCCCTGCGGACCGACGCAGGAAGCCGGAGGTTAAGCCCCCATGAGCGATCGCAGACCCCTGATGCCCAAGGCGACGGCCGTATGGCTCGTTGCCAACACCTCGCTGACGTTCGAGCAGATCGCCAGCTTTTGCGGTCTCCACGTGCTGGAGGTGAAAGGCATCGCCGACGGCGACGTGGCGCAAGGCATCAAGGGCCTCGACCCCGTCACCTCGGGCCAGCTTACCCGCGAAGCGATCGAAGAGGCAGAGCGCGATTCTTCGCGCGATCTGCACCTGGCCGAGCCGAAGGTCATCGTGCCCGAGACACCCTCGCGCAAGGGCCCCCGCTATACGCCCGTGTCGCGCCGCCAGGACCGCCCCAACGCCGTCCTTTGGCTGCTGCGCAATCATCCGGAGCTGAAGGACAGCCAGATCATGCGCCTCGTCGGCACCACCAAGCCGACGATCACGCAGATCCGCGAGCGCTCGCACTGGAACGCCCCCAACCTGACGCCGCAGGATCCCGTGACGCTGGGCCTGTGCTCGCAGATTGACCTCGACGCCGAGGTCAAGAAGGCCGCCCGTCGTCTCGATCGCACGGGTAAGGCGGCCGGCGAGAAGGCCGGCACGCTGCTGCCGACCGAAGAGACGACCCAGCCTCCGCCTGAGCGCAAGGTCGAGATCATGCAGCCGAAGCATGAGGAGGCGCGCGAGGAGACCGAGCAGGAGGAGCAGGCCCGCGTCTTCGCCAAGCTCAAGGAGCTGTCGGGCGGCGAACGCTCCGACGAAGGTTCCGGCGACGAATAGTCAGCCCAAGGCGCGCACATGCAGCGGCAACGCCCTCACGCGGCTTTGCCCTGCCAAATTATTCGAGTGCCCACGGCACCAGAATGAGCAGCATAAGCACGATCCACAAGGCGATCGTTTGCTGTCTGAGCTCGCTCATGGCCATCTCCCTACCAGACCAAGCGACAGAGCAGATTAACCTCTAATCGGACGGCGAAAAAGACCGAACGACGCAGAATCCGGAGGATTCGTGCGCCCATGCCGCACATCGTTTGTGCAGTCGACATGGACATTGCCCGCGATGCTGGCTTTCGCTAGCGTTTTGCCGACGCTGCGGATACCCCCGCTGCAATTCCTCTCCTCGAGCGCCGGCCGGACATGTCCCTCAATCCCTACGACGATCACCTCCAGAAGAACCCTGCGAACTTCCAGCCGCTGACGCCCCTCCAATTCCTGCAGCGCGCGGCGCTGGTTTTCCCCGATCACACGGCCATCATTCACGGCAACCAGCGCTTCACCTATGCGCAGTTTTATGAGCGCTGCCGGCGGCTGGCGTCGGCATTGGCGGCACGAGGGATTGGCCCCGGCGACACTGTATCTGTGGTCCTCGCCAACACGCCGCCCATGCTGGAGGTGCACTACGGCGTGCCGATGCTCGGCGCCGTGCTGCATACCATCAACACCCGTCTCGACGCGCCCATCGTCGCCTTCCAGCTAGACCACGCCAATTCGAAGCTGCTCATCACCGACCGTGAATTCGCGCCGCTGTCGAAGGCGGCACTGGTGCTGGCGGAAGCCAAGCCGGCGATCATCGACTACAACGACCCGGAGTTTCCGCAGAGCGGCGAACAGCTATCGGCCGATGACTACGAGGCAGTCGTCGCATCGGGCGACCCGGACTTCGTCTGGCAGATGCCGTCGGACGAGTGGAATGCGATCTCGCTGAACTACACGTCCGGCACGACGGGCAACCCGAAGGGCGTCGTCTACCATCACCGGGGCGCGGCATTGATGTGCTACGCCAACAACATCGAAGCCGGCATGGGCCAGCACCCGGTTTATCTGTGGACGCTGCCCATGTTCCACTGCAACGGCTGGTGCTTCCCGTGGTCGCTGTCGGTCGTCGCCGGAACGCACGTGTGCCTGCGCTGGGTACGCGCCAAGGCGATGTACGAGGCAATCGCCGACCATGGCGTGACGCATCTGTCGGGTGCGCCGATCGTCATGTCGACGCTGCTCAATGCGACGCCCGAAGAGCGGCGCCCAATCAACCATCGCGTGTCGGTGAACCACGCGGCAGCCCCGCCGCCGCAATCGGTGCTCGATGCGATGACGGCCGCGGGCTTCCACCTCACGCACCTCTACGGCCTGACCGAGACTTACGGTCCGGCGACGGTCAACGAATGGAACCGCGAGTGGAACGATCTCGACGCGGAGGGGCGCGCCTTCATGCGTACGCGCCAGGGCGTGCGGTACGTGGCGTTGGAGGATCTCACCGTCCTCGATCCCCTGACCATGACGCGCGTGCCGGCCGACGGCGCGACCATTGGCGAGGTCATGTTCCGCGGCAATATCGTGATGAAGGGCTATCTCAAGAACCAGGCGGCGACCGCCGAAGCGTTCGAGGGCGGCTGGTTCCACTCCGGCGATTTGGGTGTGATCTATCCGGACGGCTACATCCAGCTGAAGGATCGCTCCAAGGACATCATCATCTCGGGCGGCGAGAACATCTCCTCGATCGAGGTCGAGGA
>JBDTOR010000190.1:0-4423 GCA_039933175.1 Hyphomicrobium sp. | reverse complement strand
TAGATGCGGCGCTTCTCATCGGAAGCCACCGCGAACGGCGCATTCTCGCTCGTCGCCTTTACCGTGAAACCTTCGGGCAGCCGCGTGACGCGATCGCCATGGCTCATCCAGACGGGATAGCGCTTGCCGACCTGCCATACGCCGTCGAACAGTGCGGAGGCTTCCTTGATGTCGACCTCGGCACGGCCGAACTCGGCCGCGTGGCCGCCCTCGACGACGCCGCCGAGTTGCACCGCCGTCGTCTGCTGGCCGTAGCAGATGGAGAGAATGGGCAGGCCGCTGTCGAACACGCTCTGCGGCGCGCGGGGCGAGCCTTCCGTCGTCACCGAGGCGGGGCCGCCGGAGAGCACGATGGCCTTCGGCTCTAGGCGCGCCATCGCCGCCTCGGCCTGATTGAACGGCACGATTTCCGAATAGACGCCCGCCTCGCGCACCCGGCGGGCGATGAGCTGGGTCACCTGGCTGCCGAAGTCGATGATTAGGACGGTATCGGTCACGGAAGATCCAAGGTTAATGCCCTGAGCGGCCCCATAGATCACCCGCCCAGTGGAGCGTCAAGGCGCGCAGGCGCCGCGTTTGGGGGCTGTCCGGGCATGCCTAAAAAAAGTTGTCTGCCTCGTGTCGATTCCCGGTCTGCCCGTTCGACGTGTCATCAGAGCAAGGGATCGTCCCGGCTCGAAAACGCACTCTGAAGGAGAACAACGATGCGATTCATGGTGCTGGTCAAGGCGACCAAGGACTCCGAGGCGGGCGTGATGCCGTCGGAGGAGATGCTGATGGCCATGGGCAAGTTCAACGAGGAAATGGTGAAAGCGGGCGTGATGCTCGACGGCAACGGGTTGCAAGCCAGCTCCAAGGGGGCCCGCGTCTGCTTTTCCGGCGACAAGCGGACGGTGATCGACGGCCCGTTCGCGGAAACCAAGGAACTGGTAGCCGGCTACTGGATCATTCAGGTGAAGTCCAAGGCCGAGGCCATCGAGTGGATGAAGCGGTGCCCGAATCCGCACCACGAGGACGGTTACATCGAGATCCGCCAGGTGTTCGAACTCGAGGACTTCGGCGAGGGCGAAGCCATCGAGCAGCACCGCAAGCTCGAGAAAATGACCAAGAAATAGTCCGCGCGGTGAAACGGCGGCGCATGGCGCCGCGCTCCGCAAATCGAATTCAAGGGAGATAAGACAATGCGATTCATGTCGATGGTGAAGTCCTCCGAAGATTACCGCCTCGGGCCGCCGCCGCAGGCACTTATGGAAGCGATCAACCAGCTAGGCCAGGAGATGACCAAAGCCGGCGTCATGGTCGACATGGGCGGCCTGTTGCCGACCGCCATGGGCGCCTACCGTGTACGGCAATCGCACGGCAAGCTGAGCGTCACCGACGGGCCATTCAGCGAGGCCAAGGAAGTGATCGGCGGCTATGCGGTGTTCCAGGTGGAGACGAAGGAAGAAGCCATGGCGCTGTCCATGCGGTTCATGGAACTCCACCTGAAGCACTGGCCTGAATGGGAAGGCGAGACCGAGGTCCGGCAGATGTTCGAGGGCCCGGGCTGCCCCGACGCTTAGCCTTGCAGCTGATGATCGGCGAAGCAGCAGGACCTTCAATCAATACCTAAGGAGCGCACCATGAAGATGGCCGCACATGCGATCACGACCTGCCTGTGGTTCGACACTCAAGCCGAGCAGGCAGCGAATTTCTATGTCTCCGTATTCGAGAATGCGAGGATCGGCGGGATCACCCGCTACGGATCGGAGGGCCGTGAGATCCACGGCAAGCAGGCCGGTACGGTCATGACCGCGGAGTTCAATATCGGCGAACTGCCCTTCGTGGCGCTCAACGGCGGACCCCACTTCAAGTTCAACGAAGCCGTGTCGTTCCAGGTGCATTGCAAGACGCAAGAGGAGATCGACTACTTCTGGGCCAAGCTTAGCGAGGGCGGGCAGGAAGGCCCATGCGGCTGGTTGAAGGACAAGTACGGCGTCTCCTGGCAGGTTGTCCCGTCCGTCCTGCCGAAGATGCTGTCGGACGCCGATGCCTCGAAGTCGCAACGGGTGACCAAGGCGTTCCTGCAGATGAAGAAGTTCGACATTGAGCAACTCGAGCAAGCCTACGAGGGCGCGAGACCTTAAGGCTGGCGCCGGCTGAGTTGTGTGGGCCTCGCCCTACAGCTTGCACCGGCCAACTGCAGATGCTGTGATCGGTAGCTGTGACGGCTACCGATCCACATCAGGCAATAGACGCCATCTGGCGCATCGAGCAGGCGAAGCTCATCGCCGGGCTGGCGCGCATGGTGCGCGATGTCGGGCTCGCCGAGGAGCTGGCACAGGACGCGCTTGTCGCCGCGCTCGAGCAGTGGCCGAAGTCCGGCATTCCTGACAAGCCGGGCGCCTGGCTGATGGCGACGGCCAAGCACCGCGCGCTCGACCGCTTCCGGCGCGCCAAGCTCATCGAGCGCAAGCACAGCGAGCTGGGGCATGAGCTGGCCGTGGACGGTGAGGGGGCAATGCCCGATCTCGACGCCGCGCTCGACGACGACATCGGCGACGACCTGTTGCGGCTGATGTTCACCGCCTGCCATCCCCTGCTCGGCAAGGAGGCGCAGATTGCGCTGACCCTGCGGCTGATTGGGGGACTGAAAACCGAGGAGATCGCGCGCGCTTTTCTCGTGCCCGAACCGACGATTGCCCAGAGGATCGTGCGCGCCAAACGAACGCTGGCCGAAAAACGCGTGCCGTTCGAGGTGCCGCACGGCGCCGAGCTTGCACCGCGCTTCGCCTCGGTGCTGTCGGTCATCTACCTCATTTTTAACGAAGGCTATGCTGCCACCGCGGGCGAGGATTGGATGCGTCCGCAGTTGTGCCAGGAGGCGCTGCGCCTCGGCCGCATCCTGGCCGAGCTGGCGCCCGGCGAGCCGGAAGTGCACGGCCTCGTCGCGCTGATGGAGGTCCAGGCGTCGCGCTTCGGCGCGCGCACCGCGCCCGACGGCGAGCCCATCCTGCTGCTCGATCAGAACCGCGCGCGATGGGATCATCTGCTGATCCGCCGCGGACTTGCAGCACTCGAGCGTGCGCAGGCGCTCGGCACCGAGCCGGGCCCGTACGTTTTGCAGGCAGCCATCGCCGCGTGCCATGCCCGCGCCCGCACCGGAGATGAGACCGACTGGGCGCGCATTGTCGGCCTCTATGGCGAGCTTGCCGAGATCATGCCATCGCCGATCGTCGAACTCAATCGCGCCGTCGCTCTCGCCATGCTGTTCGGTCCCGAGGCCGGCTTGAAGGTGGTCGACGCGTTGACCTCAGACCCGCTGCTCAACGGATATCATCTGCTGCCGAGCGTGCGCGCCGACCTGCTGGCCAAGCTCGGTCGCAACGACGAGGCGCGCACCGAATTCGAACGCGCCGCGGGCATGACGAACAACTCCCGCGAGCGGACGCTGCTGCTGAAGCGCGCCGCCGCCTGCACCACTTGAGTATTCAGGGCATGTCTCGTTAACCCTGGCGCGCCTCGCGCTCGCGCGGCCGCGGCGTTGGCATGCGACTTGTTTGTAGTTTCGTAAGCCCCAGGCGGGCACGGTCCTGCATCCAAACCCCGCCTTAGAACGGGACGGCATTTCTCGGGAGTATTCGCGTTGGCCAACGTCGCTGCATCGTTCCTGGAAATCATCGCCGAGGACAGCGAGGAGAGCACCGCGGCGCGCCGCCGGCGCCTGTTCCGCGAAACGCCGAAGGAAATGCTGCTGCGCTGGACCATGGGCACGGCCTACGCCCTGCACCCCAAGCGCATCGCCGACCTGCCTTTCCTGTTGTGGGACATGGCGGCCGACGTTTCCCGCGGCGGGACAAAAGTGCCCAGCGACGCCACCACACGCCCGCGCCCCGATACTTTCGCCGGCGTCTGTCGCGACATCACTCCGGAGCGCATCATCGCCGCTGCCCGCCGCGGCTTCTTCCCGTGGTGCCACCTCGGCCCGCTGAAGTGGTGGACGCGCCGCGAGCGCATGGTTCTGCCCCTCGGCGAGTATCACATCGCCAAGCGCCTGCTCCGCGACATGCGCAAGACCGATTACCGCGTCACGTTCGATCAGGCGTTCGACCAAGTGATCAAGGCGTGCGCCGAGCCGCGCAAGGGTCGCCCGCTCGGCCTCACCTGGATCACGCCGAAGATCATGCGCCTCTACGCGGCGTTGCATGACCTCGGGTTCGCGCACTCGTTCGAGGTGTGGAGCGCCGACGGGCAACTCATCGGCGGCGGCTACGGCATCGCCATCGGCCGCGTGTTCTACACCGAATCCCAGTTCAGCCGCGCCAGCAACACTTCCAAGATGGGCTTTGCGTCGCTGAACTATCACCTCGCCAAATGGGGCTTTGTGCTCAACGACGGCAAGGACTTCACCCCGACCATCGACGCCATGGGCTTTCGCGCCATC
>JBDTOR010000189.1:0-4425 GCA_039933175.1 Hyphomicrobium sp. | reverse complement strand
TCGGGCCTCATCACGCCCTCGCTCGACGAGATGTGCTTTGTCGCCGCGGAGATGGAGCGCGAGGGGTTCGCATGCCCGCTGCTCATCGGCGGCGCCACGACCAGCCGCGTGCACACGGCGGTGAAGATCAGCCCCAACTACCTCAGGGGGCAGGCCATCTACGTGCTCGACGCCAGCCGCGCTGTCGGCGTCGTCTCCAAGCTTCTGTCGCCGACCGATCGCCCGGAATACATCGGCGAGATCCGCAAGGAGTACATCAAGGTCGCCGAGGCGCACGTGCGCAACGAAGCTTCGAAAAAGCGCATCACGCTCGCCGCTGCACGCGCCAATAAATTCGCCCCTGATTGGAAGGGCTACAAGCCGCCCAAGCCGAGCTTCCTCGGCACCAAGGCGTTCACCGACTATCCGCTCGCCGAGCTGGTGCCGTACATCGACTGGACGCCCTTCTTTCAGACCTGGGAGTTGACGGGGCGCTATCCGGCCATCCTCAAGGACAACAAGGTCGGCGCCGAGGCGCAGAAGCTGTTCAACGACGCGCAGGACATGCTGAAGCGCATGGTCGCCGAGAAGTGGACACGGGCGTCGGGTGTCATCGGCTTCTGGCCGGCCAACAGCGTCGGCGACGACATCAAACTCTACACCGACGACACGCGCAGCAAGGATCTGGCGACCCTCTTCACGCTGCGCCAGCAGATCGCCCGCGATCCCTCGCGCGACCGCGCCCACACCGCGCTCGCCGATTTCGTCGCGCCGAAGGACACCGGCCTTGCCGATTACGTCGGCGGTTTTGCCGTTACGGCGGGACTTGGCGAGGAGGAATCCCTGGCGCGTATCGCGGCAACCGACGACTACAGCCGCATTCTCTTCAAGGCGCTGTGCGACCGCCTCGCCGAAGCCTTCGCCGAGCGCCTGCACGCGCGCGTGCGCCGCGAGTTCTGGGGCTATGCCGCCGACGAGACGCTTTCCAACGACGATCTCATCTTGGAAAAGTATCGCGGCATCCGCCCGGCGCCCGGCTATCCGGCGCAGCCCGACCACACCGAGAAGGCGACGCTGTGGAAGCTGATGGACGTCCATAAGGCGGCGGGCATCGAGCTGACCGAGAGCTACGCGATGTGGCCCGGCGCGGCCGTGTCGGGCATCTACCTCGCGCATCCCGATAGCCACTACTTCGGCGTCGGCAAGGTCGAGCGCGATCAGGTTGCCGACTATGCGGCGCGCAAGGGCTGGACCATCGAGGAGACGGAGCGCTGGCTGGCGCCGGTGCTCAACTACGATCCGCGCCCGTTGCGGGTGGCCGCCGCCTGATCGACTGCGGCAGTCCCAAAATGATAAAGGCGCGGAAATTTCCGCGCCTTTCTGATTGTCCCGAGCTCGTGCCGGACGGGGGGATGTCGGGGTGCGAGCTCACTTCCCCTGCGTGGCGTCAGACGACGCCGAATACGATCGCAGCGATGAAGCCGAAAGATAGAAGCGCAGCAAGCACGTTCAGTCGTACCACCAGTTCCATCGTCGCCTCCGAGTATACGCGGCCGCCTTTTGGCAGCTCGATTTGCGGTACGGAGAACACCGCTCCCGTACCGAAGTTCAGAGCGTAAGTTGGCTACGAAGCTCTCGCCAAGCGAAATATTTTTTGCGTTGCGGGGAACCGGAGGCGATCTACGAGAGGGCGGCAATCATGCGGCTCTGGCGCCCGGGACACACTGAGTGTGGTTCTCAAGCCCGCGCCTTCACCGACTTGAGCAATCGCGCCCGCGCACCCTGAGCACAAATTGCATCAGTCGCGGGGGGCGGGTCTAACGCCGGGGTCGATTTGCGCTCGGCCGGTGCGTGTGCTGCGCTGCGAGACTAGATTGTTCGTATTTGCAGAGGATTGCAGATGAGCGGCTACAACGCGCTTCTCCTGAGTCGGGCCGAGGGCGGATTGCGCGCGGCGTGGACGCCGATGCAGGAGGCCGACCTGGGTGAGGGCGACGTCACCGTCGCTGTCACGCATTCGACCGTCAACTACAAGGACGGGCTGGCGATGACCGGGCGGCTGCCGGGTATGCGGTTGCCACTCGTGCCGGGGATCGATTTCGCCGGGTCGGTAATTGCGTCAACGCATGCCGCGTTCGTGCCGGGCGACGACGTGATCCTCAACGGCTGGGGCTGTGGCGAGCGGCGGCCGGGCGGCTATGCGCAGCGGGCGCGTGTGCCGGGCGATTGGCTGATCAAGCGGCCCGGTGCCTTTACCAACGCCGAGACCATGGCGATCGGCACGGCCGGCTACACGGCGATGCTGTGCGTGCTGGCGCTGGAGGCGCATGGCGTGACACCTGATAAGGGCGCAGTGCTCGTCACCGGGGCGGCGGGCGGCGTCGGCAGTATTGCCGTCACCCTGCTGCACAAGCTCGGCTATCGCGTCATCGCTTCGACGGGCCGACCCGAGGAGACGGATTATCTCCGCGGGCTCGGCGCGTCCGAAATCATTTCCCGCGATGAGCTGTCTTCGGCCGGCCCGCCGCTCGGCAAGGAGCGCTGGGCTGGCGCCATCGACGTCGCCGGCTCGCACACGCTGGCCAATGCGATTGCGATGACGCAGTACGGCGGCTGCGTTGCCGCCACCGGCCTTGCCCAAGGTCTCGACCTGCCGATGTCGGTGGCGCCGTTCATCCTGCGCGGCATCACCCTCGCCGGTATCGACAGCGTCATGGCGCCGAGGGAGAAGCGCGTGCGCGCATGGGAACGGTTGGCCGTTGTTCTCGACCGCGGCAAGTTGGCCGAGATGTCGGTGACGCGGCCGCTCGCCGATGTGGTCGCACTGGCGCCGGAGATACTTGCCGGCAAAGTGCGCGGCCGCACGGTGCTCGAGGTCAGCTGAGCTAGGCGAGGCGTTTGCGCATGAGGATTTCGGCGCGGCCGTCCCACGCGAGGTCGTCGAGGTGCGCGACCTGCTTGTAGCCATGCCGCTCGTAGAGTCGCTGTGCGTCCGTGTTGATCTCCGAGACGGCGACCCAAAGATTACGATCCTTGGCGCTTCGCCCTTCGCGCTCCATCCATGCCAGCACGGCGCTTCCGAGGCCACGACGCTGATATGCCGGCACCACGCCGAGGAATTGCAGGTAGGGCCCGCGCAGCCAGCCGGGGCGTATGACGATGGCGCCGGCAAGCTCGCCACCGACATGCATGGCAAAGCGGGGCGCGGGCGGCTCATTGGCGGCGAGGAAATGGCTCAATGCAGCGGCCGGATAGCCGTACGCCGCCCACGGGTCGAGACCGGCAAACACCTCGCCGAGATGGCGGCCGTCGGCCGGATCGAGCGGGGTGGCGATAAACGTCGCGCCCCCCGGCAATGACAGCTCGTAGCGCGTCTCGGCGAACCTGGCGTTGCCACTCATTGCAGGTGCGTCTTGGTCTTCTGCAGCAATGGGTGAGGGCCCTTTGCGACGTTGTCGTAACGGTCGGTATCGCCGGGCCGGTTGTCGTAGCAGCCGGGCGCGATCACCGGCTCACCCGCCGCGATCAACTCCGAAACCGTGACGAACTCAAATCCCATGTTGCGCAGCTTGGTGATGGCCAGCGGTAACGCCTCCGCGGTGTGCCAGCCGCGCCCGTTGGCGTGGTTGACGATGATCGATCCTGGACGCGCATGTCCCATGGCGCGCACGATCGCGGCGGCCGACTGCTGCGGCGCCGGGTCGCCGGTCGAGATGTCCCACTGAATGGCGCGCAGACCCTGATCGTGCACCTCGCGCAGGGCGCGGTCGTTGCAGGCGCCGTAAGGAAAGCGGAAGAGGCTCAGCCGCGGCGCCACGCTCTGCATCGCCGCCGGCTGCCCCATGCTGCACTGGGATTCTGCCAGCCGCGTGCGGATCGCCTCGTAGGCGCGCTGCGGCCCGATGACCTCGTCGTGCAGGCGCGTGCCTTGCAGTAGGCGAAGATTGCGATGCGCCTCGGAATGGTTGCCGATTTCGAACAGCGGATCGGCCATCAGCTGCTGGGCCCGCTGCTCGTGCGAGCGCATCCACTTGCCGCCGGCGAAGAAGGTCGCCTTGATGTTTTCGCTGCGCAGGTAGTCAATGATGGCGCCGTCATAGCCGGCGATCTCGCCCGGCTGTTCGCATAGATCGAACGTAAGGGCGACGAGCTTGCGCCCCGGTGGCAGCCTCACGCGCCGGATCGCTCCGACGGCATCCGCCGGCGCGCCGGTGGACGGCGCGACGATCCATCCTTGCGAAGGTGGTGCATCGAAACTGTGGTCGCCTTTTCGCGGGTTCTTCTCGCCGGGCTTGGCGGCGAGCTCGGCCGGTGCCCAGCAGGCGTTGAGCAGCGTCTTGTCGTCGGCAGCGGCGGGCAGTGCGGCGCGTGCAAGAAGGCCGACGGCCACCCCGCTGTTCGCCAATAGCCGGACCACGCGACGCATCGCATCACTCCTCAGCGGCC
>JBDTOR010000188.1:0-4433 GCA_039933175.1 Hyphomicrobium sp. | reverse complement strand
AACATCAACATGGACATGCTCAAGCGGCCGGTGAACGTCGGCTTCTCGGGCGGCGAGAAGAAGCGTTCCGAAATCCTGCAGATGGAAGTGCTGGAGCCGACGCTGTGCGTGCTCGACGAGACCGACTCTGGCCTCGACATCGACGCGCTGCGCATCGTCGCCGACGGCGTCAATTCCATGCGCAACAAGGACCGCTCGATGCTGGTCATCACCCACTACCAGCGGCTCTTGAACTACATCGTTCCGGACCGCGTCCACGTCATGGTGGATGGCAAGATCCGCAAGTCGGGCGACGCTTCGCTGGCCAAGGAGCTGGAGAAGTCCGGCTACGCCGAGTACCAGGCGAAGGCGGCCTGAGATGGATCGCGAGTTGCCAGCAGGTGAGGGGCTTGTCGCAGCGGCCGGTTCGGCACGCGCCGCGGAGAGCGGTGCGACGCTGCGAACAGATACGGCGCCGGGGAGGCGCGAGATGAACATTGCGGTTTTGAAGACAAAGGCGGAGCAGTCGCTCGCTGAAGGTTTCGCGTCCGTCGCGGCGGAGCTGCCGGGCGGCGCGCAGGTGCGCCATGTGCGCACCGATGCAATACGCCGGTTCGGGGCGCTGGGACTGCCGCATCGGCGCATCGAAGCGTGGAAATACACCGACCTGCGCAACCTGATGAAAGAGGCGCTGCCGCTGCGTGCGTCTAAGGCTACGCGCGTCACCGAGGCTGCCCTTAAGGCGGCGCTGGGTCCGCTCGCCGCCATCGACGCGCACCGCGTCGTGTTCGTTGACGGGCAGTACGCGGCCGACCTGTCGGCGCTCGTCGCCGACGGTGCTGTGACCGTCGCCTCGCTGGCGACCGTCCTCACCGACGACAAGGATGCCGGCGAGCTGCTGCATGTCGGCAATCGCGACGACGACGCCGTGCTGGCGCTCAACACGGCGTACGTGCGCGATGGCGCGGTGGTGGATATCGCCGCCAACGCCAAGCTCGAAAAGCCGGTGCTGATCGTTTCCGTGCGGGCGAGCCACGACCCTCAACTCGTGGTCACGCGCAACGTGATCCGCGTCGGCGCCAATGCCGAAGCGACGATCATCGAAGCGGTCGTGGCGACGCCGAAGGCTGCCAGGGAGACGCAGCTCAACGCCGCGACCAAGATCGTCGTCGGCAAGGCGGCGGCAGTCTCGCACGTCAAGTGCGCCTGGGAGCCGGTCAGCGGCGCCCAGCTGTCGAACTGGCTGATCGATCTAGACGCCGACGCCGACTATCGCGGCTTCCACTTCACGGCCGGCACCGCGCTGGCGCGTAATCAGATCGGCGTCGTGTTCACCGGCACTGGCGGCAAGTTCGATCTCTCCGGCGCCTTCCTGGCGCGCGGCGGTGAGCATATCGACACGACCATGGTGGTCGACCATGCCGTGCCGCAGTGCACCAGCCGCGAGCTGTTCAAGGGCGTGCTCGACGATCACGCGCGCGGCGTGTTCCAGGGCAAGGTCATCGTGCGCCCCGACGCGCAGAAGACCGACGGCAAGCAGATGGCGCAGGTTCTCATGCTGTCGCCGGATACCGAGTTCGATTCCAAGCCCGAACTCGAAATCTATGCCGACGATGTGGTCTGCGGCCACGGCTCGACCAGCGCCGATCTTAATGAGGATCTGCTGTTCTACTGCCGGGCGCGCGGCATCCCCGAGGCGCAGGCGCGCGCCTTGTTGATCGAATCGTTTATCGGCGAGGCTCTGGAAAAGGTCGAGCGCGACGACGTGCGCGAAGCCTTGGCGGAACTGGCAAGCGGCTGGCTGCACAAGTCGGCGGCGAAAGGCAACTGATGGCCACAGGAACGCGCGAAAAAACGGATAAGCGCGGTGCGGCGGCGGTAATCGCGCCGGAGCCAGCGGGGCAAGTCGCCCAGGCGGCGGGTGCGTACGACGTCAACAGCATCCGCGCCGACTTCCCGATCCTCTATCGCGAGGTCTACGGTAAGCCGGTCGTCTATCTCGACAACGCCGCCTCGGCGCAGAAGCCGCGCTCGGTCATCGAGGCGATGGATCACGCCTATCGCTTCGAATACGCCAATGTGCACCGCGGCCTGCACTACCTTTCGAACACGGCGACGCAGCGCTTCGAGGACGCGCGCGAATCCGTGCGCCGCTTCCTCAACGCCGGCAGTGCCGACGAGATCATCTTCACGAAGAATGCCACGGCGGCGATCAACCTCGTGGCGGACTCGTTCCTGGCCGGCATCGGCGAGGGCGACGAGATCGTGCTGTCGATCATGGAGCACCACTCCAACATCGTGCCGTGGCACTTCCACCGCGAGCGCAACGGCGCGGTGCTGAAATGGGCTCCGATCGACGACAGCGGCGAGTTGCTACTCGAGGAGTTCGAGCGGCTGCTGACGCCGCGCACCAAGCTGGTCGCCATCACGCACATGTCGAACGTGCTGGGCACGCTGGTCCCCATCCGCGAAATCATTCGCCTGGCGCACACGCGCGGCATCCCGGTGCTGGTCGACGGCAGCCAGGCGGCCGTGCATCTCAGCGTCGACGTGCGCGAGCTCGACGCCGACTTCTACGTCTTCACCGGCCACAAGACCTACGGTCCGACCGGCATCGGCGTGCTGTACGCCAAGGGGGCGCACCTCGACGCCATGCGCCCCTACCAGGGCGGTGGCGGCATGATCGAGCACGTTTCGGTCGATCGCATCACCTACGGCAAGGCGCCGCACAAGTTCGAAGCCGGCACGCCGCCCATCGTCGAGGCCATCGGGCTCGGCGCGGCGCTCAACTACATGATGCAGGTCGGGCGGGACAACATCGCTCGCCACGAGGCGGAGCTGCGCACCTACGCGCAGGCCCAGCTCGCCGAGCTGCCGTGGCTGAAGACGTACGGCAACGCGCCGGGCAAGGGCGGCATCATCTCATTCACCATGGACGGCCTGCACCCGCACGACATCGCCACCATCGTCGACCGCTCCGGCGTCGCGGTGCGTGCCGGCCACCACTGCGCGCAGCCGCTGATGGAGCGCCTGGGGGTGACCGCCGTCGCGCGCGCCTCGTTCGCCATGTACAACACCAGGCAGGAAGTAGATGCGCTCGTCGATGCGCTGAAGCGCGCGCACGAGCTGTTCGCATAGAGGTATGGCCATGGACGGCAAACCGATCGACAACGACATTGCAGCCGAGAAGGCGGAGGGCGTGCCTTCCGCCGCCACTGAGACGGCCGTCGCAGCACCTGCGGCGCCCGTGGAGGACGAGCTACTCGATGCTTACGAGCCGTTGCGCAACGACATCATCGCCGCGCTGAAGACCGTCTACGACCCGGAGATCCCCTCGGACATCTACGAGCTCGGGCTGATCTACGGGATCGACATCGACGCCGAGCGCAACGTCAATATCGCCATGACGCTGACCGCTCCGGGCTGCCCGGTGGCCGGCGAGATGCCCAAATGGGTGGAGAACGCCGTCAATGCGGTCCCCGGCGTCAGCAATGCGACGGTCACCATGACCTTCGACCCGCCCTGGGATATGAGCCGCATGTCGGACGAGGCGCGGCTCGCCCTCAACATGTTCTAATTCTAAAAGACCGCCGTTTCATAAAGGCCCGGCGCTGACTATATGTGTGACTGACGCCGATCAGGATCGAACCCGATGCCCACACTGCGCATGATGCCGAAAGTTGTGACCATGACCGGCCCCGCCGTGCGCCGCGTGCAGTCGCTGATGGCTGCCAATCCGGATGCGCTGGGCCTCAAGATCGGGGTCAAGAAGGGCGGCTGCGCCGGCATGGAGTACACGATGTCCATGGCCGACACGAAGGGCCCGCACGATGATGTCGTGGAGCAGGACGGCGCCGTGCTGCTGATCGAGCCGTCGGCCGTCATGTACCTGCTCGGCACCGAGATGGACTACCAGACCGACAAGCTGGCCAGCCAGTTCGTGTTCAACAACCCGAACCAGCGCGGCGCGTGCGGTTGCGGCGAGAGCGTCAACTTGGTGCCGGCAGAAGACGCGCAACGTCTCGCCAACGACTGAGCGGCCCCGCGCCATGAGCGTGAGCGACGGCTATCTAGACTTCATCAAGGATTTGCTCAGCGATTTCGGCCCAGTCACAGCGCGCCGTATGTTCGGGGGCGCCGGCCTCTACGAGGGGGGTGTCATGTTCGGTCTCATCATCGACGACGTGCTCTATCTCAAAGCGGATGAAACTTTCGCGAAGAAATTCGCCGCCGAGGATATGGCGCCGTTTGCCTACTCGGCGGCCGGCCGGCGCGTCTCGACGTCCTACTGGCGCGTGCCCGAGCGGCTGCTCGAAGATCGGGACGAGTTGGGTAACTGGGCACAGCAGGCGCGCCAGGTTGCACTCGCGGCCGCCGGGAAGTCGCAGCGCACCGGCCGACGGGCCGCGCCATGAATACTTCGCCTCCCGAACCGGCCTGGGTCGGCGATGTGC
>JBDTOR010000187.1:0-4487 GCA_039933175.1 Hyphomicrobium sp. | reverse complement strand
GGTGCGCACGTGGGGGCTCATTCCCAACGGGCTGGCGGTGACGCTCAAGTCCGGCCAGGTCGAGCGCTTCGTCGTCAACGACCGCAACGACTGGGTGACGGCGCTGCGCGCCCCGCAATAGGCCTTGTTTGAAGGCCACCCGTCTAGGTTAGTTGGCCGTCAGCCGGCGCAGCTCCTCCGCTGCGATCGCGACGGTGCTTTCGATCTGCTCGGGCGTGTGTGAGCTGGTGATGAAAAAGCGCAGCCGCGCTGCCTTCAACGGCACGGCCGGATAAATGATCGGCAGCACGTTGATGCCGCGCGCCAGCATGCGGTCGGTCATGCGGCCGGCCTTGATGATGTCGCCGACCATGATCGGCACGATGGCAAAGCCCTGGCTGGTGACGGTGTCCAGACCGCGCGCCTTGGCGGCGTGCAGGAAGGCATCGCCGTTGGCACGCACGCGCTTAACGCGCTCCGGCTCGGCCTTCATGAGCTGCAGCGCGGCGAGCGCGGCAGCGGCGACCGGTGGCGACATGCCGACGGAATACACCTGGCCGCTGGCGCGGAACTTCAGCGCCTCGACGAGAGCATGGCTGCCGCAGATGTAGCCGCCGCAGCCGGCCAGCGCCTTGCTGAGCGTGCCCATCCAGATGTCGACCCGCTTGGAATCGATGCCGTAGTGCTCGGCGAGGCCCTTGCCTTGCGCGCCGAGGACGCCCAACGCGTGGGCCTCATCGACCATCAGCCACGCGCCGTAACGCTCTTTCAGCTCGACCAGTTTCGGCAGGTCGGCGACGTCGCCGTCCATCGAGTACAGACCCTCGACGACGACCAGCGCGTTGCGGCTGGCGCGCCGGTGGGTGCGCAGCAGTCGTTCCAGATGCTCGAGGTCGTTGTGGCGGAAAGCGAAGGCCTTGGCGTTCGACAGCTTGATGCCGGTGAGCAGGCTGTTGTGGGCGAGCTCGTCGTAGAGAATGAGATCGTCGGAATCGAGCAGCGTGCTGATGGCGGAGACGTTGGTGGCGTGGCCGCTGACGAAGGCGACGGCGGTCTCGGTTTCGTAGAGGTCGGCCAGCGCGGCTTCGAGCTGGCGATGCAGCGGCCGTTCGCCGGCGACTATGCGGCTTGCCGACACCGATGTCCCGTGCTCGTCGATGGCCGCCTTGGCTGCCGCCACGACGACCGGATGGCCGTTGAGCCCGAGATAGTCGTAGGAGGCGAAGTTGATGTATTCGCGCCCGTCGATGGTTGTCAGCGCGCCGCGGCTGCGGTCATGGCAGCGATAGAACGGGTCGGTGAAGTTGAAGCGGTCGGCGACCACGCGGTGCTTGATGATCGAGGTGTAAGCCGGCAGGTCGGAAAATTGCTGCGAGGCCGGGAACGGTCCCGTCTCGGTATCCTCCAGGCGCCGGCGCGCCCAGGCGCCGGTCAGCGCCGTCAGCATGTCGCCGACTGCCCATTTAATGCTCAGGCCGGCGAGGATGAGGGCCCTGGTAACGGCGTTCTCGGATTGATGCTCGTTAGTGCCAACGTCTGACTCACGAACATCCAAGATCGATACTCCATCTTCCGCATCCCTTAGCTCACGACACTTAGAGCATCGGGCGAAGACCGCATAGATCGGATGATGTCCGGGGAAAGATGGTGCGGCTACCGCCCCGGGGAAGGCACACCCCCCGGCTAAGTCTCGCCGACGGCATTACTCGCCGAAGGTGGGCAGGGGATTTTATCCCGCGGGGCACCGCCTCCCGGGGGTGAGGGCAGCAGCGTTATGGGCATACCCATGGCGTTTCAGGGTTTTCCCTTCCCGGTGCCCTCGATACAGGAACGCCACGAGATCACCCCTCAGGGGGGCGGGATGCGGGCAAGGGTTCGCGCGGGCGCCAGGGCCGGGATGAAACCTCTGACGGCTATGCGCGGTGCAGACGTCGTCCGCTAGGGGCCACCAGCGGACCTCAGGGCCGGTTTCGATTGTGATACCAGGTCACCGAACGGAATTGCACTCAGGCTCGTCGGCGGGGGACTACCAGCGGTAGCGAAGGCTGCCGAGAACCGTGCGGCCTTGGTCGAGGTAGCAGTAGTCGGATGAACAGACGTCGTCCTGCTTATCGAACACGTTGTTGACGTTGAGCTGCAGGCGGGCGCCGGCGAACTGCTGGCTGAGGCCCTGCAGATCGTAATGCGCGGCGGCATCCATCAGGGCATGGGCGCTGTTCTCGAACGTATTCTGGTCATTACCGAAGCTCGTTCCGATGTAGCGCACGCCCGCCCCGAAGCCGAGGCCACGCAGGGCGCCGTAGCGCGTCGTGTAGTCGGCCCACACCGAGAACGTGTTGCGCGGCGTGCTCGATAGCGTCTTGCCATTGGTGTCGTCGACGCCCTCGAGGATCTCCATATCGACGTAGGAATAGGAGGCGAGCACACTGAGGCCGTTGTCGAAGCTGGCGTTGCCTTCGATCTCAAAGCCGCGCGAGCGCAGCGTGCCGCGCTGGACGCTGCGATCTAGGGCTGGGTCGTAGAACACACCGTTCTTCTGCTCGATGTCGAACAGCGCCGTGTTGACCGTCGCGTTGTATCCCGGGACGAGATACTTGATGCCGACTTCCTTCGACTTCGCCGTCGTCGCTTCGAACGGCGTGCCGTCGCCGAGGTCGACACCGGCATTGGGAACGAACGAGGTTCCATAGGCGATGTAGGGCGCAAAACCGGAATCGAACAGGTAGGTGAGGCCGGCGTGCCCGGACCAGGCCTGATCGCCCTGCTCGACCCGCTCCTCGCCGGTCGTAGCCGTGTCCGTGTGCACCCAGTCGCGACGCCCCGCCATCGTCAGCACCCAGTGGTCGAGCTTGATCTGATCCTGCAGGTAGGCGCCGGCCGCCAGCTGATCCTGATTGACAATCGTATCGAACGGCGGCGCTGCGATGAACTGCTGCCCGTAGTTGAAGTTCACCAACGGCGGAACGCCGACTTCGGCGTATCCGTCGCCTTCATTGTAGGTGATGTAGGTCACGTCGAGTCCGGCCAGCACGGTGTGGCGTACGGCTCCGGTGGAGAACTTCATCTCCAGCTGGTTATCCGCATTGGCGGTGTGCACGTCCGAAGTCACGACGCCGGCGGCGCGGGAATATACGGCGGGCGCGATCTCCTCGAGGATGTCGATGTATTCGGCGTCCTCCTTGAGGTGGGCATAGCGCGCCTTCTGGCGCAGCGTCACCGCGTCGTTCAGACGATGCTCGATCTCGTAGCCGACGCGCTCCTGTGTCTGGTCGAACGCGTTGAAGGCCGGGTCACCGGACCAGATGTTGGTGCGCCGCGTGTGATTGAGATCACTGAAGTCCTGCATCCACATCATGTTGGCGCCGGTCTCGGCTTCCATGTACTCGCCGAACACGGTGAGCGTGGTGTCCGGGTCGATCTTGAAAGTCAGCGCCGGGGCAAGATAGACGCGGTTGTCGGGCACGCCGAGCGCTTCGGTATCGCTGTCGCGCACCACGCCGGTCATGCGGTAGAGCACGCTATTGCCGATCGAGCTGGGGCCGGAGAGATCGAAGTTGCCCTGCAGGCGATCGTGATTTCCGACCAGCAGCTCGATCTCGTTGAACGGCGTCTCGGTGGGGCGCTTGGTGTACATGTCGACGATGCCGCCGGCATTGCCCGCGCCATACAGTGCCGATGACGGCCCCTTGAGGACAGTGATGCTGTCGAGCCCATAGGGCTCGGTGCGGAATTGCCCAAAGCCGCTGCTCAGCTGGCGCAGTCCGTCACGATAGATGCCGTTGTAGGTCGCGTCGAAGCCGCGGATAAAGAATGTGTCGAAGCGCGGATCAAAGCCCGACTGGTTGACGCGCACGCCCGGTACGTAGGCGAGTGCATCGCCAAGGCTCTGCGGCTTGAGATCTTCGAGCTGTTTTCGCGTTACCGTCGATATCGATTGCGGCACTTCCTGCAGCGGCGTGTCGGTCTTGGTGCCGACCGTGCCCGTCTTGACCACGTAGCCATTGACCGCGCCAGGGGCCGTGCTGTTGCCGTCGCCGGTCTTGGGCGCCGGAGTAACAGCCTGTGCAGCCACAGGCGGCGCTTTCGTAGCCGCCTTCGCCTTTTGCTTCGACTTGGTTTTCTTCGCCGGAGCGGCCGTCACTTCGACGGCCGGCAAAGCTACGTCACTGCCTGCCGGCGCTTTGGCTGGGGGTGGAGCTGTCTCCTGCGCGCGGCTTTGAGACAAGCTCGACGCAACCATGATCAGCGCGGCCGCCATCGGCCCCGCAACAATAC
Organism: Hyphomicrobium sp.; assembly: GCA_039933175.1. Classification (GTDB taxonomy): domain Bacteria; phylum Pseudomonadota; class Alphaproteobacteria; order Rhizobiales; family Hyphomicrobiaceae; genus Hyphomicrobium_A. The sequence goes on along the minus strand of JBDTOR010000187.1, from coordinate 233 downwards.
GCAAACGCGACATCTCTACCCCAACCCGTGAACCGCGCGCGACAGGCACTCGGCTACCAGCAGCAATTCTTCACTGCATGGGCTGATTGTCTACTCGGAAAGTCAGGGTTTTGGAAACGATGTTCACATGTGATGCACTTCGGCGACACGTGCCGCCGGGACCGCCGATCAGCTCGACGGGGCGTCGAGGCGGCGGGTGAGGTTCTCGAACTCCTGGCGCAGCTCCTCGTTCT
>JBDTOR010000186.1:0-4526 GCA_039933175.1 Hyphomicrobium sp. | reverse complement strand
CGCCGCCGTACTCTTCGGGGCACTGCTCCTGGCCCTTTTTGCAGGCGTCGTCCGCAGCGCTGATGCCGGCCGTGAAGCCGATGAGCAGCAGACAGGAGAGGAGAAGAAAAAGGCGGCGCATGACCAATTGTTTTCCATAGGCGCGGCGAGCCGGCAAGCCCCGTGCGGGCGTCCGGCCGCGGATTCGGCTATACGGCGTTAGCGGCAGGCAAACAAAAAGGGATCGACGTCATGGACATCAAACGCGTTGGTTCGCGCCCGTCAACGAAAGGTCCGGCCGATTGGTTCACCGGCACGGTGCGCATCGATCCGCTATTCCAGGCCGGCGACCCGGCGCGCGTCGCCGGCGCCAGCGTGACGTTCGAGCCGGGGGCACGCACCGCCTGGCATACCCATCCGCTGGGACAGACCCTCATCGTGACGGCCGGTTGCGGCTGGGCGCAGCGTGAGGGCGGCCCGGTCGAGGAGATCCGTCCCGGCGATGTGGTGTGGTTCGCGCCCGGCGAAAAGCATTGGCATGGAGCCACGCCGACCACCGCCATGACACACATCGCCATCCAGGAAGCGGAGGGTGGCAAGACGGTCGATTGGTTGCAAAAGGTCGACGACGAACAATACCGAGCCTGACGCCCCTCGACCCCATCCCAGGTCGACGCCGGCTAGAACGTCCCGAAGACCGTGCCGAGGCCGATCACCGCTACCAGAGCGAGGATGGCCCCGACGATGCAGACCATGACGATGTCGAAGTAACTTCGGTGATGCGACTGCCCGCAGACCGCGAGCAGCGTCACGACGGCGCCATTGTGCGGCAGGCTGTCGAGCGTGCCTGCGCTCATCACGGCGACGCGGTGCATGAGGGCCGGGTCGATGTTCGCCTCGGCGGCAAGGTGCATGTACGTGCTGCCGAGAGCATCGAGCGCAATCGTCAGCCCACCCGAGGCGGAGCCGGTGATTGCCGAGAGCACATTGGTCGCGATCGCCAGCGACACGACGGGTCCGCCGCCAATCGCCAGGACCCAATCGCGTACGATCTCGAAGACCGGCAGCGCCGCGACCACGGCGCCGAAGCCGACGAGGCTGGCGACGCTGAAAGCCGGAAGCACGGCAGCGTTGGCGCCGGCGTCCATGGTTGCACGCAAGGCAGGCAGCCTACGATGATGCAGGCAGAGAAGCACGATGATCGCGGCCGACAGCGCCACGACGACGGCCCACACGCCACTGACCGCAGGCAGCGAGGTTGCCCCCCAGTGCTCTTCCGCCAGGTAGGCGGCATCGATGCGCGGCAGCACGACCATCGACATGAGGAAGTTGACGACTATGACGACCCCCAATGGCAGAACTGCGGTCAGGATGGCGGGCGATCGGCGCTCTGCTCACCACTATGGATTTCGGCCGGGTCAAAGCCCTGTGCGGTTGTCGCCCGCTCGCGGACAAGTTCGTCGTCGGCGGTGGCGCGCTCGTGGACGTCCGGCGCACTACCGTACCCCTCGCCGGCATAGCGGGCATGCGCTCGCGCGCGAAGCAGCCACCACATTCCGAATGCGAGCATGATGCCGGCGGCGATGATCCCGAGCCCCGGCGCGGCAAACGGCGTCGTCCCGAAGAACGGCATCGGAATTGCGTTCTGCAGCGCTGGCGTCCCCGGCAACGCTGACATCGTGAATGTTGACGTTCCAAGGCCGATTGTAGCCGGCATGAGCCGCTGCGGGATCGCGGCGGCGCGAAAGAGCTCGTGCGCCATGGGCGCCAGGACAAAGAGCGCAACAAAAAGACTGACGCCGCCGTAGGTAACGACGGCGCCCCCAAGCACCACCGCGAGGATGGCTCGGTGGCTTCCCAGCTGCTTGCTGGCGAAGCCGGCGATGGCCGCAACAGAGCCGCTGTCATCCATCAACTTGCCGAACAGTGCACCAAGCAGAAAGAGGGGAAAGAACTGCGCCAGGAACTTCGCCGCACCGCCCATGAACGTTTGGGTCCAGTGCGCGAGGATCGGCTCCCCGGAGAATGCGGCCGCCACCATCGCCGCCGCGGGCGCCAGCAGCAGGACGCTCCACCCGCGATAGGCGAACCACATAAGGCCCGCGAGAGCCAGCAGGACACCGAGCAGCCCCATCTCATACCGTCCACATCGAACTTAGACCGACGAAACCCGCTGTTTCGGCCTTCGATGGTTTCGCCCCGACTACGATCTTACAGCCAATTGTCGCGAAGCGAAATTTACCCGCTGGCAATGGTCACGCCTGTCAACTCGCAAGCACATCGAATGTGGAGGCGGCGGATGGCGATCTCATGCAAGTCCGAAAGCAAGCTTCTCAGCCACGAGGAGCTGCAGACCGTTCGTGGCACGCATCACCCGGCGATCTACGAGTACGACTTGAAGGAGTTGCTGGCGGTTCAGGGCCGGCTGCGCACCGGACGTGCAAAGTTGCGGACCTTGAGCAACCGGTCGCGCCGCGTTCAGAAGGGCAAGCCCGATGCGCGCGACGACAAGACGCCGCCCAACGGCGAGCACCTGCAGAAGCGCAAGCAGGTATTCGCCAAGGCGCTTCGACGCGTCAACAACGAGATCAAGCGGCAGCGGAAGGTTCACGCCAACACCATGCTGACGGAGGCCGCGCATCGCGCGCTGGCGGCTCGTCGTGCCAAGTTCGTGGACGTGCCGAGTGCGGGTCGTACCGCGTCCGACGGCATGCAGCCCAATCCGAGCACGCGGCGGCGGAAGACGATTTCGCGGAGCAAGATCGGCAGCGTTTCGCAAGCGACGAAGGTGGCCCAGGCGACGCGCGATGCCAAGGGCGCGGCCCGAAGGCGGCGCGATCAGTGAGAGAGTTCGCCGGCTGGCGAACCTAAGGGCGCCCCATGGCGCGGCGGACGGCACGCGACAGCTGCTCGATGCTGAACGGTTTGGTCAGCAGCGACACGCCGGGATCGACGATGCCGTTGTGCACGACGGCGTTCTTCGTGAACCCGGTCATGAAGAGAACCTTCAGGCCCGGCTGCATCTCGACCGCGGCGTCGGCGAGCTTGCGCCCATTGGTATCGGGCATCACGATATCGGTGAGCAGCAGATCGAAGGTGCGGCCGTTGGCCAGCTCGGCGAGGGCGTTGCGCGCATTCGGAGCCTCGAAGACGTCATATCCCAGCTCGCGCAGATTGGCCGCCACCACCGTGCGCACGGAGTCCTCGTCCTCGACGACGAGAACGGCACCCGTTCCCGGCCGCTCGCTTGCCGCCGCGTGGGCCGCCGGAGCTATCTTCGCGTCGCCGTAGTGGCGCGGCAGGTAGATTTTCACCGTCGTGCCCTGCCCCGGCTCTGAATAGAGCTTGAGGTGACCGCCCGACTGCTTGACGAAGCCGTACACCTGCGACAGCCCCAATCCAGTGCCCTTCCCGGTGGCTTTAGTGGTGAAGAAGGGATCGAGGGCCTTGGCGGCAACGTCGGGGTCCATGCCCGTGCCGGTATCGGTGACCGCGATCATCACGTACTGCCCGGCGGCGACGCCCGGGTGCAGCCGGACATAGTCGTCGTCGAGCGATGTGTTGGCGGACTCCACCGTCAGCTTGCCGCCGTCGGGCATCGCGTCGCGCGCATTGACGCACAGATTGAGGATCGAGCTTTCAAGTTGCGAGGGATCGGCCACGGCTTTCCACAGGCCGCCCGCCAGGACGTTCTCGATGCGGATCTGCTCGCCCAGCGCGTGCGCCGTCAGCTCCGAGATCGACGTGATGAACTTATTGACGTCGATCACCGTCGGCTCGAGCGGCTGCTGCCGGGCGAAGGCGAGTAGCCGCTTGACGAGAGTCGATGCGCGCTGCGCCCCGTCGAGCGCGCCGGTCAAATACTGCTCGGCGCCGGCCTCGCCTTTAGCCATGCGGCGCAGCGCCAACGAGATGCCGCCCATGATGACGGCCAGCATATTGTTGAAGTCGTGCGCGATGCCGCCGGTGAGCTGACCGACGGCTTCCATCTTCTGCATTTGCCGCATTTGCGCCGAGGCCGCCTCGCTCTCGGCAATCCGCCCCCCGCAGGGCGTCGTTCGTTGCCGCCAGCGCCGCATGCTGCTCGCGCGACGAGGCGATCCAATAGTAGAGCGCGGCGGCAAGCGCGCCTAAACCGACGAGCATCACCGCCGTCAGCAGCCTGGCAAAGCCATCGGCCGCGTCGCGCCGCTGGGCGAGCAGCCTCTCCTCGGTGGTCCGCATCGCTTTGAGGATCGCCCGCACCCGCAACATGGCGTCCCGGCCGCGGTGCGAGGAGAACGACGCGCGGACGGCGGCCTCGTCGCGGGCCCTCCTGGCATTGAGCGCCAGCTCCAGTAGCCCGAGGCGCGCGTTGCTCTCGCTTTCAAGGTTGGCGAGCAGCGCCCGCTGGGGGGGATTGTCGGCGACCCGCTCGCGAATGACCGCGCCGATCTTGGGGATGTTGACGAGGGACTCGCGGTAGGCATCGAGATATGTGTCGTCATTGGAAATCAAGAACCCGCGCTGGCCACCTTCGGCGGCAAACATGGCGGCCTCGAAGTCGT
>JBDTOR010000185.1:0-4536 GCA_039933175.1 Hyphomicrobium sp. | reverse complement strand
CCCTCATCGTCAGTACGGAAAAGATCGCCTGTGTGCAGCACGCGCTCCCACTCGTGCGGGCCGGAGCGGAGGGCGCGGGCGGTGGCTTCAGGATTCTCCCAGTAGCCCTTCATGACGTGCGCGCCGCGAATAACGAGTTCGCCGACGACACCGGGAGCGGCGGGGTCGCCGGCGTCATCGACGACGTAGGCTTCCGTTCCGGGGATGGCGATGCCAACCGAAGAAATGCGGTTCTTCAACTCGGCCGGTGGCAGCCAGGTGCAGCGCTTGCACTCGGTCAACCCGTACATGGAATAGAGCGCCACGTGCGGGAACAGCGCCTGCAAGCGCTCGATGTGCGTCGGCGGCAATGCCGCGGCCGTGTTGGTGATGTAGCGCAGGTGCGGCAGTGCGCCGGCTTCGAGGTTGCGCTGCGCGATGAGGATCGCCGCCATGGTCGGCACCAGCGGCAGGCCCGTGACTTTCTCCTCGGCGCAGCGGTTGAGGATCACCTGCGGGAAGGCGAACGACTTTTCGAGCACCAAGGTGGCGCCGACCATCACCGCCATCAGCACCTGATAGAGGCCGTAGTCGAAGGCCACCGGCAGCACATTGAGAATGATGTCGTCGGGGGTGTTCTCAAGATAGGTGGTGATCGAGGTCGCGGCGGCGACGACATTCTGATGCGTCATCATCACGCCCTTGGGGAAGCCGGTCGACCCCGAGGTGTAGATGAGCATCGCCAGATCGATGTCGATGCCGGATTGACCGGTGAGCCGCACAAATGTCGGCGCGCTCAGGGCGTCGCTCCAATGCACGAAGCCGGCGATCTGCGGCGCTGCTTCGCCGTCGGCGACAATGGTCACGCAAACGGAAGGCGAGGTCTCGACTGCGTCGGCGGCTACCGCGGCAATCTTCTGCTGCGTGATCAGCCCGCGGGCGCGGCAGTTGTTGAGAATGTAGGCGAGCTTGTCCGCCTTGGTCGACGGGTTGACCGGACTGAATACGGCTCCGGCCTTCAAGACGGCGAATACTGAGACAACCGCTTCGGCACTATTGTCCAGAAAGAGGACAACGCGGTCGCCGCGCCCGATCCCGCGCTCGACGAGGCCCTGCGCTAGTTCATCGGAAAGCTCGTCGAGCTGGCTGTAAGTGAGGCGCTTACCCGACGCGACGAGAGCCGTCTTATCGGGGAAACGATCGGCGCTGCGGCGCAGGAATTGTTCAAAGCGCATCGGCAGTGCTCCTCTGCTCGCTGAATTACAGCGGCTTCGTCAAACGGCGATGGCGGGCTGCGTCTGGGCGCATTTCATGACGACGTAAGCGGCAATCTGGCCGACTGAATCGAGGTTTTCGGGGACGATCTCATCGTCCTGCACGGCGATACCGAACTCGGCTTCGAGGTAGGAGACGAGTTCGAGGATACCGGTGGAGTCGATCAGGCCGGCACCCAGCAGGGATTCATCGTCGGCAATCTGCTGGCGGCCCTCTCGAAAGAGAAAGCTCGTCGCGATGAAGGTGCGGATCTGATGCTTAATGTCGTTCGCCATTACGCCTACTCGTTTGAGTTATGGATGGGCTTCTGCGGTGGGCGGCTCGCTGCAACGCCCCCCGACGTCTGCGGTAGCAAGCGCTGTGCCAGGGGTACCGGCGGAGACGAACGTCTCATGCCAGACCTGGGTCGATAGGATCCCCACGAACGCGAGGTTGTCGCGGAAGCCCGTCGAGGCGAGGCGCGAGCACTTCTGCACCAGCCGGTCGACGAACTCCGCATCGAAATAGCCTGCCGCATCGATGTTGGCCGGCGACAGGTGGTCGAGCACGGATGCCGCCGCGCTGGAGCGCAAAAACGCCCGGCTCTCCGGCGCGCGATAGGGCTGCTTCGGTCGCATCGCGATTTCGGCGGGCAGCATGTCTTTCACGCTCTGCCGCAGGATGTGCTTTTCGACGAGGCCCTTCAGCTTCAGGCGCGGCGGGATGCGCGAGGCAAGCGCGATCAGGCGATGGTCGAGGAACGGGAAGCGCCCTTCGACGGCATTGGCCATGCCGACGCGGTCGCCTTGCGAGGAGAGGATATAGCCGGGGAGCAGGTAGGCGCTTTCCAGATACTGCGACTGCGACAGCGGATGCCAACGCATGAAGTCGGCCGGCAGCCGATCGCGCAGGTCGGCGATGGCGTCGTAGCTTCCGATTTGCTCACGCAGGTCGCGCGAGAAGAAGCCCTTGGCGCCGGCGCTGGAGCGGAAGCGCGGCAGGTGCGAATAGAGCGGGTCGTCGAGCGCGCTCTGCTGGGCGCCGAAAAACGCCTCGAGATAGCGCTGCGATTGGCCTTGCAGGCGCGGCATGTAGGGATACAGCCGCTTGAGCAGCATGGGCCGGCGCTTGGAGGACGGCTGCGCGGCGCAGAAGCGGCGCACCTTCGCCTCCTTGAATACGTCATAGCCGGCGAACACCTCGTCGGCACCCTCGCCGGTCATCACCACCTTGACGCCGCTGTCGTGCACCAGTTTCGACAGCATCAGCATGGGCGCCGGCGCGGTGCGCATGATCGGCCGCTCGGTGTGCTTGATGAGTTGCGGCAGGATACTCGCAATGTCGCCGTCGCGGCAGAAGGCGGTCGAATGATCGAGCCCCAGGGCGGCGACCATCTCCTCCTGGAAAATGCTTTCGTCGAACTCGGCGGTCTCGAAGGCGACGGAGAACGAGCGCAGCTGCGCGGGCACGAACTTACGAATGGCCGCGGTGGTGATCGAGGAATCGAGCCCGCCGCTCAGATAGGCGCCGATCGGCACGTCGGCGCGCAAGCGGATGCGCACGGCGTCGAGCAATAGCTCGCGCACCTCCTCGCTGAGCCGAGCCTCCTCGGCCGGTGACACCGGTCGATCCTCGGACGCATCGGGATAGTCAAAGCGCCAGTACGGCTTGCTCGTGATGCCTTGGGCGGTTGCCACGAGAACGTGCGCGGGCGGCAGCTCGGCAATGTCCTTGAACGGCGTGCGCGGCGCCAGGGGGAACCAGAACGTAAACATCTGGTCGAGAGCGATTGGATCAAGCTCGCCGCTGATGCCCGGCACCTGCAGCAGCGCCTTCACCTCGGAGGCAAAGGCGATGGCCCCGTCACGCACGGCGTAGTAGATCGGCCGCACACCGGCGCGGTCGCGCGCCAGCACCAGCCGCTGGCGGCGCGCATCCCAGATGGCGAAGGCGAAGTCGCCATTGAGCGCCTCGACGCAATCGGGGCCCCGCTCCTCGTAAAGGTGAACGATAACCTCGGTGTCGGACGTGGTCTTGAACACATGGCCGCGGGCGATCAGCTCGGCGCGCAGCTCGACGTAGTTGAAGATCTCACCGTTGAAGGTGATCCAGACGGTGCCGTCCTCGTTGCACATCGGCTGCTGGCCGCCGTCGATGTCGATGATGCTCAGGCGTGCGTGGGCGAGCCCGACATCGCCGTCGATGTACGTGCCGTTGCCGTCGGGACCCCGATGCGCCAGCGTTCCAATCATGCGCGCCAGCAGTCCGCGGCGCGCCTCGGGCGCCACGGGCAGTCGATAGTAGCCGGCAATGCCGCACATGTCGGTGACGCTCCCGTTACGCAAATTCTCCGCCGATCAGGCGCGTCCACGTCTCGCCGGCAAGGCCGGTGAGCAGCGCACGCGATCGGCGGACTTCGGTCAGCAACGCCTTGTCGCGCGCGTGCACGACCATGGCGGCAACATGAAACAGAACGCAGCGGCGAGCGATCAGCGCATCGAGCAGATCGGGCTCGGCGCGGCCCCGCACGGCACTGCAGCCGACGCTCGCGGCGTGGCGGAACAGACTATCGATGACCAGGCCCACGCTGTGGGGCTGCGCCAGCACCTGCAGGACGCGAGCGATTTCGCCGGGGCGCCCGTAGTAAAGGTAGCAGCCCGCGATGGCCCCGCCGCGCGCATAAACGATGCGACGATACAGCTTGCCGTAGCGTTCCTTGCTTGCGGCGTGAGCGAGGAGGACGTGCAAATCCGGCGCATCCCAGTCGGGATGCAGCGAGTAGCTTTCACTGAGCTCCGAGATGGCTTCGGCGATCTCGGCGCTCGAGGCCTCGGCATCGCGTACGCCGGCGGGTTCGCTGGCCGGTGCGAGCGTATTACGGCCCAGCGCCCCAACCAGGCTATCGACACCGGCGGCGAACGGGCTCAACAGCGACGCCGGCCGGAACGCCTTGCCGGCGACGTTGATAGCGAAACGGGCGGGGCGCAGCACGCGCACCCAATCGAGGCTCGAAGCCGCCAGGCGCTCGCCGCCGGCCCTCTCCCACATGCGCTGTGAGATGTCGTTGGCGGTTTCGCTGAACGAAAGATCTTGCGGACCGGTGAGGAACGAGCGCAGCAGCCGCGCCCCGGCGATCGGGTTCTCCTCGGGGCGATCGACCATCAGTGACCCGGCCGCCGCCGCCTCGATGGTGCGCCCTTGCAGAATCATACGTCGCGGCCAGATACCAATAAATCCGCGCACGTCGCCCGCCTTGTCGACGAACACGCGCGAGCGCGCCTCGCCGCCGTTCTGACCGGCGCC
>JBDTOR010000184.1:0-4545 GCA_039933175.1 Hyphomicrobium sp. | reverse complement strand
CAGTTCTGCCGCGTGCAGGACCGTCAGCTGCTCGAGCGCCCGCGCCACCTCACCTGGGAGGAGAGCGCCTGCTACACGCTGGTGCTCGCCACCGCCTACCGCATGCTGTTCGGCCACCGCCCGCACGTGCTGCGCCCCGGCCATAACGTGCTCGTCTGGGGCGCCTCCGGCGGCCTCGGCTCCATGGCCGTGCAGCTGTGCGCGACCTCCGGCGCCAACGCCATCGGCATCGTTTCGGAAGAGGACAAGCGCGACTTCGTCATGCAGCTCGGTGCTCGCGGCGTCATCAACCGCAAGAACTTCGACTGCTGGGGCGAGTTGCCGAAGGTCGGCACGCCGGAATACGACGCCTGGTTCAAGAGCGCCCGCAAGTTCGGCGCCGCGATCTGGGAGACCACCGGCAAGGGCAACAACGTCGATTCCGTCTTCGAGCACCCCGGTCAGTCGACGTTCCCGGTGTCGGTATTCGTCGTCAAGCGCGGCGGCATGATCGTTATCTGTGCCGGCACGACGGGCTACAATCTGACAATGGACGCCCGCTATCTCTGGATGCACCAGAAGCGCGTGCAGGGTTCGCACTTCGCCAACCTGCTGCAGGCCTCGCAGGCCAATAAGCTCGTCGTCGAGCGGCGCATCGATCCGTGCATGTCGGAAGTGTTTCCGTGGGAGCAGATCCCCAAGGCGCACATGCGCATGTACCGCAACGAGCACAAGCCCGGCAACATGTCAGTGTTGGTTTCGGCGCCGACCACCGGCCTGCGCACCTACGAGGACGTGCTCGAGGCCAGTCAGCGCCTGCACAACAAGAAGTAACGGCGCGCCGGTTCTACCGTGAGGCCGTAGGCAGGTTTCAGCCACGCTACAGCGGGGGAAGCTGTCCGTCGGGCGAAAATGAACTGAATTTGATCTGGCGAGCTTGAGGATTGGTCTAGAGCATTAGGCTGCCGATGAACTCCGGAGCAGCGATAGCCCGATGCTTTACGATACCGTTCTCCTGCGAACCTTCGTAGCGGTTTGCGACTCCGGCAGCTTTACCAAGGCGGCGCGCGAGGTGAATGTCACCCAGCCCGCGGTTAGTCTCCACATCAAGCGTCTTGAAGATCAGGTCGGCTCGCCATTGATCGTGCGCAATGCGCGCGGCGTCGGACTGACCGAGAAGGGCGAAATTCTCCTATCCTACGCGCGCCGCATCCTGGCCCTGCACAAGGAAGCCGAGCAGCGGCTGGGGCGCGACAGCGGCGGCCTCATCCGGATCGGCGCGCCGGACTATTTCGACTTCCAGATTTTTTCATCCCTACTTGGGCAGTTCGCCGCCCGCTACCCCGCGGTCCGCCTGCAAGTCGAGCTCGGTATAGGTCCTGATATCTCGGCGCTGCTCGACGGGGGCGAACTCGATATCGCGATCGTCAGCAGCGAAATCGGAGAAGGCGACGGCGTCTCGCTGTGCCGCGAGCGGCGCGTCTGGGCCGCCGGGCGCGACATGCAGCTCGCCCCGGAAATGCCGGCGCCGCTCGCGTTATATCCTCCCCACTGCAGGTGGCGGCAGCTGGCTTTGGAGCAACTCGATCGGGCTGGCCGGTCGTGGACCGTGGTGCTGCAGAGCGCAGGTACGGCAGGCATCCTGGCGGCGCTCGGCGCCGGACTTGGGATAACGATCTTCCCGGAATACGGCTTGCCGAATACGCTAAAATCGCTTGGCAGCGCCGAAGCATTGCCGGCGCTGCCCGATTTCGAGTTCGTGCTGCGTCGCAGCCGCAACGGCTCGCCGGCGGCCGAGCACCTGGCCGACATGATCACGAACTACTTCCAGCTTTCAACGGCGCTTAGACCGGGCAGGGGAATGGACTACCAAGCGCCGTCGAGTTTCCACCTCTGAGTCGCGCCCCGCCAAGATGACCAGCTGCCGTGAGGCGGCAGCCGCCGGGACTAAAGGCAGTCGAGCTACGCTGCCGACTGCCATTTTGCCCGGCCCTGCGCCTCTAGCTGCGCTTTGAAATCGTCAAAGCCCAAGGTCACGGTCGGCTGCAAGTTGGCGTCGAGAAACTCATACATGGCGTTCTCGACGTTGCGGTTGCTGAAGAACACGATGGCATCCTCGTCGCCGCCGCCCTCCAGGTGAGGCTCGCCGTTGGCGACCCCCGATACATAGCTTCCCGTCGGCCTGATCTCCTTCAACTCGCCATTCGGGCGGTAGAAGCGAAGCTCACCTTGGACAACGAAAGTGATGTACGGCGTCTTGTGGCGGTGAAGCATGGCTTTCGTGTTGGCGGCGAACTTGAAGAGGACATCGACGATGCGGTTTTCCTCGTCGGCCTGGTAAACGTAGAACTCGACGTGATCGAGCCAATCGACTTTGCGCCACGTGATATTCCGGTCATCGAATTCATGAACTTTCACGGTTTCTTCCTCAGTTTCCGTTGAGTTTGCGGCTCGGCCTGTCAGCATCCAGACCAATGCTCGTAGACAGTCCAGTCGTCCTTATCCTGCGCACGGGGCTTGCAGGGGTGCAGGGCTGCAGCCGGCGGTGACTCGACCGGGGCGCCGCGCGGATTTATGCAGACCGCGTGGCCGGTGACCGGGTTCACCTCGGCTACCAAGCACTTTGCCGGCGGTGCCGATTTCTCGGCGGGCGCGGCCGGCTTCTCTTCGGCCGAGGCTGCCATCATCGGCAGTGTGACGCTCAATGCGAATACGAGCGCCCTCATGTGTTTCACGATCGTTTTCTCCTGTAATCGCTCGGGGATATAAGCCCGTTCCCGCAGGGACGACCATTGAAGATGTCTGATCCCCGCGATGAGCGATGCTCATGGATCATCAGCGCCGACCACGCGCCATCGGGGACGCGATTCAAGCGACCGCGAAGGAACGGCCGTGTGCAATCGGGATGATCGGGTGCGCGCCGCTAGCGGCTGCGGAGCGGCGAGCGGGCGGCGGCCGGGTCGAGGCCGACGGCGTTCATGCGCTTGAACTCGAAGAGGCCGCGATTGAGCTCGGCGCCGAGAATGACGATGGCCGCCGTCGTCTGGAAGAAGATCATCGCTACCATCAATTGCGACAGGCCGGCGTAGAAGCGCGCGTAGTCGCTGAGGTTCAAGTAGTACGAATAGAGCCCTGCCGTGAGCAGCCACAACGTGGTCGAGAGCAGGACGCCCGGCCAGACGTCCTGGATGCGGCGGCGTCCGGCGGCGAGCCACAGGTGGAAGGCGAGCAGCTGCGCGGCGATGACCGCGCCCGCCGACGCATAGCGGACGATGGTCCCCGCCCAGGTCGAGCGCATGAGCGTGAACGACTGGGTCAGCGCCGGATCGAAGCGCGCTGCCATGGCCGGCCCTACGACCACCACCCAGGTCAGCACCAGCATCGACACCGCGCTGGCGAACACGAACACCATGCTGCGCAACAGGCTGAGCAGGTAGGGACGCGTTTCGACTACTCGGTAGGCCCCGTTCAGCGCCGTCCGCAGGGTCTCGATGGCGTTGGTGGCGAAGAACAGCGACAGGCCGGCGCTGACCGTCAGCAGGTCGATGCGGGTACGGCCCATAATGGCTTCAACCTGCGGGGCGAGGCCCGCGGCGACGCCCTGCGGCAGGATCTCGAACAACTGCCCGACCGCCTGCGAGGCAAGCTCGCGACCACCGAAGATGCCCGCCAGGGCGCCGAGGAAGATGCAGAACGGGAATAGGGAGACGACGAACGAGAAGGCCACCGCGCCGGCCATGGCGAAGCCGCTGTGCTCGTAAAGCCGGTAAATGGCTTCGAGCAAAGTGCGGTAGCGCTTCATTCGCTTCTCCTCGAAACCGCAGGTTAATTTTGGCCGGAACCTATCCGCGCCACCGGTTGCGGTCTATGCCGGGATTGCCGCGCCCGCCAATAAACGTGGCGCCGGAGCCGTCCCCCGACATGGCGCATGGACGCCGCCGGGAGCCTTTCCTAGAATGGCGGCACAATCGGGAAGAAGCGGTGACCGACGTGAGCGGCAAGAACAAGCGGAGAAAGGGCGGCAAGGGCTATGCGCCGACGCGGCCCTCGCGCTTGCGCAATCCCGGTGAACCGCCGCCGCTGCCGCAGCCGGGTGCCGACGACCCCTATGGCTTCGGGGCGGCCGATGAGGACGGGCTGCGCATGCTGGCCGCCCTGGAAACACTGACCAGCCTCGAGCCCGACTACTCCGACGACCTCACGTCCGAGGCCTCCGTTACCATCATTGAGACGGCCGGGTTTGACGCCGTCGCCGACGCTCTGGCCGGCGAAGCCGCCGCCGGCCGCTCCTTGCGGTCGCTGCTGCGGGAGCGAGACGATCCGCCGAAGCTGCTGTTGAACGGCTACGAAACGTTCGTGGGCGCGGGCGAGGAGGCGACCATCGAGATCGTCGAGATCGACCATTCGTTCGACGAGCCGCCGCCGGACGAACCGGCGCCTCGGAGGCATCCCTCGACGCTTGCCGAGCGCATTGCCGCGGCCACCGGACGCGGAGCTGCGGGCGGGCGCTTCTTCAAAGCCCTTTCTGGCGGCAGCTGAAGCCGCGGTGCGGCACTGATTGCCTTG
>JBDTOR010000183.1:0-4568 GCA_039933175.1 Hyphomicrobium sp. | reverse complement strand
AATCATTTGCCGATGCAGAAGCGGGCGAAAATCGCGCCCAGCACGTCCTCGACGTCCACCCGGCCGGTTATGCGGCCAAGGGCATTGGCGGCAATGCGCAGGTCTTCGGCGCGCAGTTCATGTTCATGCAATGGGGAGCTCATGAACCCGTTAAGCGCGTTCATGCACGTTTCAAGCTGTTGCCGATGGCGCTCGCGCGTGATGGCTGGAGAGGACAAATCGCCGAGGCGCTCACGCGCAATATCGGCGAGGCGACGGGTCAGCTCCTGCAGCCCGGCCCCGGTCTTGGCCGAGACACCCAGCATCCCGGCACGCGGCAAGGCTCCGGGGATGTCTATTTTGCTCGCCAGGGGGAGGAAAAACTTGTTCCCGCGCGCCAAAACCTCCGGCGGTGGAGCGACGGCAGGCAGCGACGCATCGCCGAGCCACAGCACCAGATCGGCATCGCGCGCATGGGCGAGCGTGCGCCGGATGCCTTCCTGCTCGATCGTGCCCTGCGGTGCACGGATGCCCGCCGTGTCCGAGACGACGACCGGCAGCCCCTCGAGATCGAGGCGCACCTCGATGACGTCGCGCGTCGTGCCGGCCTCCTCGGAGACAATCGCCGCATCGCGACGCGCCAGCGCGTTTAGCAGGCTCGACTTGCCGGCATTGGGCGGCCCCGCCAGCACGATGCGGACGCCGTCGCGCAGGATCTCGCCGCGATTGCCGTCGTCAAGATGCGCGGCAATAGCGGCTTGCAGGCCTGCCACGATGTTGCGGGCAACCTCGACGGCGTTGTCCGCCACGTCGCCCTCGTCGCTGAAGTCGATGGCGGCCTCGGCCAGCGCGCTGGCGCGGATGAGATCACCCCGCCAGCCCTCGTAGAGTTCCGACAGCGCGCCACGCATCTGCCCCAGCGCCTGGCGGCGCTGCGCTTCGGTCTCGGCGTCGACGAGATCGGCGAGACCTTCGACCTGCGCCAGATCCAGCTTGCCGTTGACGAAGGCGCGGCGGGCGAACTCGCCGGGCTCCGCAAGCCGGCACGCGGGTTGCCGCCCCAGCACGACCAGCAACGCTTTCACGATCGCCGCCCCGCCGTGCAGGTGGAATTCCACCATGTCCTCGCCCGTCTCGGTGCGCGGCGCGGCGAACCACAGCACGAGCCCTTCGTCGATGGTTTCGCCGCTGTCGGGATCGCGGATGCGGCGCAGCGCGGCCGTGCGCTTCTTGGGGCGGGGCGGCGCGAGCGCATCGATCAATTCTCCGGCGCCCGGCCCGGACGCGCGCACAACCGCAATACCGGCACGGCCCGGCGCGGTCGAGAGTGCAAAAATTGTAGCGAAGTGTTCCATGCGTCTCGACTAGCCGTTTCGGCGTTAAGGTCCCATGTTAGCGGCAAGCCGCTAAGCAAGGCCGGCAAGAAGCCGAGGCACCCCGATGAGCGAGAACCGTCTCGGCCAGGAGAGCAGTCCCTATCTCCTGCAGCACAAAGACAACCCCGTCCACTGGTGGGCATGGGGACCGGAAGCCCTGGCCGAGGCCAAGCGGACCGGCAAGCCAATCCTCCTGTCCGTCGGCTATGCCGCCTGCCACTGGTGCCACGTCATGGCGCACGAGAGCTTCGAGGACGACGCGACGGCGGCGGTCATGAACGACCTGTTCGTCAACATCAAGGTCGATCGCGAGGAACGCCCCGATATCGACGCCATCTACATGGGCGCGCTACATGCGCTCGGCGAGCAGGGCGGCTGGCCGCTGACCATGTTCCTCGACGCAGAGGCGCGGCCGGTATGGGGGGGCACGTACTTCCCGCGGGAGCATCGCTACGGCCGGCCGGCCTTCGTTGACGTGCTGAAGCGCATCTCGGCAGTATTCCGCGAGGAGCCCGAGAAAGTCGCCGAAAACGCCAAGGCGCTGACCGACGCGTTGAAGCATCCGCACCAGGGTTCGGCGGTGGTGACGATCGACGACCGTCTGCTGAAGGATCTCACCACGCGCATGGTGCCGGCCATCGACCCGGTACACGGCGGCCTGCAGGGCGCGCCGAAGTTTCCGCAGTGGAGCTTCTTCTGGCTGCTGTGGCGCGGCGCCATCCGCTACGGCAACGACGCGGCGCGCGCCGCCGTCGTCAACACGCTCGACAACATCTGCCAGGGCGGCATCTACGATCACCTCGGCGGCGGCTTCTCCCGCTACTCGGTCGATGAGCGCTGGCTAGTCCCGCACTTCGAGAAGATGCTCTACGACAATGCGCTGCTCATCGAACTGATGACCGAGGTCTATCGCGAGACAGACTCGGAGCTGTTCAAGACGCGTGTCGCCGAGACGATCGAGTGGCTCGAGCGCGAGATGATCGCCGAAGGCGGCGGGTTTGCCGCTTCCCTCGATGCCGATAGCGAGGGCGAGGAAGGCAAGTTCTATGTCTGGTCGCGCGCCGACGTGCTGGCGGTCCTGGGCGAGGAGGACGGCGCTTACTTCGCCGAGGTGTACGACGTCACCGGCGACGGCAACTTCGAAGGCCACAACATCCTCAACCGGCTGCACTGGCTGGCGCTGCGCTCGCCCGACGAAGAGCGGCGGCTGGCCGGTCTGCGCGCCAAGCTGCTCGCCGTGCGCGACAAGCGCGTGCGCCCCGGCTGGGACGACAAGGTGCTGGCCGACTGGAACGGCCTGATGATCGCCGCGCTGGCGCGCGCCGCCGTTGTATTCGAGCGGCCGGAGTGGCTGGAGCCGGCCAAGCGCGCGTTCGATTTCGTCGCGACTCGCATGAGCGAAAACGGCCGGCTGCTGCACGCCTATCGCGGCGGCAAGGCGAAGGCGCCCGCCACGGCCAGCGACTACGCCAACATGATCTGGGCGGCGCTACGCCTCAGCGAGGCGACTAACGATCAGCGCTATTTCGACCAGGCGGTTGCCTGGGTGAACGTGCTCGACAAGCACTACTGGGTCGGGGGCGAAGGCGGATATGCAACCTCGGCCGATGACACGCGCGACGTCATCGTGCGTCTGCGGCCGGGGAGCGATGACGCGGCGCCCAACGCCAACGGCATCATGCTGTCCAACCTGGTGGCTCTCGGCGCGCTGTCAGGGGAGGCGCGCTACATGGATCGGGCGCACGCTCTGCTGGCGGCTTTCGCCGGCGAGCTGGGGCGAAACATTGTCGCACATACAGGTCTCCTGGCGAGTACATTTGACCTAATTGCCCCGCAGCAAGTCGTGGTTGCCGGCCAGCATCTCGACGGCGGCGAGAAGCTGATCAAGGTCATCAGAAGTATTTCTTTGCCGGGCGCCCTGCAGTACGCTTTGGATGACGATCCGGATGGTGCCGCGTTACCGGGCCTTCGTGATAAGAACGCTGTTAGGGGTCGCGCAGCAGCTTATGTGTGCCTTGGTCCCCAATGCTCTCCGTCGTTGACCGAGCCGGCTGAGCTTGCCAAGACGCTGAAAGTACAACGAAGTTTGTGACCGGAGGGGAGTGGGCCTGAGTCCGCCCGCGAACGGAATTCAGGCCTCGCGCGTTGGCGGCGGCAGGGCCGAATGCCTAAGTTCACTGCTCCCGGATGGTCTGAGTTGCCTAGCTCTCGCAGACGCATCGATTCGGAGACCACTTGATGCCAGCACTACGCACTCTCGTGCGCTACGGCTACGCCCCCTTCATGATGCTGGGCCTGACGGCGGTCGCCTATTGGATCGTGTCCGATCTGGCTGTCGGCCAGGGCAACCCGTGGGCCTATTTGTGGCTTGCTCCGCTGTTGGCACTTGCCTACGCAACCGCATTCGCCGCCGAGAAGACGGCGCCGTTCTTCGATGATTGGAACGACCACGACCACCACGGCGATACGCCGACGAACTTCCTGCACATCCTCGTCTACGAGATGCAGAGCATCAACGGCGTGCTGCTCATCCCGCTGATCGTCTGGCTATTCCCCTTCCAGGGTCTCTGGCCGACCGAGTGGCCGCTGTGGGCGCAGCTGCTGATCGCCTTCGTCGTCTCCGACTTCACCTTCATGATGATGCACTACCTGAGCCACAAGTTTGCGCCGCTGTGGCGGCTGCATGCGGTGCATCACGGCGTCGGCCGCCTCTACGGCATGAACGGCGTGCTGCGCCACCCGCTGCACCAGGTGATCGACATGATCATCGGCAGTGCGCCGCTGGTCATCATGGGCATGCCCATCCCCGTGGCGGTGCTGCTCGGCTTCCTCATCTCGGTGACGCTGATCGTGCAGCACTCCAACGTCGACTCGCGCCTCGGGCCGCTGCAGGGCCACCTGTCGATCGGGCGCATCCATCACCTGCATCACGTGAACTGGGGCACCGAAGGCGATTGCAACTTCGGCCTGCTGCTGACGGTGTGGGACAAGCTGATGGGCACCTACCAGGACAAGCCGCCGCGCGAGATCACGGCCGCCGACATGGGCGTCGACGAGCTGCCGAATTTCCCCAAGAGCTACGTCGAGCAGTTCCTGCTGCCGTACCACTACAAGCCCGGCGCCGGCGAACCCGAGCGCTACCGCAAGCCGGCGGCCGCGGCGCCTGAGACGCCCGCGCAGGAAGCCCGCCGCATCGTCGACGCCGCGGAGTAG
>JBDTOR010000182.1:0-4583 GCA_039933175.1 Hyphomicrobium sp. | reverse complement strand
CGATTGCGCCAGCGCACCCGTGGCGGATGCGATGGCCATGACTGACGCCGCCGTGACGGCGTGAAGCTGAGTTTTGATTGATCGACTGAGTGAACGCTTTGACAAACGCAAATACATAATAGCCCTCCGTTACGCAGACCTGAGCCTCGGAGGAGCTCACCGTCACACACGCTAACTACTACGCTGAGCGCGTTCGCACGCTTACCAACGGCATATGCCGCGGCTTACACCACGAACGACGGTCTCGAACGACTAGTGTCTGGAGATGACACCGTAGAATGACATGCCTGACGTAGCTCCCCTTCGGTTGCACATCAGCCGCCACTACGGGCTATCCGTTCCACCGAGCGTCCCGCACGGTGAATGGGCGACTTGCGACGGCAGGTCTCCTGGCTCACGGCTCAAGCGTTTCTTTCCGACCTTCCCGGCGGCCCAACGCGGGTCGCCAGTGGCATATGCGGAAGAAACTTGCCGCTTACAGTTGCGGGAGCAGCCTCGGCTTCGACACGTCGCGCTTCGATGCGTTGTGTCTCACCGTGTTCCCTTTTCACCACTGCGCGCGAATGCACAGCAGAACCGTCACGCCGCCTAAAGCGGCGCAAGACTGAGCATATGTCAAACGGATTCTGTCAGCGGCGACGCGCGGGAGCGCGGCGATACCTTCGCGCAACACCGCTTCAACCGAGAACGTACAGAGCGCAAATGAGCGGTCGCAGCGTGCGCGGCGTCATCAAGCTCCGGGCGCACCATGAGTATCGCAGGGCGTGCGGGAAGCCAGTCGGGATGATCAACTTGGCCTGACTGGCGCACCTTGCGATATGCGACGCAAGCGACGCGCCATGCGGGCCTCAAGTCGTTGCCGGGGGAGCGTTGCCTGTGTTGGCAGTTCACCGACCATCGAGACACTCTACGAGCGAAGCACCAGCACGCCGAGGCGGTGTGCAAGAGCCCTTACACAAATGGTGCGTGCCTTGCACGCCTTGCGATTGTTGCGCGTCTTCGACGCTAGTCGCTGATAACCGTTCCTAGGACCGTCTCTTGTCCTAGCGCTCGGCGGCTGGGGGGTGGGCTTGGTGGCGCTCATAGGAAGGCGCTATTGGCGTTCCGCCAACGTTCCGCAGGCGTCACTTGTGCAACGCGTAACGACCGTAGAGTGCGATGTTTAATGGTGCCGCAAGAGGGAATCGAACCCCCGACCCCGTCATTACGAATGACGTGCTCTACCGACTGAGCTATTGCGGCTTTCTCAACAAAACCAGCGCCTTGCGCAGCTGAGCTGAGACGCCTTTTGAACGGGTTCTGAGCGGCTTACCCACTCGGCCCGATCGAGAGCTAGCCGAATAGACCAAGATTGCTGGGCGTTCAAGCTGCATTCGGGGCAACGCGGCCATCCCCAGGGCCAGGGGGCCAACCCCCACGGCTTCAGTCGTCGCGCGCACCGCAATCGCGCCGGGCGGCCACGGTTGTGGGGCGCCATCGATCCGCAGCCGTCGGCGATAGAGTTCGGCTTTGAGACGATGGCCACGACCATCGGCGCAACATTTGCGGCGGTCATTGCGGGTGCGCATTGTTCATACGCGGGCCGACGACGGGCCCTCAAACCAACGGCAGCCCGCGGGCTCTCGCTCACGGGCTGCCTAAGGGCCCTACGGCCCTGAACTCGTGCAACCGAAGCTGCATTCGTCTGCGCGGGTAACCCGCAACGTGGCGCGCGGTTCCGCTAATTCTTTCGCCACTCGCGCCAGGCCGCCAGCGTGCGCCTCGCATCGGGGGCGAGCGTCTGCTAACAACGCGAGCACCCCTCACGCGAGACAACTGCTTGCTCCGCCGCCTCATCAACCTCTGGCTCGCCCGCAACGCGCAGCCGTCGGAAGCTGCCCTGGCCGCCGTTGCCGATCTCAAGCCGATCACGGTGGTGACAGGCGGATCGCGCGGGATCGGGCTTGCCCTGGCGCGGCGCTTTGCGCAGGCGGGACACGACGTGGCGCTGCTCGCACGCCACGCCGACGCGGTGCGGGGCGCCGCCGCCTCCATCGCGCGCGACCAGCACGTCAAAGCGCTCGCCATTCCCATGGATGTCGCCCGTGAAGACGCCCCGCGCCTCATCGACACCCATCTGGCGGCCAACGGCTTCTATCTAGATACGCTCATCAACTGCGCCGGCGTCGGCCTCGCGGGGCCGTTCGTCTCGCACCCCGAAGACGCCATCCAGGCGATGCTCGATCTCAACGTCGACGCGCTGACCCGCCTGATGCGCCATGCGCTGCCGGCGATGCTGGCGCGCGGTGAAGGCGGCATCATCAATGTCGCCTCGCTCGGCGGGCTCGTGCCGGGTCCCAATCAGGCCGCTTACTATGCAAGCAAGGCCTACGTCGTCTCGCTGACGCGGGCGGTGGCGGCCGAGAATGCCGGACGCGGCGTGCGGCTGATGGCCCTGGCTCCGGGGCCCGTCGATACCGGCTTTCACCACGCCATGGGCGCTGAGCTGTCGTTCTATCGTCAGCTGTTGCTGGCACTGAGCGCCGACCAGACGGCGCGATCGGCCTATCGCGGGTACGTGCTGGGCTTTGGGCTCGTCGTCCCGGGCCTTACCGCAAAGTTGCTGCAAGTGGCGCTTTGGATCATTCCGCACGCCGTACTGCTGCCGATCATCGGCTGGTTGTTACAGCGCCGTGAAGAGCGGCCATGGAATGATACATTCCGGGACGACACGTGAACCGCGGCAACGTGGTTGCTGAAGCATTTGCTTTGTCGAAAGACTTTTCCGCTTTAGTGTCGGCAGGCGCCGAGAATAGTGTCTCGCGTATCACGGCGCAGTCGGCGCGGTGGCGCGCCGGCGAGTAGCTTTAAACTCGCATTGCGCGCGCCACCGCGTCGGCCCTCATCATCGACATTGAGAACGTTGAGCCGTTCCGCGCGTTCCTATAGCGCGGCACGCGCCGCGTGCGTTCCCTGGACAGCTGGCCGGCAACGCCCTAAAGGCCGAGTCACGCACGCAGCTTCGAGGAACGTATGACGGGGCAGTCGCAGCAGAGCACCACCACGGCCAATCTGGACCTCGCACCGATCGGCAATGGCCGCATCGCGGCGCTGGTCAACACCAGCGGACGCGTCGTCTGGTGGTGCTTCCCGCGGTTGGATTCCGATCCGGTGTTCTCGCGGCTGCTCGCCGGCGATGAGGAAAAGGGGTTTCTCGACGTCGTCCTGCAGGGTCAGACGACCGCCCGCGCGCAATACGTCCGCAACACCGCGATTGTCGAGACGATACTTGAGGACGCCAGCGGCAACGCGGTCCGCATCACCGATTTCGCGCCGCGCTTTCTGCGCTTCGAACGCGCCTTTCACCCGGCACAGATCGTCCGCCGCATCGAGCCGCTACGCGGGTTGCCGCGCATCACCATCCGCCTGCGGCCGACCTTCAACTACGGGCAGCCGGCCGAGATCCTGGCGATCGGCTCCAACCACATCCGCTACGGCGGCGGCGCCAACGTGCTGCGCGTCACCACCGATGCGCCGCTCTCCTACATCGCGCACGAGACACCATTCGCGCTGACCCAGCCCGTGACGATGATCCTCGGCCCCGATGAGCCGTTGGAAGCTTCGGTCGACGGCGTGGCGCGTGAATTCCTGGAGCGCACGCGCAATTACTGGCTCACCTGGGTACGCGGCCTCAGCATTCCGCTCGAATGGCAGTCGGCCATCATCCGCGCCGCCATCACGCTGAAGCTGTGCCACTTCGAGGAAACGGGCGCCATCATCGCCGCCTATACGACCTCGATCCCCGAGGCGCCGGGCACGCAGCGCAATTGGGACTATCGCTTCTGCTGGCTGCGCGACGCCTACTTCGTCATCAGCGCGCTCAATCGCCTCGGCGCCACCAAGACGATGGAGGGGTACCTTAACTACATCACCACCATCGCCGTCGACACTGAGGCGCCGCTGCAGCCGGTCTACGGCATCATCCACAATCAGCCGCTCGAAGAACGCATCGCCGCCGACCTCAGCGGCTTCCGCGGCATGGGACCGGTACGCGTCGGCAACCAGGCGTCCGAGCAGACGCAGCACGACGCCTACGGCAGCGTCATCCTCGGCACGTCGCACATGTTCATCGACGAGCGCCTGCCGGGCATGGGCGATGCGGTGCTGTTCCAACGGCTCGAGCCGCTTGGGCACCAGGCGCGGCGGCTGTACCTCGAGCCGGACGCCGGTCCGTGGGAATACCGTGGCCGCAAACGCATCCATACGCACTCGGCGACCATGTGCTGGGTGGCGTGCGATCGTCTGGCACGGCTGGCCGGCCTCCTGTCGCTCGACGAGCGGGCCGGCTACTGGCGCGCCCACGCCGACAAGATCCGCAACGAAATCCTCGAGCGCGCCTGGAGCGCCAAGTGGGGCGCCCTCGCCGGCGCGCTCGACCACGACGATCTCGACGCCAGCGCGCTGCTGGTCGCCGAACTCGGGCTGCTCAGCGCGACGGACGAGCGCTATCGCAGCACGGTACGCGTCATCGGCAAGGAGTTGAACCGCAACGGCTTCATCATGCGCTACGTGGCCGAGGACGATTTCGGCGCCCCGGAAACCGC
>JBDTOR010000181.1:0-4616 GCA_039933175.1 Hyphomicrobium sp. | reverse complement strand
CTCGCCATCTATCTCGCCATGACCGTCGGCACCTTCGCCTGCATCCTGTCGATGCGTACCGCCGAGGGCCCGGTCGAGGACATCGATGCGCTGTCCGGCCTCGCCAAGACCAACCTGTCGATGGCGTTCATCCTCGCCATGCTGCTGTTCTCCATGGCCGGCATCCCGCCGCTCGCCGGCTTCTTTGCCAAGCTGTACGTGTTCGGCGCGGCGATCAAAGCCAACCTTGTGACGCTGGCCGTCATCGGCGTGCTGTCGAGCGTCGTCGGCGCCTACTACTACCTGCGCCTCGTCAAGCTCATGTTCTTCGATGACGCCAAGACGGAATTCCTGCCTGTCGATCGCGGCGCCGGCATCGTCATGGCGCTGTCGGGCGCCTTCGTGCTGCTGTACGTGCTGATGCCGGCGCCGCTCGCCAACGCGGCGCTCACCGCGGCGCGCGCGCTGCACGTCGCCACCGCCGCCGCTGCCGTCCAATGACAGGCGCGCCGGCAGGGCTGCCGGAGGGCTGCAAGCTGCTCACCCTCGACGAGGTCGACGGGACCAACGCCGAGGCGATGCGGCGCGTGCTCGCCGGCGAGCGCGGCCCGCTGTGGATCAGCGCCGCGCGGCAGACGGCCGGACGTGGCCGTTCGGGCCGCGCCTGGACCTCGCAATCGGGCAACCTCTTCGCCAGCTTCGTGACGACGCTCGACTGCCCGCCCGCCAAGGCTGGCCAGCTGTCGCTCGTCGCCGGCGTCGCCGTCATCGACGCGATCCGCCGCGCAGGAAGCGTTCCCGGCCTGCGCCTCAAATGGCCGAACGACATTCTCGTCAGCACGGCGAAAACGGGCGGCATTCTGGTTGAAAGCACTTCGCGGCCCCTCCACGCCGGCACCACCGCCGTCGTCGGCATCGGCCTTAACCTCGTCTCGTCCCCCGCTGACTTGGGAAGAGCCGCGACATTTCTTGCGCAGCACGCATTAGCGCTTTCGCCGCGCGAGGCGTTGTGCTTCCTGGCGCAGACCATGAGCGACTGGATCGGAATCTGGGAGAACGGCGAGGGTTTCGCGCGCGTGCGCGAGGCGTGGCTCGACCGTGCCGGCCCCTACGGCGAGGCGCTCACCGTCAACGCCCCGAGCGGCCCGGTCACCGGCAGCTTCGCCGGCCTCGACGATAGCGGCGCGCTGCTGATCGACGACGCCGGCGGCCGCCAGCTCACCTTTTCCTTCGGCGACGTGACTTTTCCCGCGAAAGATAACGGCGCATGAGCCAGCAGAAGCGGAGTGCCGGCCGCGGTCCTGGCGGGGACGAGTTCGTGTTCGTGGCGCTCGGCGGCCTCGGCGAGATCGGCATGAACGCCTACCTCTACGGCTACGGGCCGGAGGACGCGCGCCGCTGGCTGATGGTCGATTGCGGCATCACCTTCCCGGAGGGCGAGTTCGATCCCGGCATCGACGTCATCCTGCCGGACGTGCGCTTCATCGAGGAGAACCGCGCCGACCTCGACGGCATCGTCATCACGCACGCCCACGAAGACCACATCGGCGCCGTCATCGAACTGTGGCCGCGCCTGCGCGCGCCGGTCTACGCGACGCCGTTCGCCGCCGGCATGCTGAAAGCCAAGCTCGCCGAGTACGGCAAACAGCTGCAGATCCCGATCCACGTCGTCGGGCTGGACTCCCGCTTCAAGGTCGGCGGCTTCGACATCGAGTTGTTCAGCTTGGCGCACTCGATCCCGGAGATGAGCGCGCTCGCCATCCGTACCCCGCTCGGCACCGTGTTCCACACCGGCGACTGGAAGCTCGACCCGACGCCGACCATCGGCGCGCCGGCGGACGCCGCGCGACTGTCGAAGCTCGGCGATGAGGGCGTGCTGGCACTGATGATCGATTCCACCAACGCCTTCCGCGAGGGCGTCTCGCCTTCGGAGGCGGATGTGGCGCGCTCGCTCGGCGACATCATCAAGAAGGCGCCGCGCCGCGTCGCGGTGACGACGTTCTCGTCCAACGTGGCGCGCGTCAAAGCCGTGGCCGAAGCCGCGCAGGCCGCCAAGCGGCAGCTGGTCGTCGCCGGCCGCGCCTTGCACCGGGTGATCGATGTTGCCGTCGACACCGGCTATCTGCCGAAGGGCTTCCGCTACCTCGACCAGGACCAGTTCACCTATCTCGATCGCAGCGACATCGTACTGCTGTGCACCGGCAGCCAGGGTGAGCCGCGCGCGGCGCTGGCCCGAATCGCTGACGAGGAGCATCCGGAGATCTCGCTCGACAAGGGCGACCTCGTCATCTTTTCCTCGCGCACCATCCCGGGCAACGAGAAGGCGGTGGGGCGCATCCAGAACGGCCTTGCCCGCAACGGCTGCGATGTTCTCACCGACGGCGAGGCGCTTGTGCACGTCTCCGGGCATCCGCGGCGCGATGAGTTGCGCCAGATGTACCGCTGGATGCGGCCGCGCATCGTCGTGCCGATGCACGGCGAGACCCGCCATCTCAAGGCGCAGGCCGAACTCGCCCGCGAGATGGGCGCCGGCACGGTGTTCACGCTGACCGACGGCGAGATCCTGCGCATCGCTCCCGATCCGGCCGTCATTGACGATGCCCCGGTCGGGCGCCTCTTCCGCGACGGCCGTCTGCTGGTTCCTGCCCTCGACGGCCCGGTGCGCGAGCGCCGCAAGCTATCGATCGTCGGCGTTGTCGTCGTCAGCTTCGTGATGTCGCGCAAGGGCGGCATTGTGGGCGACCCGCAGGCCATCATCGACGGCGTCCCGGCGGCCAACGCCAATGGCGACGACATGCTCGACATCGTGCTCGATGCGGTCGAAGGCACGCTGCGGTCGATCCCCGAAAAAAACCGCAAAAATCCTGAAAGTGTGGCTGAGTCCGTGCGCCGCGCGGTGCGCGCCGCGGTGAACGAGGCTTGGGGCAAGAAGCCCATTTGCAAGGTGCTCGTGAACGTGGTCGATACGAAGGGCTAGCCTCGCGCCGGCCGCATCCGGCGGCCATTTCGACCGCGCGCCAGACGACAAGAGGATGCCTTGATGATCGGACGTCTCAATCACGTAGCCATCGCCGTGAAGGATCTCGCCGCGGCGACCGCCGTCTACCGCGACGGGCTGGGTGCCGAGGTGACGCCGCCGCTGCCGCAGCCCGAGCACGGCGTCACGGTCGTGTTCATCAACCTGCCGAACACCAAGATCGAGTTGCTGGAGCCGATGGGGGCCTCCTCACCGATCGCCAAGTTCCTGGAAAAGAGCCCGGACGGCGGCATCCATCACGTGTGCTACGAGGTGGACGACATCATCGCGGCACGCGACAAGCTGAAGGAGCAGGGGGCCCGGGTGCTGGGCGACGGCACGCCGAAGATCGGCGCCCACGGCAAGCCGGTGCTGTTCCTGCATCCGAAAGACTTCTGCGGCACGCTCGTCGAACTCGAGCAGGCCTGAACGAGCGCAGGGAGCACATCCATGGACAACGTGATGGCTCTCGGGATCTACTTTTTCATCTGGTGGATCGTGCTGTTCGCCGTTCTGCCGTTCGGTGTCCGCACCCAGGACGAGGCGGGCAGCGTCGTTCCCGGCACCCCGGGCAGCGCGCCCGCCAACGTGCGCATTTTCCGCATCCTGGCCATCAACACGGTGGTGGCGACGATCGTCTTTGCGCTCGTCTATGCGGCGATCGTCTACAAACTCATCACGCCGGAGACGTTTCCCTGGTGACGTTGCGCGCAACCGCCTAAGCGGCGCGCAATGACCAGGCCACAAAAAGCGAAGAGCAAGGTCCGTTGAACCCTGCTCTTGCGCTCTTTGGCTATTTTCTTCTTTGACGTGGAACGCTGCGGCGGCGTGGCTGCGCGCTCAACACGTTGGCATCAGATGGACTACCTCGTTGGGTAGGCGTCCGGCGCCGGTCTTCCCTAGACTTGGGCTGTTGTCGCTTGTTTTTGCGACTTACGACCCACCCTTACGGCGAGTACGTTTACGCGACACGCGGCCTTCTGTCACGCGGCTTCATGCACAGATGCGAAAATAATTTTGCCTTCGCGAACATGCAATTCGCGCGTGCAATCAATGCTGCAGCGCACTCGGCGCACACGTCGTAATGCGCTTCGCATCGGGACGCCGATTGAGCCTAAAAACTGCGCACAGGGCCAAGCCGCGGCGGCATTGCCACCCGCCCGGTTTAACGCTACCAGCCCGCTAGACGGGGCTCTGCGAGCCGCAAGCACGCGCCGCGCGGGGTCCTCGCGCCGCTCTGAAGATGGGCCTGCCATGCGCCATTCCCTTTGCTTCCTACCGATCCTCCGAGGCCCGATAACATCGGGGGCTAGCCGATGAGCAAGCGCGCGCTATCCGTCACCCGCGAGCAGGACTTCCCCGAGTGGTATCAGGCCGCCGTGCGCGACGGCGACATGGCGGAAACGAGCCCGGTGCGCGGCTGCATGGTGATCAAGCCGTGGGGCTGGGGCGTTTGGGAACGCATTCAGGCCGAGCTCGACTTCCGCATCAAGGAAACCGGCCACGACAACTGCTACTTCCCGCTGTTCATTCCGATGAGCTTCATCGCCAAGGAGGCCGAGCACGTCGAAGGCTTCGCCAAGGAGATGGCGGTCGTCACGCATCACCGCCTGAAGAACGA
>JBDTOR010000180.1:0-4705 GCA_039933175.1 Hyphomicrobium sp. | reverse complement strand
GCTACGCCAGCTTGAACGGCATGTCCTTGCCGGCGAAGAAAGCGTCGATGTTGTCGAGCGCTTCGAAGCCCATCTGGTTGCGCGCCTCGATCGCCGCCGAGCCGAGATGCGGGAAGAGGAACGTGTTGGGCAGGTCGTAGTAGCCCTCGTTGATCTTCGGCTCGCCCGCAAATACGTCGATGCCGGCGTAGGCGAGCCGTCCCGACTTCAGGGCCGCGATCATGTCCTCGTCCTTGACCAGGTCGCCGCGCGCCGTGTTCACGACGATGGCGCCCTTGGGCAGCTTCTCGATCACGTCCTTGTTGAAGAAGTACCGCGTCTCCGGCGTCGACGGCGCGTTGATGGAGAAGAACTGCGAAACCGAGAGCAGGCTGTCGAGGCTGTCGTGATAGGTGGCGTTGTACTTCGCCTCGACCTCGGGCTTGGCGCGGTAGATGTCGTAATAATGGATCTCCATGTCGAAGCCGCGGGCGCGCTGCGCCAGCGCCTGGCCGATCTTGCCGAAGCCGTAGATGCCGAGCTTCTTGCCGTCGAGCCGCTGGCCGACGAGCTGCAGGGGCTGCCAACCCGGCCAGGAGTGAGTGCGGATCATCTTCTCGCCCTCGCCGGCGCGACGCGCCGAGCCGAGCAGCAGCAGCATGGCGATTTCAGCCGTGGCGACAGTGACGCCGTGCGGGGCGTTGCCGACCTTGATGCCGCGCTTTTTGCAGGCCTCGAGGTCGATGTGGTCGAAGCCGATGGAGAACGTCGAGATGCACTTGATGTTCTCGGGCACGCGCTCGATGACCGCCGCCGGACACTTCTCGTTGAGCGTCAGCAGAATGGCATCGACCGATTTCGCCGTCTCGAGCATCTCGTCGACGGTGATCTTGGGGTTATCGCCATGCGCGATGACATCGTAGGATTCCCGGGCGCGGGCCATGACGGCATCCGGCAGAGGCCAGGTGATCAGGATTTTCTTCTTGCTCATGGGACGGTGTCCTCCCCCGGAATTGCGATAGTTGGCGAGACTGGCCGCGATCCATGCCGCAATGGGGCGCGCCTGACAAGCGCGGCGATACGCATCGCAACCCTTTCTTCACCAAGCCCAGGGAAACTCGGGGCCGCGCCGCGATACCGCCGTCGGCACGCGGGCGCCGAGCCATTTGATTTCGTCCCCCGGGGCGGGAGCACACCCTTTATGCTGAGAGCCCTCGTCATCGCGCTCGCCCTTCTCGCGGGTGCAAAAATCTGGGCCCAGGATCGGCTTTACCGGGACGGCGCGCAGGATGCCCTGCTGCGCGCCTACCGCGAGCGCGCCATAGCCGCCTGCCAGAGCCAGCAGATATTCCGCGCCGGGGCCAACGGCCCGTTGTGGACGCGGCCGGCCTCGGTCGACCTCGTCATCGGACGCTCCGACGTCGATGTCCGCATCTGGCAGCTGCGCAGCGAGCTCTGGCCAGCCCGCTTCAAGCACCCGCACGTCGTCCTGACCTTGGACGGCAATGGTCCCGCACCGGTTTGCCGGTATGACGTCATCGAGGGTCGCGCCTACGTCACGCCGATGTAGACAGCGAGACGGGCGCCCCGGTTTCCCAGGACGCCCGCGCGGGAGTGATCGAAACTCAGCCTGCTATCAGTAGTGGATCTTCATACCGCCGTAGGCCACGAGCGGCGGAGCCGGCGTGATCGTGCGCGGATTGGTGAAGAAGTCGTCGCCGGTGGCCGGGTTCGCCTCCGAAGCCTCGTTCGCGGCTTCCAGATTGAAGTAGTTGCCGAACAGGCCGTACTGCGAGTTGAAGAGATTGTAGATGAGGCCGTAGAGCTGCACGTTCTCGGTCAGGTCGTAGTACGTGTGAAGGTCGACCTTGGCGTAGCCGCCGAGCGGTGCGGTGTCGTTGCCCTCGTCGCCGTAGAAGATCTGGCTCGAAGCGGCCAAGAGGTCGGCACCAAAGCGCCACTGCGGCGTAATCAGGTAGTCGAAGCCCGTCTTGAACCGGCTGAGCGGGATGCCCGGAATGCGGTCGCCGTCACTGACCTGCACGCACGTCAGCTCTTCGCCGGCATCCTCGCCGCACTCGAAGGCCGCTGGATTGTTCGGCGACGGCAGGACGAAGCTCGACTGGAAGGTTGCGTGCACCAGCGCATAGTTCGCGTAGACCATCCAGCGCTGGTCGGTATACCGGCCGCCGATTTCTATGCCCTGCCGCAGCGTGTCGCCGATGTTGTCGAAGTATCCGCGGCCGGTGATCGGTGCGGCGACGGTGTAGATGTCGTTGGTGTTGAGCGCGTGGAAGAGACCGGCGGTCCACTCGAACCGCTCGTTGTTGTAACCTTCCATCTTGCCGCGCAGGCCAAGCTCCCAGGTGTGCGAGACGACCTGTTCGAGCGGCGGGTCGGCCGTCAGGAAGCTCTCCAGCAAGCACGGGAATTCCGGATCGGCGCAGGCGAGCTCGGCCGGCGTCGGTGCACGATTGGCTTCTGCGTAGCTCGCAAAGGCCGTCACCCCCGGGTGCAGCAGGTAGGTGCCGCCGACCATGGGATTGAAGCGCTGGAACGTGTTGTTGCCGTTCAGCTCCGGGGCATTGCCGGTGTTGTCTTCGATGATCACCCGCGCAAAGTTGTAGCGGCCGCCCACCGTAAGCGCGATTTCGCTGGTGAGGTCGATCGTGTCCGAGAGGTAGAGGCCGACGTAGTTGTTCGTCGTCGACAAATTGCGCGGCGACACCTCGTCGGGATCGGTCAGAAGAACGTCGAGGCTGTTGACGACGAACTGCGGCGCGAAGGAGCCGAGCGTCGACGTCGCCCCATACGCGACATTTCCTTGGTCGTAGCTGGCGCCGATCAGGAACTGGTTCTTGTAGCCGGCGATGTAGTCCTTGTTCACCGCCTGACCCGCAAAGCCGAAGCTGTTCGCCAGCTGCGAAGTCTGGTCGAGCGACCCTAGCGGATCGGCAATGTCGGAGGGAATTGAGCCGTCAGCGTTCACGCCCGGCCCCGAGCCACCGAGCTCCTCGCCTTCGAGGCAGAGTATAGTAAAATCGGGGTCGCACGGCCCGGCCTCGGAGATGTTGCCGTCGATGTGCGATTGCTTGAACCAGCGATAATAGCTGACGCCCTGCAGCGACCACGTAGGCGATACGTCGATGTTTCCGTTGGCCGAGACCATGGCCACTTGGTTCTTGGTCGTCTGCGGAGACGTGAACGTGTTGGCCCAGTTGAGATCGAGGAGCTGTTCGGGCGCGGCAGCGGTAACGCCGACGTAGTTGGCCGCTCCGGTGAAGTTCAAGTGAAACTCGGTCCCATCGCCCCTGGCGCCGAGATCGGCGTACATGCGGCGGATGCGGGATGGCGAGAAGTCGCGATAACCGTCGTCGTGAATGCCCTCGAGGGCCATGAACCCGGCCCACGAGCCGCTATTGCCGCCAACCGCCAATCCGCCCTGATAGCGGCCGAACGAGCCGCCCATGACGTTGAGCTCGGCGCCCTGATAGTTGAAGCCGTCGCGCATCATGATCGTCAGCGCGCCACCGAGGGCGTTGAGACCGAACACCGGATTGGCGCCGATGATGGTCATGCCGCTGATGGCGTTGTCCGGCAGGAAGTCGTAGTTGACGATGTCGCCGAAGCTTTCGTTGATGCGCACGCCGTTCTGGTAGACGGCGAGGCCCTGCGGCACACCGTTGACCGGCGATGATTCAAAGCCGCGGTATTGCAGGTTGCGCTGGAACACGTTGCCTTGCGCGTCTTCGAGGATGACGCCCGGCACCGTCTGCTGCAGAACCTCGGGCACGTACGTGTAGCCGGTGCGCGCGATGTCCGCGTCGCTGGCGCGGCCGACCGCGCCGGGATACTTGCCGATCGGGATGGCGCTGCCTTCGACGGGCGACATCTGCACAGTGCCGCTGTCGATGCCGCCCTCGCCGGGCTGGTACGTTGCCGGCGTGTCGAGTTGCGGCGGCGGCTCTGCCGGCGGCGGGGCCGGAGCGGGAGCCACAGCCTGCTTCTTGGGAGGCGCTTTCTTGGCGGCGGCCTTCGGCGCCGGCGCGGCCTTCTTCTGAATGACGTCGACGGGGGGCAGCTGGTTCGCGGCCGGCAGTGGTGCGGGGGTTGGCGCGGCGCCGGCGTTCGGCGCGGGAGTGGTGCTTGGCGTGGTCGTGGTGCTCGGCGTGGTCGTGGTGCCAGCGCTCGGGGTCGTGGTGCTGGGGGTCGTTGTGCCCGGAGTAGTCGTCGTCCCGCCGGCGGGAGGTGTTGTCTGCTGAGCGCTGGCCGGGAGGAGAAGCAACGCGGTCATTCCCGCTGCATGGGCCAGCCGCAAAAGACCATTGCCTTCCATTTCGTCCCCCAACGTCGATTGTTTTTCCGCCTTTACTCCCCGCGACTGAACTGACTGATACTCAGGAACCCGTGTCATACGCTTTCGGGAATTTTTCCCGAATTTCACTTGAAATGCATCGCGACTCACTGCGATGCGCCAAAAGAATTGGGTGATGTGTGCACACCTGCGTCAAGCGCTGCGCGCCCGTTACTGTGTATCGCAGCGGCAAAGTTGCGCACACGCCACGCATACGTGATGCACAACTCGCCCACAGCTGAAATGGAAAGGCCCTCCTCACCGGGGTGAGAAGGGCCTCGTCGTTTGCGCCGCTCGGTGGCGACGGGTCGTGGTCAACTTTTAGTAGCGCACCTTGATGCCGCCGTAGGCAGCGACGGGCGGCGCCGGTGT
>JBDTOR010000179.1:0-4714 GCA_039933175.1 Hyphomicrobium sp. | reverse complement strand
TGAGGAACAGTACGCAGAAAGCCGACAGTATCAGCGTGAACATGCCGAGCATGATCCCCTTGGGCATGTCGCGCTTGGGATCGACGGATTCTTCCGCCGCCAGCGGCAACTGCTCGATGGCGAGGAACAGCCACACGGCGAACGGCAGCGCGGCCAGCACGCCGTAGAGGCCGAACGGGAACAGCGGGCCGTTGCCCTCGGGCAGTTCGGTGCCGCCCTCGCCGATGTTGAGGGCCCAGCGGTTGAAGTCGATATGCCCAATGGCACTGATGTAGAACACCGCCAGGCACAGCAGTGCCAGCACGGTGATGATCAGCGAGAACTTTAAAGACTGCTCGACGCCGAGGTAGTTCAGCCCGACGAACAGCACATAGCCCGCCACCCAGAACAGCGGCTGCATTTCCACGGGCGCTCCGACGATGGCGGCGCCGTAGGTGCCGATGAAGAATACGATGACGGCAGCGGTCATCACGTACTCGACGTTCTCGGCGAGCCCGGTGAGAAAGCCGCCCCACGGCCCGAACGCCGTGCGCGCGAACGAGTAGGCACCGCCGGTATGCGGCATCGCCGGGCTCATCTCGGCGAGCGAGAAGGTGAGGCCGAGGTACATGATGGCGATGAGGATGGTGGCGACCAGCATGCCGCCCCAGCCGCCGGAGGCAAGGCCGAGGTTCCAGCCGGAGAAGTGTCCCGATATCACCGCGCCGACGCCGAGCGCCCACAGCAGCCATACGCCCGCATGGCGCTTCAGGCCGCGCGCGGCGAAGTATGCATCGTCGACCTTTTGATACGTTACGCTGCCCGTCTTCTGCTGCATGACCATCCCCCAACGCCGACGCCGGTAACGGCTTTACCAGCTTTCCACACTCGTAAGCATAGTATGCGCCCGCAGGCTTGGCGGTCACGTCCAGCTTTCGTGCTGATGTGGTGCCCTCTGCCCACGGATGAGGCAGCAGCTCCTGGCAACCGCGGGTACGAACCCCTTCACCTTGGGTTTTGGTTATGAATGTCCCCGAAAGATCAGTCACCACAAGCGACGCGCTCATTGCCGCAACCAAAGACAAAAGCGTCCAGAAAATAACCGTCAGCGGGCATCTAGCGAACGCTCAATCCGTCCAGCTCGCGCCGGGGCAGAGACTCTGCGGCGCGGACAAGAACGCGACAATCACATTTGCGAGCGGCGCAGATGGCGTCCAGCTTTCCTCTGACAACCAAATTCACGACCTTCGGCTCGAGGCTGACCCAGATAAGCGTGCCATTTTCAATGATACGACCGTTGCCAGTTTGGGCCGGATCGACTTGCGCAATCTAACCACGATTGGTCGCGTTCAAATTCTCGCGCGCGACAAGGTGCGTGCCGGGCATGTTGATGTCGACGGGCTCGACATCATTGCAGCCGATGCGCGCCACGAAAGCGAGCGTCCGCACGGCTATGGCGTCTATGTCCTGCACGGTGCTTTTACTCTCTGGAACATGCAGTCCGACGAGACTGTAATCATCAGCGCAGACCTTGTTGGCCTTTCTGCTGGCCGCGATGGCGCCCCTGTTCATGGAAGCGGCATTTTCGTCGGGGGCGCGGGCGACGTGGGTGGTCGCCTCAATGTAAGCCGACTGGAATGCGGTGCGATTTACAGCGACGGTGGAATTGCCCCCGGCACACCGGACCAAATCACAGGCGGTGTCTTTACGGTCCACGGGGCCCATGTCGAGGTCGTGAAAAATCACGGCCCCGTTACGACCTACGGCGTCAATGACATGGTGCTCGACAACTGGGGCGTCGTGGATCTCTGGATCGCCGAGGAAAAGATCACCTCGCACGGCCCGAGTGGAATTGGCTTTGTAAACTTTGGCACCATCCACGAGCTGCGAGTGACCGCGCCAATCGAGACCTTCGGTCAGGGTGCACGCGGCTTCAATGTGTATACCGGCACAGTGGATGCGGCCGACTTCGACCGGGTGGTTACCCACGCGGATGGAGCGGTCGGCGTCCAAATCAGCCGACCGATGGGCCGGCTTGTTGTGCGTCGCGGCATTGAAACGTTCGGCGGCTCTGGTCAATCGCTGGTCAAGGGGGTCGTGATGACGCTGTCCGCCACTGGGCTCAGCATCAAACCTGGTGGTTCCGTTCGCGAGATCGAAATTGCCGGGGGCATCAAGACCAATGGCGCGGGTGTCGCCCCCATCGAGAACCAGGGCGCAATCGAAACCCTGCACGTCGCTGGAGGTCTTGTCGCATCGGGCGGCGGCTTCGACAAAATTTGATGGCCGCGCACTTCCGCCAGGGCCAGAAGCCGACCTTTGGATGGTCGCCCCCGAGGCGCAGCCCGCGGTAACCATCCCCATTGCCGAGGGGCCGCGCCCCGACGAGGAAACGCGTGTCCCCAAGGGCACATTGGAAGCCCCCGGCCGGCCGGCCATCCTAATGGCGCGATTTGGCACTTGATTGAGGCGAGTACGGACTGGCATCAATCCGTCAGGGGTTGTGGCAATGGCATGGCAGATCGATTTTCAATGAAAAAATCAACAGTTCGGCGTTTCGGCCTATCCGCCATCGTGACGATTGCGGCCGCTGCGGCACTCACGGGGCTGACCGCCGAAGTCAGTGCCAGACAGTCGGCTCGGTCCGGAGAGGAGACGGCGCCGCGAGATGCCGGCGAGCCGATCATGGCGGTCATATCGATCAAATCCCAGCACGTCACATTTTACGACGCCGACGGCTGGATTCTGAAGGCGCCCGTGTCGACCGGCGTCAAGGGACGCGAAACGCCGGCCGGCGTCTTCGCCGTTATCGAGAAGGACTTGGACCATCACTCGAGCCTCTATGACGATGCCTCGATGCCGCACATGCAGCGCATCACCTGGAACGGCCTCGCGATGCATGGCGGCCCGCTGCCGGGCTATGCTGCCTCGCACGGCTGCGTGCGGATGCCATACGGCTTTGCCTCGAAGCTGTTCGACAAGACGCGGATCGGCATGCGGGTGATCATTTCCCCGGACGACGCAGCTCCCGTCGAGTTTTCTCATGCAGCGCTGCTGGTGCCGAATGCGGACGCCGTTGCTGCTGCTCCGGCGCGTGCCGAGACGCTCGCGCGCGAGGCAGCCGAAGCCGCCAAAGCGGTCGACGAGACGAAGAAGTCGGCTAAGCAAGCAGCGCGCGATGAGGCATCGGCAAAAGCGTCGCTACGCAAGCTGGAAAGGCTGAAGTCCTCAGCCGACGAGGATCTCGCCGACGCCGAAAAGGACATCGCCTCCGCAAAGACCGACGAGGCCAAGGCGAAGGCCGAGGAAAGGAAGCTCAAGGCCGCCACCAAGGCGACCGAGGCGGCCGCGAAACTCGACGTAGCCAAAGCCGATACGACGTCGAAGATCGATGCCGCGGCCAAAGCGGCGGCTGCCGCCAAGGATGCCGCAAAGAGAAAGATCGACACCGCGAAAGCGGCGGACGATGCAAAGCTCGCGCTCGATGCGGTCTCGATCTACATCAGCCGCTCGACACAGAAGCTCTACGTGCGGCGGAACACGCACAAACGCTTTCCCGACGGAGGCGAGGTGTTCGATGCGTCGATCGAGGTTCCGGTCACGATCCGCGACCCTGAGAGGCCCATCGGCACACACATATTCACGGCGATGGCGCAGGGCGACGCGGGTCTTCGCTGGACCGCGGTCTCGATCGAGAACGGCGACGGTGCCAAGGAGGCGCTCGACCGCATCAGCATCCCGAAGGACGTGCTCGACCGCATCGCGCCGACCGCGCTGCCCCGATCCTCGATCGTCGTGTCCGACGAGCCGCTGAGCCGCGAGACCAACTATCGCACCGAGTTTGTTGCGGTGCTGAACGACCAGCCGCAGGGCGGCTTCATTACGCGCAAGCCCACGGTCTCGCCGATGTTCAAGCCCTGGGAGACCGCCAGCGGCGGCGGCTTCTTCAACTTCTGGGAACAGCCTAGCCGAAACCAGCAACCTCGCGATAACCGTCGGCGCCGCCCCAATCAGGTGAAACCTGGCCTTTTTTGGCAGTAAGTCACGGCACGCCGGCATCGCCGCGCGCAGCCAACGCGAGCAGCGCCAGCGCAGCGACCGAGGGCATAGCCGCGCGACGCGTCGCGGTGGGCTGAGTCAGTGCTTCCGCTAAGGGGCACGAGCGGACTTGCGGGCTTGCAGTGAACCAGCGCCCTGTGAAGGTGCACTATCCCAATTGGGGGGAAGTGCGGCGGCTGACCTCGCAAAGTCTGCTTTAGGTGCGTGCCGCCGCTGAACGAAGTCCCGGGCTAGCCTGACGGAATCCATATCACTGCGAAGCCGACCGCATCTTTAACCTCGGCGACGTCGTCCAAGCGCTCTGGGTCGGAAACAGTGGGGCCCAACGCGATGAACTTCACCGCTGGCCTTCCGACCCAGCACTTCCGACCCAGTGGACGAAGCGTCCCTCAAACGGATCGAAGCCCTCTTCCGAAGTCGCGCTACTCTTCAGGCGCGAAGCATAGGGGTCACATGGGCAAGCAAAGCCAGGCGCCTAAGCAGGTATGCGGTGCCGTCGCGCTGCACGCCGTCTGCCAGGAGCGACACGTCGTTGTACCTGAGCCATCGACGCACTTCGTGTGGACTGGGCCCTTCCCCACGCGGCCCTTCCCATAGATGATGTTTGCAAGACCGTGCGTGGCAAAGACCTCGGCGATATCGTGGGTCACAGCTTCGCCGAGCGACTCGACCTTGA
>JBDTOR010000178.1:0-4791 GCA_039933175.1 Hyphomicrobium sp. | reverse complement strand
GCTCTGCAGGCGCCGTGCGACGGTGAGCAGCAAGCTGTCACCGACGACAAGGCCGAACGACACGTTCACGCTCTTGAACTTGTCGATATCGATGAAGACGACGCTCGGCCGGACACCGTTCTCGCTCTTGGCGCGCAACGCGGCGACACCCAGCCGGTCGAGCACCAGCTCGCGGTTGGGCAGGCCCGTGAGACTGTCATGGACGGCATCATGCAACAGACGCTCATGCGCCCGCTTGGCGTCGGTGATATCGCGCACGAGGCCGACGCAGCGCATGGCACGCGCATCGGCATTGGGTACGCTGGCGGCCTCAAGCTCGAACCAGCGGTAGCTGTTGTCGGCATGGCGCATGCGGAAATCGGTACGGATGCGCGCCCAGGTGCGCTCCTGGATCGACCACAGGATCATGCGGAAGCGTTCGCGATCGGCCGGATGCAGGTGCTTGATGAAGTCGTCGACCTTGGTGCACAGCTCGCCCGGGTTGAGGCCGAGCGAGGCTTCGATAGCAGGGCTGACCTTCACTTCGTCGCGCCGCGCGCTCCATTCCCACACCGCCGATCCGGCACCGTCGACCGCCAGTGCGCGCAATTGCAGCTCGCTCGGTGCGGCGCCGAACAACGGCTCGAGCGATCGGAAGGCGAACTGCGTGACCGTGAAGCCGATGAGAATGAGAATGAGGACAAGGCCGGCGACCAGACCCTGAACCGCAGCGTCTCCCGATAGCCGCCCGGTGAGCACCATCGCCGCGCCGAAGATCCAGATAAGGAACAGGATCCAGGTCGGGATAAGCGACAGCGCTCGATCCTGGCCGCGCAAGGCGAGGAACAGCGCGAAGGCGCCGCCGACGGCGCCGATGACCATGAACGACATGCGCGCGAACGTCGAAGCGAGGCGCGGGTCGATCACCGCGACCGCGACGAGGGTCAATTGCGCGATGATCCACACCGTGAACAGCATGCGTATGAGGCCGTGCCAGAACGCAATGCGCAGAAACACCGATATGAAGATGACAAGGCTGGCGGCGACGGCGGATTCGCTCGCCGCTCGATAGACCGCGTTGTCCTCCGGCTTCAGCTGGAACAGCTTATGGAAGAAGCCGAAGTCGACGCACAAATATGCCAGCACGCACCAGGAGACGAGCGCGGCGCTCGGGAAGATCGCCTTGTGATTGGCGGCGAAGATGGCGGTGAGGAAGATGGCCAGCAGGCCCGTGAGGCCCAGCATGATGCCGTTCATCAGCAGCCGGTCACGCGAGTAAAGCTCGTATTCCAGCGGTTTCCAGAGATACAGGCGCGCGAAGCGATCGGAGGCGAGTTCGGCAACGTAGGTAACGGTCTGCCCCGGCTCGATGGTGATGCGGAAGATGTCGGCGCGATCGCTCTTGATGCGCTCGGGGATGTAGCCCATCGAAGGCGTCACGACCTCGATGCGCTGCGCGTCGAGATCGGGCCATACGGCGCCCGACCCGATGATGTTGTAGCGCTCGGCCGTCAGCCAGCGCTCGACCGGCTTGTCGGTCGGATTGGTCAGCGCGAACACGACCCAGTTCGGGCTCGTTCCCGGCGTCTTGGCGGTGACCGAGATGCGCCCGGTCATGCCGTCGGCCGCGGGCGCCGTCTCGACCTGCAGGCTGTCCCCGCGCGCGTCGTAGAACTCGCCGAGGTTCGTCACCTCGACGCGGTCGAGATCGGGCTCGATGACGATCGGCTTGAGCGCCATGGCGCGGCCGGGAAGCGCGACGAGAAGAATGAATATGGCGAGCGCCAGGTAAGCGGTCGCGCCGCACCCGGCACGCTGCCAACGCCAACCGCTCTCGCCCGTCGCGTTCATGCGGAGCGTTCTCCCCCATCGGGGACGGCACGTGCGTCATCGCTGAGCAGCGCGTGCAGGACATGGTCCTCCCAGACGCCGTTGATTTTCAGCAGCCGCCGCGCGAAGCCCTCGCGCCGGAAGCCGTTGCGCTCGAGCACGCGGACCGAGGGAACGTTGTTCGGCATCGTCGCCGCCTCGAGCCGGTGCAGATGCAGAGCGTCGAACCCGAAGGTCGCGGCGGCATTCACCGCCTCGGTCATGAGGCCGCGGCAGACGAACGGCTTACCGAGCCAGTAGCCGAGCACCGCTGCCTGGGTGACACCGCGGCGCACGTTGGACAGCGTCAAGCCGCCGACGAGCTGGTCGTCGACGTCGGAGAAAATAAGGAAGGCGTAGCCGAGATCCTCGCGCGATTCGCGCTGGTAGTAGCGCACGCGGCGGCGAAAGGCGCTGCGCGACAGCTCATCGCGCTGCCAGACCGGCTCCCACGGGGTGAGGTGATCGCGGCTGAGCGCCCGCAGCTCGGCCCAGGGAGCGTAGTCGCCCATCAGCGGCGCGCGCAGCCACACGCCGCGGCCGCGCAAGGTGACGGCGCTGTCGTGACCAGTGGTGGATCGCAAGAATGCCATTGCCGCTCCCCCGGGACGCGCTAGGCCCGCACCATGCCGAGAACGCGCTCGGCGAACTTGCGCGAGCGCCGGCCACTGCCGACGACCGACACCGAAGCGTGGCTCGCCGCCAGGCCGGCAGCGAAGTCACGCGCATTTTCGGCTGTCACCGCGTCGACCTTGTCCATCAGCTCGGCGTTCGTCAGCACGCGGTTATGGGTTAGCACATGGCGCGCCATCTGCTCTGCCCGCGCCGACGAACTTTCCAAGCTCATCAACAGGCCAGCTTTGAGTTGCGCCTTGGAGCGCGCCAGCTCGTTGGCATCGCAAACCTTATCGGCCGCACGCTTGAGCTCCGCGCCGATGACGTCGATGAGGTCGCCCATCAATCCCGTTCCCGTTGCCGCGTGGATTCCGAAGAGTCCCGCGTCCCGCAAGCCCCACGCGGTCGAGTAGATCGCGTAGCAGAGGCCGCGCTTCTCGCGCACCTCCTGAAATAGTCGGGACGACATGCCCCCGCCGAACAGCCCTGAGAACACCTGGGCCGTGAAAAACGCATCGTCCCGGTAGGAGGGACTGGGAAAGCCGATCAGGAGATGGCTTTGCTCGAAAGGCTTTTCCGAAACGCGTACGCCGCCGACATATTTCGCCGGCCGTTCCCCCGTTGTTCGCCGCTCGTCAGTCAGCCCTCCGAATAGGGCTTCAGCGTGGCGAACGACATTTGCGTGACGGACAGAGCCGGCGGCGGAAATCACCATGTTTCCAGGACCATAGCGGCGTCCAAGGAAGCGCTTCAGGTCTGTCGCCGTGAAGCTGCCGACGCTCGATGGCGTACCGAGGATGGGACGCCCCACCGGTTGCAGTGGAAATGCTGCATCGTGCAGCAGGTCGTAGCCGATATCGTCGGGGCTATCGCGGGTGGCGGCGATCTCCTGCAGAATCACTTGCCGCTCGCCTTCGAGTTCGGGGCGGCCAAAAGCGGAGTTCTGCAGGATATCGGCGATCAGGCCGAGCGCGACGCCGTCATCGCCCTTGAGCACGCGGGCGAAATAGGCGGTGGTTTCCATGCTGGTCGCGGCATTGAGCTCGCCGCCGACCTCCTCGATCTCCTCGGCGATCTGCTGGGCGCTGCGCCGGCGCGTGCCCTTGAAGGCCATGTGCTCGAGGAAATGCGAGATGCCGTGCTCGCGGTCCGTCTCGTGGCGCGCCCCGGTACCGACCCACAACCCCAACG
The DNA here is from genome assembly GCA_039933175.1 of Hyphomicrobium sp. Classification (GTDB taxonomy): domain Bacteria; phylum Pseudomonadota; class Alphaproteobacteria; order Rhizobiales; family Hyphomicrobiaceae; genus Hyphomicrobium_A. The sequence continues at coordinate 1,137 of JBDTOR010000178.1, read as the reverse complement.
ACACCGTCTCGAGGTTGCGCATATTGTCGGTGATGACCCGCAGGCCGTTCTTGAGCGTCGTCAGTTCGACGGTCATCCACGGCCCTCCAGGACCGCGCGCGTCAAGGATTCGACGTGCGCCTCCGCGGCGCCGATGTCGTTGTCGATGGTGGTGAAACGCTCCTTCGCCGTCAGCAGTCCCTCGAGCCGCTCCGGCAGGGCCGGACGCTCGCCGGTGATCGCCTGCATGGCGTCGGGGAATTTGGCCGGGTGGGCGGTCGACAGCACCACCTGCGGCGTGCGGCTGCCGCCGAGTTCGCGGTCGGCGGCAACGATGGCGCACGCCGTATGCGGATCGGCGGTATAGCCGCACTCGGCCTTGGTGCGCACGATGGCGGCAGCCACTTCCTCTTGGCTCGCCGCAGAAGCCGCAAACTCGCGCCGCATCGTGTCGCCGAGCGAGCCTAGGTCGAAACTGCCGGTTTCACGCAGCGCCCGCATCTTGGCGCGGATCAGCGGCGCGTCGCGCCCCGAGGCTTCAAACAGATAGCGCTCGAAGTTGGAGGAGATCTGGATGTCCATCGACGGCGATGTCGTGGCGATGACGTCGCGCATCTCGTAGGTGCCGCTGTGCAGCGTGCGCGGCAGGATGTCGTTGACGTTCGAGGCGATGACCAGCTTCTCGATCGGCAGGCCCATGCGCTTGGCGACGTAGCCGGCAAAGATGTCGCCGAAGTTGCCGGTCGGCACGACGAACGACACCGCCCGATGCGGCGCTCCGAGCGCGACGGCGGCGACGAAGTAGTACGTCACCTGCCCGGCGATGCGGGCCCAGTTGATGGAGTTGACGCCGGCTAGCGACACGCGATCGCGAAAGCCGTGATCGTTGAACATCGCCTTTACCAGCGCCTGGCAGTCGTCGAACGTGCCGTTCACCGAAATGGCGTGCACATTCGCCTCGGTCGGCGTCGTCATCATGCGCCGCTGCACGTCGGACACGCGGCCTTCGGGAAAGAGGATCGCCACATCGACGCGCGGCGAGCCGCGGAAAGCTTCGATCGCCGCCCCGCCCGTATCGCCGGAAGTCGCCCCGATAATGGTCGCCCGCTGCCCACGGGCCGCGAGCACGCGGTCCATGAGCTGCGCCAGCAGCTGCAT
>JBDTOR010000177.1:0-4827 GCA_039933175.1 Hyphomicrobium sp. | reverse complement strand
CTTGGCCTCAAGGATGATTGCGCGCTCATCGCGGCCCCCCCCGGCACCGAGCTGGCAGTGACGACGGACAGCATCATCGCCGGCGTGCACTTCTTCCCCGACGAAGATCCGGGCGCGGTGGCTTGGAAGGCGTTGGCGGTCAACGTCTCGGACCTCATCGCCAAAGGCGCCACCCCCCTCGCGTACCTGATGAGCATTGCACTGCCCGGAGCGCCCGACCACGCCTGGCTCGAAAAGTTCGCGGCCGGTCTAGGTGCCGCGCAGGCGGCATTCGGCTGCCATCTCGCCGGCGGCGATACCGATCGCACCCCGGGTCCCATCAGCGTGACCATCACTGCCTTCGGCGTCGTCCCGGAAGGCTGCGTGGTGCGCCGGTCGACCGCGCGCGTCGGCGACCAGGTTTACGTCTCCGGAACCATCGGCGACGCAGCGCTCGGCCTCGCGCTCCGCCGCGACCCGGCGCTGCGCGCAACATGCGGGCTCAACCTGGAGATGCGTAGCGTGCTCGAAGGGAAATTTTCCCGGCCCCGCCCGCCGGTCGCACTCATCGCCGCGCTGCGCACCTGCGCCTCGGCGGCAATGGACGTCTCCGACGGTCTCATCAAGGACTTCGACCGCCTGTGCCGGGCCTCGGCCGTCGGAGGGCGCATCGAGGTGCCGCACGTGCCACTCTCGGCTGCCGCCCACGCCGTCGTCGCCGCGCATGGCGCGACGCTGATCGATTTGATCACGGGCGGGGAGGATTACGAGGCGCTGGCGACCATTCCACCGTCGCGTGCCGCCGAATATGAGCGCCTCGCCGCTGCCGCCGGAATTGCCGTGACGCGTATCGGCGCTATCGAAGACGCGTCGGCCGGCATTTCCGCCATCGATGCGGCGGGGGTGCCGCTGGCCATTGCGCGCACTGGTTGGGATCACTTTCTTCCGCCCGATGTGACTTGAACTCTAGGCTCACTGCGACCAAATCCCACCGGTCACCGCGTGTTCAAGGCCAGTACAGTTCAACGGCGTCCAGTCGTCTTGGTTTGGCCATATCCTGGCGGCTATTGAGGGACTGTCTGAGTGACGTCGGGAAAAATGCGCGCAGTTCGGCGCGGTGCTCCTGGCAGCTGGGGTTTGCGGGTCGTCGCAGTAAAAATCGGGACGGATTCATGCTGGCATATCGCGCGTCTGCGCGGCTTTTCGGTTCGCACCTCGTGACGAAGCTTGGTGCCGATACCTACAGCCTAGCTGTATGCGCCGTTGCCGGCCTGTTCGGTCTGATGGTGCTAGGCGCGCCGGCGCACGGGCAGTCGGCGCAGGCCAACTGGTGGGAAAGCCTCACCGGGTCGGGCACGCCTGACTACACGGGCCGCCGCCGTGATGACGGCGCGCGCGATCGGGCTACACAGCAGGACGTGCTGGACGACCTGCGCCCCGATGCGATGCCAATGCGTAGCGACGAGATGATCGCCGCCATGGATGCCGCGATCGCCAAATATCAGCGGATCGCCGACAACGGCGGATGGCCGGTTATCCCGCCGGGGCGCATGATGCGCGAGGGCGAGGACGATGAACGCGTTCCGCTGTTGCGTCGTCGCCTGCAGATGAGCGGAGACTTCTCACCGCGCACCCCTACCTACAACTCAAACACCTTCGATGCCGATCTTGCCGATGCAGTGCGCCGCTTCCAGCGCCGCAACGGTCTGCGCCCGACCGGCCGCATCGAACGCTCCACCTATCCTGCACTGAACATGACGGTCGATCAGCGCATCGCGCAGCTACGCATGAACCTCGGCCGCGTGCGCGAACTGATGCAGACTCCCGCGGAAGAGCGCTACGTGCTCGTAAACGTGCCCGCCTTCCAGCTCGAGGCGGTCGCCAAGTACGAGGTGCAGCAGCGCCACCGCGTCATTGTCGGGCGCACCGAGCGGCAGTCGCCGTCGGTGAAAGCGACCATCCGCGCACTCAACTTCTTCCCTTACTGGCGCGTGCCCGACAGCGTCGCGCATCTCGACCTTATCCCGCGCCTCCTCAAGGAGCCGGAGTACCTGCAGAACGAGAAGATCCGCGTGCTCGATCCGGCCGGCAATCGCGAGCTTGATCCGCAGGCGGTCGACTGGAACACGCCCGAGGCTCAGAAGCTGAAGTTCCGGCAAGATCCCGGGCCGCAGAACGCGCTCGGGCTCGTGCGCATCGACATGGCCAACGAGCACGGCGTCTATATGCACGACACCCCGATGAAGCCGCTGTTCAAGCAGCGCTCGCGGGCCTTCAGCGCGGGCTGCGTCCGCGTTGAGGGCGTGTTCGATTTGGTCGATTGGCTGGCCAGCTACGAGCAGGGCTACGGGCAGCCGGGCCGCGCCCAGCAGATCGTCGAAGGCGGGCAAGCGGTCGACGTCAACCTGACGCGTCCGGTGCCGGTGTACTTCGTCTACATAACCGCCTGGGCCGAACGTGACGGCGACGTCGAGTTCCGCCCCGACATCTACGGCCACGATGGCAACGTCGATCAGATCGCTGAGATGGATCGCGATCCCAACGAGCCGGCACCGACGATTACGCTGGCGCCCTGATCTGTGCGGGACGGCCGCGACGATGCATGTGCGTTGGAGGCCGTGCGCGCTGGGGGCAGGCAGGTGGCTCCGCGGGTAGGGCTCGAACCTACGACCGTCCGATTAACAGTCGGATGCTCTACCACTGAGCTACCGCGGAATAACCTCGTCTGTCGGGCGTGGCGCCTCTTAGCAGAAAGCGCCGCAGCGGACCAGCGCTATGCGCTGACCGCCGCTGCCGTTGAACGGGCGTCTGCATTCCCACACTCACGGCGCTAAATCAAGGGCTTCCCGGCCCGTGCGCGTCTCGGGCGATGAGACCGGACGCCGCGCCTTAACCGTCCGTGTAGGTCCAGGGATTGTAGTCCCCGAGGTTCCAAAGGTGGCCCTCGGGATCGCGGCATGAAAAGTCGCGTCCGTAGCTCTGCTGGCGGACCTGTCCGATCATCTCGGCGCCCGCAGCCTTGGCCCGCGCGTAGGCGTCGTCGGCGTCGGCAACGATGACGTACGGGCTCTGCGTCGTGCCGCCGAGTGCGGTAGGCGTTGACTGCAGCTTGCCGAATTCATCATCGCGTGCCGACCCCAGCATGATCATGCCGTCGCCGTATGTCAGCTCGGCATGCGCGATGCCGCCGTTCCCATCGTCTATGACCATGCGGCGTTCGAACCCGAATGCCGCGCACAGCCACTCGATCATGTGACCGGCATCCCGATAGCGCATCGTTGGAATTACGGCTGAGGGCATGGCGCTGGCTCCGTCTGTCGCCCCGCGCCGCTGCCAAAGGTATTTGGAGGCCACGCCCGGAATCGAACCGGGGTGCACGGATTTGCAGTCCGTTGCGTCACCACTCCGCCACGTGGCCATCCGGCCCGGCGACGCCGAAGCCAAAAGTGAATGCGCCGTGTATCATACGGATCGTGGCGTGGAAAGTGCGCCCATCACGGGAAAAAATTGCGCGGCGGTGGCCCCCGGGGCGGTACGTCCCGTCGCGATTCCCCGTGCACTCGGCTAAGGTGTCATCACACGCTTCCGCGTAGCCGAGAGGAAACGATGGTCGACGCCGCCACGCAGCGCCTGAACATGGTCGAAAGCCAGGTCCTCACCAGCGACGTGACCGACCGGCGCATTCTGCGCGCCATGCGCGAGCTGCCGCGTGAACTATACGTTCCCGCGCCCATGGCAGCGCTCGCCTACATGGACGAGCCGGTTCCGCTCACGCCCCCCGGACCCGGCCGCCGCTGGCTGCTGGCGCCGCGCCTGCAGGCCAAGCTGTTGCAACTCGCCTCAATCGACGAAGGGGACTGCGTGTTGGACGTCGGCTGTGCCAGCGGATATTCGTCGGCCGTGCTCGCTGGAATGGCGAAGACCGTGGTGGCGCTCGAGAGCGACGTCAGGCTGGCGGAGCAGGCACGCACAAACCTTGCGGTGCGCGGCCTCGACAACGTCGAGGTGGTCGTCGGCGAGTTGACGTCGGGGTGGGCTACCAAGGCCCCCTTCGATGCCATCATCATCGAAGGTGCCGTGCCACTCGTGCCCGAGATGCTGTTCGATCAGTTGAAGGACGGCGGGTGTCTCGTCGCCATCGTCTGTCAGGATGGCTTGGGCAAAGCCACGATCTGGCGACGCCTCGGGCGCTCAGTTGATTCGTGGACGGCCTTCGATGCTACCACTCCCGCACTCCCCGGATTCGAGCGTGCAGCGGTGTTCGTTCTCTAACCACTTGCCCTGAGGAACGGACTCTCCCGAAGCACTTGCAACTTGTTCCCGGTATTCGCGGGCAATTTCGGCGCGTTGGCCTGCCAGCCTGCGTCGGCGTGCCGCGAGTGGGTGTGGGATTGCAGCAACGCCAACACAAGCGTTTTCCACCAACCGTCCACTGGCACTACACAAATCAACACCGAGTGCCCAGACTCATCGTCGACCTGCGATTCATAAGATGGGCTCGGGGCAAGCCTGCGTGGGTGTGGCTGGGGGAAGTAATGCGGACGGCCATCCAAAAATTGTGTCAACGGAAATGGGTTCACCACTTGGGTAGCTCGTCGGCATCTCGCCTGGATCGTCCGCACGGTGCGCGGCGGGCCGCACGCGTTATCGCGGTCGGCCTCGTGCTGGGCCTCGTGGGCGCGCTGCCGGCGTCGGCGGAGTCCCTGAAGGACGCGCTGTCGGCGGCCTACGGCTACAACCCGCGGCTTGATGCGCAGCGGGCGTTTCAGCGGGCGACCGACGAAGACGTGGCGCGCGCCATGTCCGGCTACCGGCCGACCATCACCGGCAACGCCGACGTCGGCATCG
>JBDTOR010000176.1:0-4914 GCA_039933175.1 Hyphomicrobium sp. | reverse complement strand
AGAGCGGCGCTGGGCGTTTCCGGCTTGACGATAAGCTGCATAGTTGTCCTCCCAGGAGTCGGGGTGCTAGCCCTTCTTGTATTGCGCGCAAGTTAACCCAAATGGGGTCGCGACCAAAGGTACCGATGCATTGCCAATTAGTGCATAAGCGTCGCGCCGAGTATTTGATTTGCATCAGACCAACGGCGGTCGGAGTACCCCCCGGCCAGCCCAACTGCGCAGTGCCATGACACGCAAAGTATCCGGTCCTGAAATCGAACGCGTCGTGCAGCTGCTCGGACGGCTGCCGGGCCTTGGCCCGCGTTCGGCTCGCAAGGCAGCGCTGGCGCTGATCAAACGGCGCAACGATCTCCTCGTGCCGCTCGCCGAGGCGCTGGCCGATGCGGTCGAAAAAATCGTCGAGTGTCCGAGCTGCGGCAACCTCGACACAGTGTCGCCGTGCAGCCTCTGTCAGGATCCGCGCCGCGACCGCAGCATGGTCGTCGTCGTCGAGGAGATCGGCGATCTTTGGGCGCTGGAGCGGGCCGGCGTCGTCACGGGAGTTTACCACGTGCTGGGTGGCCATCTCTCGCCGCTGGACGGCATCGGGCCCGACCGCCTCAACATCGCGCGGCTCATCGAGCGCGCCGCGTCCGGCGAGGTCCAGGAGATCGTGCTTGCACTCAATGCGACGGTCGAAGGTCAGTCGACCGCCCACTATCTCACCGAGCAGCTGGCGCCGGCCGGTATCGTCGTCTCGCGGCTGGCGCAGGGTGTGCCCATGGGTGGCGAACTCGACTATCTCGATGAGGGCACGCTGGCGGCTGCCATCAAGTCGCGCCGCCGCATGTAGGCGCATGTAACAGCCGGGCGCGATGGTCTTGCGGGTCCCGTACAGCCGTGTGAAAGCCGGTGATATCCCCGGATTCCGCTTCGACCGGCCCAATACAACCATTGTTGTTCTGCTATCCTATGGGCAAGGGGGCTGTCTCGGCGAAGCGCCGCTGCGGCCGGTGAACCGACTAGGGGCAAGATGAGCGAAGACCGTCAGCAGCAACCGGCGTCGCCCCAGTGGCGATCGCGGCTGGTTGAGCTGCCTCGCCTCAACAAGCGCCTCATTCTCGTGGCGCTGGACTTCGTGCTGCTCAGTCTGGCGCTGTGGATCTCCATCTCCATTCGCTACAACACGACGTACGTTCCGCGCGACTGGATCACCGCACTCGTGCTGCTCAGCGGCCCGGTGATCAGCGTGATGACCTTCTCGGTCTCCGGGCTGTATCGCTTCGTCACCCGCTATCTCGGCTATCGCGGCCATACCCGCATCATCGGATGCATCTGGCTGTCGGTGCTGGTGTGGTCGCTGGTCGTGCTGATGTCGGGGCAGCTGGGCATCCCGCGCTCGGTGGTGCTCGGCTATGGCGTTCTGGCGACGCTGCTGATCGCCGGCAGCCGCGAAGTCGCCGGCATGATCCTCGAGAGCGCCGGCATTCGTCTTTCCGAGTTGCCGACCAATGTCGAGCGCACGCCGGTGATCATCTTCGGCGCCGGCCAGCTCGGCGTGCAGTTGCTCGACGCGCTGCGGCGCACCTACAATCGCAATGCCGTCGCCTTCGTCGACACCGAGCCGTCGCTTTGGCGGCAGTACGTTTCGGGCCTCAAGGTCTATCATCCCGACAAGCTGCAGTCGCTGATCGAGCGCCACGACGTCAGGGAGGTTCTTGTCGCGCTGCCGGAAGATCGCCGGCGTGAGCGCCGCCGCATCCTCAAGGATCTTCAGGATCAGCCGGTCGAGGTGAAGGTGCTGCCGGCGGTGGAGGACATCGCCTCGGGCCGCGTCAGCGTTTCCGACCTGCGGCCGCTCGAGGTCAACGACTTGCTCGGCCGCGACAAGGTTCCGCCGAACGCCGATCTGTTGGCGCGCAAGACGCGCGGCAAGTCGATCCTGATCACCGGGGCCGGCGGCTCCATCGGCTCCGAGCTGGTGCGTCAGCTCCTCAAGCAGGGGCCGCGGCGGCTGGTGCTGTTCGATATCTCGGAGGTGGCGCTCTACCAGATCGAGGACGAGATAACCGAGTTCGTCAAGACGATGCGGCCCGAACTGCCGCGGCCGGAGATCATCGGCGTGCTAGGAACGGTGCTCGACGCGGCGCAATTGCGCGAGACGATCGTCGGCAATCAGGTCGAGGTGATCTACCACGCCGCCGCCTACAAGCATGTGCCGATCGTCGAGCAGAATGCCGTATGCGGCCTGCGCAACAACACGTTCGGCACGGTCGTGTTGGCCGAATGCGCCCGCGCCGCTGGTGTTGAGCTGGTCGTGCTGATTTCAACCGACAAGGCGGTGCGGCCGACCAACATCATGGGGGCGAGCAAGCGTCTTGCCGAGCTGGTCCTGCAAGCCGCGGCGGCCAACGGCGGATCGACCATTTTCGGCATGGTTCGCTTCGGCAACGTGCTCGACAGCTCGGGCTCGGTGGTCAAGAAGTTCCGTCGGCAGATCCGCGCCGGCGGTCCGGTGACGGTCACCCATCCCGACATTATCCGCTATTTCATGTCTATCCCCGAGGCGGCCGAGCTTGTCATCCAGGCGGGTGCCATGGCGCAGGGCGGCGACGTCTTCGTGCTCGACATGGGCGAGCCGGTTCGCATCGACGATCTGGCGCGCCTGATGATCCGTCTGTCGGGCTATGACGTGCGCACCAGCGACAATCCTGAGGGCGACATCGCCGTTGCCTACACCGGGCTACGCTCTGGCGAGAAGCTGTACGAGGAGCTGCTCATCGGCGCCAACACGAAGGCGACCGAGCACCCGCGCATCTGGCGTTCGGACGAGCCGTTCATTCCGTCCGAAGAGCTCGAGCGCGAGCTGGAGATCCTGAAGTCGGCGATGAACGTGCGCGATCTCGATGCCATGCAGGCCGTGCTGACGCGCAACGTCGAGGGCTACCGCTCCGAACCAATGCCGCCGAGCGACGAAAGCACGCTAGCGGTATGGACGCCGCAGTCGCGGACGCTTCACTGACATGGCGATGCCCGCGATCGCACCGGCCTTGGCGGGGCGACGCATCGCCTTTGTGTGTCCGCCCGGCGCTCCGCTGCAGTACCTGCGCGACATGCTCGTCGGTGACCTGATCGCGCGCGACCATCGCGTCCTCGTGTTGGCACCCGAGTTCAGCTTCGCCGACATGCGCGCGCTGTCCGAGGTCGGCGCCGAGCACGCGGTGTTCACGCCGGCGACCAACGGACCCAAGCTGTTCGCCGAGTGGAAAGTCGTCGGTGCATTGAAACAGGCGCTGACGGCTTGGGTGCCGCATGTCGTCGTAGCGTATGGTTCACGGACGATGGTGTTCGGCGCGCTGGCGGCAAAAAGCGCCGGCGTAGAGCGCATCGTGCTCATCGTCGATGCGCTGCCCGAGCAACGTTTCGGCGGCACGCTGCTGGCCGAAGAAATGCCCGCTTGGCGGTACGGCCAGGCCCTGCGCAGCTCCGCAGCCGCGGTGTTCCACAATCGCGACGACCTAGCGTTGCTGACCAAGCTGGCGCTCGTTCCCGGCACTGTTGCGGCCACCGTCGTACCCGGGGCCGGCGTCGACCTCGAAGGCCAGCCAGTGCTGCCGCTGCCGGCGCTCGGCCACGGGCTCGTGTTCCTGATGATCGGCAGCCTCGAGAAGCGCCGCGGCGTCCTCGAGTATTGCGCGGCCGCCACCGCCATGCGCCGGCGTTCGCCGACCTCGCGCTTCCTCTTCGCCAGCCTGCCGGCCGAAGGCCCGGGAGGCATCTCGGCCTACGAACTGGCGCAATTCCCCGAGGTGGAATTCCTCGGCCCCGCCGCCGACCACCCCGAGGCGCTGCAGCAGTGCCACGTCTTCGTCTATCCCTCCTGCGCCGAGGGCATGCCGCAGCCGGTGCTGCAGGCGATGGCCGCCGGGCGGCCGATCGTGACGACCAATATCCCCGGCTGCCGCGACACCGTCGATGAGCGCGTCAACGGCTGTTTCGTTGCGCCGCGCGATATCGATGCACTGGCCGAGGCGATGGAGAGCTTTCTCAAGCGGCCCGATCTCATCCCGGCCATGGCACGCGCCAGCCGCGCCAAAGCAGAGCGCTTCGCGACCGCCGGATCCGTGCGGCGGGCGATGCTGGATGTGCTGCGGATCGAATAGCTTGGCGCCGACCGTCGTCAGTGGCTGGCGTACAGGCGGTAGCTGAGCCGTGGCTGACGGAACGACGCCGCGCAATCGACGAGCATGTCAGAGCGGATCGCCTGGCGGCCGATAAGCATCCGGTAGGCCATTCGCTCACGGTTGGTGAGCGTCACCTCGATGGGCCACTCACGCCCGGCGATCCTGAGGGTCGTCATGATGACGTAGCGCAGCTCTGGCGCGCCGTTCGAGCTGATGACCTCGCGGCGGTCGACTACATCGGCGCTGGCGGCGACTTCGAGATCCCCAGATTCGGGGCTCGGGTGCACGGCGAACCGCACTTTAAGCCGACGGGCATTTCCGTAGGGCTCTATGAAGTGGGTGTGCAAAGCGGAAGTCTTGGCGCCGGTGTCGATCTTGGCCTTCAAGGCGGGCAAGCCCAACTCGGGCAGCGCCACCCATTCCTGCCAACCAACGATGAGACGCGACGGATCCGAGAGCACAGCGGTTGCCTTCCCGACAAACTGCGACCCGCGTTATATGTTACCCATTATTGCAGCTTTGCCCAGTGGGTCCGTTGCAGCGCCGGTTGGGTGGGGCGCCTCAAATCCGCTCATTTCAATGCCGCTCATCGGTATAGGTGCCGATTCTTTGGGCCGATGTGAAGCGCTGGGCCGCGGTGCCTCAGGAGGGAGAGATGCGCAGGAAGCTTCTGCTGGTGCTCGCCTTGTCGAGTTTGCTGTCGGTCGCAGTAGCGGCGCGCAGCTATGCCGAACCGCCCCCGCCGCCGCCG
>JBDTOR010000175.1:0-4916 GCA_039933175.1 Hyphomicrobium sp. | reverse complement strand
TTCTACGGCCAGTGCTCGGAGCTGTGCGGCAAGGATCACGCCTTCATGCCGATCGGCGTGCGCGTGGTGAAGGAAGAAGTCTTCGCCTCGTGGACCGATCTCATGAAGCAGGCGAACGCCGCCGGCTCGGCCGCCAGCGCCGAGAAGGACAAGGAGAAGCGCAAGCTGATCCTGCAGCAGAAGAAAGAACTGCTGGAAAAGGCCAAGGGCGTCGTTCGGCAGGCAGCTCTCGAGCAGGCCGGTGTGCGTCAGTTCGCCAAGACGGACAACGCAACGGCCAAGTGAGCACGCGCCTCGCGCAATCCGCAATCAGCTCCGGGTGAGCCCGGCAACAAAACACTGACAGGGCGAACGCACAAATGGGAAGCACGGCACATACCGCACACGACGGCCACGACCACTCGCCGACCGGGCTAGGGCGCTGGTTGTTCTCGACGAATCACAAGGACATCGGAACGATGTACTTGATATTCGCCATCATCAGCGGCCTCATCGGCGGCGGCCTTTCGGTCGCCATGCGCCTCGAGCTGCAAGAGCCGGGGCTGCAGTATTTCGCCGACGGCCACATGTACAACGTGTTCGTCACGGGCCACGGCCTCATCATGGTGTTCTTCATGGTGATGCCGGCGATGATCGGCGGCTTTGGCAACTGGTTCGTGCCGCTGCAGATCGGCGCGCCGGACATGGCCTTCCCGCGCATGAACAACGTGTCGTTCTGGCTGCTGCCGGCCGCGCTCACGCTGCTGCTGACCTCACTGTTCGTCGAAGGCCCGCCCGGCGGTCTCGGTGTCGGTGCCGGCTGGACGATCTATGCGCCATTGTCGACGTCCGGTCACCCAGGCCCGGCCATGGACTTCGCCATTCTCGCGCTGCATCTCGCCGGCGCCTCGTCGATCCTCGGTGCCATCAACTTCATCACCACCATCTTCAACATGCGCGCGCCGGGCATGACCCTGCACAAGATGCCGCTGTTCGTGTGGTCGGTGCTGGTTACCGCGTTCCTGCTGCTGCTGTCGCTGCCCGTGCTTGCCGGCGCCATCACCATGCTGCTGACGGACCGCAACTTCGGTACCTCGTTCTTCAACCCGCAGGGTGGTGGTGACCCGCTGCTTTACCAGCATCTGTTCTGGTTCTTCGGTCACCCCGAGGTCTACATCCTCATTCTGCCGGGCTTCGGCATGGTCAGCCACGTCGTGTCGACCTTCTCCAAGAAGCCGGTGTTCGGCTATCTCGGCATGGCCTACGCCATGGTCGCCATCGGCCTCGTCGGCTTCATCGTGTGGGCGCACCACATGTATGCGGCCGGCATCAGCGTGAACACGCAGGCCTACTTCGTGTTCGCCACCATGGTGATCGCGGTGCCCACCGGCGTGAAGATCTTCTCGTGGATCGCCACCATGTGGGGCGGCTCGATCAGCTTCCGCGTGCCCATGCTGTGGGCGCTCGGCTTCATCTTCCTGTTCACCGTGGGTGGCGTGACGGGCGTCATGCTGTCCAACGCCGGCATCGACCGCGCCTTGCACGACACCTACTACGTCGTCGCCCACTTCCACTACGTGCTGTCGCTCGGCGCCGTGTTCGCCATCTTCGCGGGCTGGTACTACTGGTTCCCGAAGATGTCGGGCTACATGTACAACGAGACGCTCGGCAAGGTGCACTTCTGGCTGACCTTCATCGGCGCCAACATCCTGTTCTTCCCGCAGCACTTCCTCGGCCTGTCGGGCATGCCCCGCCGCTACGTCGACTATCCGGACGCCTTCGCGTTCTGGAACGGCGTGTCGTCGGCCGGCGCCTACATGACTGCGCTCGGGACGCTGGTCTTCCTCGTCGGCGTGCTGGTGGCCTTCATGACCCGCAAGGTAGCCGGCGACAATCCCTGGGGCGTCGGTGCCACGACGCTCGAATGGACGCTGACGTCACCGCCGCCGTTCCACTCCTACGAGACGCTGCCGCGCATTCTGGCCACTCATCACCACTGAGGCGCAATTATGGATCGACGACAACGGGCGGGGCACACGTTCCGCCCGTTGCATTGAAAGAGACGAAAATCCAGACCCCGGTCGCCACCGACGCAGGTCGGCAGATCGAAGGCAAGGCAAGGCCGAGCAGGACCTCCCATCCGGTCGTTAGGATGCCGGCAGGCCGATGCGACGCCAAAGGTCGAGTGAGATGCAAGGCACGAGCGCAGATACCAATCTCGGTCACGTCGGCCCGGTCAGCGGGTCGAATGTCGGCGACTTCGTTCAGCTGCTGAAGCCGCGGGTGATGTCGCTCGTCGTGTTCACGGCGCTGACCGGCATGGTCGCCGCCCCCGGCGCCATCCATCCCGTGCTCGGCGTCATCGCGCTGCTCGCCATCGCCATCGGTGCCGGCGCCGCGGGCGCGCTCAACATGTGGTACGACGCCGACATCGACGCGCGCATGGCCCGCACGGCAGCCCGCCCGATCCCCCGCGGCCGCCTGACAGCGGATGAAGCCCTGACCTTCGGCTCCGTACTGTCGGTGTTCTCGATCCTGACGCTCGGCGTCCTCATCAACTGGACGGCCGGCGTGCTGCTCGCCATCACCATCGCCTTCTACCTCTTCATCTACACGATGTGGCTGAAGCGCCTGACGCCGCAGAACATCGTCATCGGCGGCGCCGCCGGGTCCTTCCCACCGATGATCGGCTGGGCCGCGGTGACCGGCAGCGTCAGCATCGATAGCGTGCTGATGTTCCTCATCATCTTCGTGTGGACCCCGCCTCATTTCTGGGCGCTGGCACTGTACCGCTGCCGCGACTACGAGCGCGTCGGCGTGCCCATGCTGCCCGTCGTCGCTGGCCCCACCGAGACGCGCCGGCAGATCTGGCTCTATTCGCTGGTGCTGGTGCCGCTCGCCATGCTGCCGTCGGCCATCGGCCTTGCCGGCATCACCTACGCCGTGAGTTCGGCCGTGCTCGGCGCCATCTTCCTTTACCTCGCCTGGCGAGTGCGCAAGATCACCGAGGGCCGCGAGGGAGACGCCGCAGCCAAGCAACTGTTCGCGTTCTCGATTCTTTATCTGTTCCTGTTGTTTGCGGTTATCCTCGGCGAGCACGCCGTGGCCCGGTTGATGGCGTGAGGGACGAACGGTGGCGCTGGTCATGAGCGGAATGAACGAGGATGAGAAGGAGCGGCAGCGACGCCAGCGCATGCGCTCGCTCGCTATCGGCCTCGCGCTCGCCGCGCTCGTCGCGCTGTTCTACGTCGCGACGATTGTCCGCCTCGGCGGCAACGTCATGAACCGGCCGATCTGAGGCGCCAGGAAACCCGATGACCGCAACCGACCAGCAGGACAGACAGCGGACGCAGCGGCGCCACGGCGCCGTCGCCGCCGCCTGCGGTCTCATGGTCGTGGCGATGGCCGGCCTGTCCTTTGCCGCGGTGCCTCTCTACCGCCTCTACTGCCAGGTCACCGGCTATCAAGGCACCACGCAGAAAGCCGAGAAGGCATCCGACGTGGTGATCGACCGCGTGGTGCGCGTGCACTTTGACGCCAACGTCGCCGCCGACCTGCCATGGAAGTTCGAGCCCGTGCAGTCTTCGCTCGACGTGAAGGTCGGCGAGAACACCCTCGCCTTCTACCGGGCGACCAACCTTTCGGACAAGCCGACCACCGGTTCGGCCGTATTCAACGTCACGCCCGACGCCGTCGGCCCGCACTTCAATAAGGTGCAGTGCTTCTGCTTCACCGAGCAAAGCCTGGCGCCCGGGCAGTCGGCGGAAATGGCGGTTTCGTTCTTCGTCGATCCGACCTTCGTCACCGATGAGGAGACGAAGCACCTGGCGGAGCTGACGCTGTCCTATGCCTTCTATCCGGTCGCCGCGCCGAAGAAACCGCAAGGCCATGCCGAAGCGGTCAGCGCGGACAAAGGCGGATGATGACTTGAATAGACGGCGCTGTACCTGAGGACCCGGTCCTGAGGCACGGCGGTAAGGCTCTCGCTCGGCAATGGGCGTGGGCCTAAAGACGAGGGATCGGGAGCACTAACGGGGACCACGGGAGAGACAAGAAAATGGCCGCGACGGACGCCAAGCACCACGACTACCACCTAGTAAATCCGAGCCCCTGGCCGGTGATCGCTTCCATCGCTGCCTTGATCATGATGATCGGCGCGGTGATCTGGATGCGCTCGATGAATGAGGGCGCCGGCCTGTTCGGCGTCTCCGGTCCTTGGGTCTTCGCCGTTGGCTTCGCCGGTATCGTCGCCTCCGCCTTCTTTTGGTGGCGCGACGTGATCCGCGAAGGTGTGCACGGCGATCATACGCCGGTCGTGCAGCTGCATTTCCGCTACGGCATGATCCTCTTCATTGCCTCGGAGGTGATGTTCTTCGTCGCCTGGTTCTGGGCCTACTTTGACGCCGCCCTGTTTCCGGCGAGCGTGCATGACCTGCTCAACAGCACCAACGTCGTTGGCCAGGTGGTACGTGATCAGCTGCTCGGCGGCCAATGGCCTCCGATCCCGGCCGACGGTACCGGCGTGACCATCCCGTCCAGCGGCGCCGCGACGCCCGGCGTGTTCCAGCACACGTTCGATCCGTGGGGCATCCCGCTGCTCAACACGCTGATCCTGCTGACCTCGGGCGTGACCGTCACCTGGGCGCACCATGCCCTCTTGAAGAACGATCGCCGCGGCCTCGTGCTCGGCCTGATCCTGACCGTCATCCTCGGCGCCACGTTCACGTTCTTCCAGGCCTACGAGTACCACCACGCCGCCTTCAGCTACGCCGGCCACATCTACGGCTCGACGTTCTTCATGGCGACGGGCTTCCACGGCGCGCACGTGCTGATCGGCACCATCTTCCTGCTGGTCTGTCTCATCCGCTCGCTGCAGGGCGCATTCACTCCGAGGCTGCACTTCGGCTTCGAGGCGGCCGCCTGGTACTGGCACTTCG
>JBDTOR010000174.1:0-4935 GCA_039933175.1 Hyphomicrobium sp. | reverse complement strand
AGCTCGGCCGCCGATGGGCTCACCCTTCAATGGCAACTCAGTGGCAGAGCGAGCACAAATCGGGAAGAACGTGGCACATCGTTCGCGCAATGAGCATATTTTGCGCGGCCGATTCACCTCGGAGCCTGGAGTTGACGCAGGCGGCAGCGCCGGGGCGCCTTGCGCGAGCTGTGCCGCTCCCCTGGAACGCTAATCGTCGTACAGACGTTAAGCCCTGACCGACCGCAGATCGATGTCGCGCTGAGCCAAAACGGCCCGTTCCGCCTCAGCGGGAGGGGCTTGGGTCGCAGCTCAATTCAGGAGCACCTACGGATGGATCAGCACTCATCGGCGCTGGAGCGCGCGTTTCAGTTGGCGAAATCGGGGGAGTTTCCGAGCGTGCACCATATCAAGCAGCGGCTTGCCAAGGAGGGGTATTCCGCCGAGCAGGTCAACGGACCTAAGCTCCTTGCCCAACTCAGGCAATTGATTGCCGCGGCGCGCTGCGCAGACGAGCAGAGCCAGGGAACCTGAATCCTTCTCGCTTCGGAATAACCCCTACCGGTCGCGTTCTTGGACGTTGACTGCCTTACGGGCGAGAGGAAAGCAATCGCTGTCATAGAGGGCGCGGATGTCGACCAAGGGGAAGCGATCACCGTCGACTTCCATGACGGTGCCGCGCTGCACGTCCTCGCCCAGGTCCTCAATGGCGAAACGGATAGCCTCGGCCGCGCTTTCGAAACGGCGATAGGTGAGCGGGCGCCGCTGGGCGCCGCGCGCCGTCGTCATGTACACATCCGCCGGAGCGCTGAAATCGAAATCGGACATCTAATCGGCCGAGGCGTTTGGATTGCTGGATCTCATGCCGGGGAGCCGGAGGTCCGCAGGAGTTCGCTCTCCCGCGCGATGCGCTCGAATGCCTCGGCAATCGTCTTGATGCGATAGAGCTGCTCGCCACCTTCCGAGGGAAGCACGCGCACGATCTTATAGGACCGAGCCGAGGCGGGCACGCCGGTTTTCGACGGAACGAAGTCGACCATCTGCCCAACTCTGAACTTGTGATCTGCAAGGCGCTTGCTCATGCCGCGGTCTCCTATTTCCAAAACCGTCGCCGCATCCCACCGACTGGAGGCAGACGACCGAGCCCGCCCGACGACACGTCCTTCGCGAACCTGAAACCCGTCAGCGCCGCTGTTCCGACGCCAATCAAGCCGAGTAGCGATGGGCGATCGGCAGCGAGGAGGGCAGCAGTTCCACAACGGCGGACGCCGGAGTCGCGATGCCTAAGAGCGCGAGACGCTGAAGCACCACTGGATCTCTCTCGCCGCGGTTAGCGGCCGAGATCACCGAGCGCGCCATCGCCAAGCGAACCCCATCGCGCTGACCATCGACGTAGATGGCGGAACGCTCGGCTGCATCCACAGCCGCGCTCATCAGTGTTAGGAGCTTTGTGTCAAAGGATCCGGGTACCAACTGCATGCATTCTCCTCGCTAACAAAGGCGGGAGCGCGCACAGCTCTCAGCACAAGCGCCCTGGGGCCGTGGCTCGTGATGCCAGAGTTGTACGCGGTTTACCGATACGAGTCCAATCGGCGGCGGTGGCGAGCGATTAGGGTTTTGTAAGGAATATGCCGCTTGCATTGAAGTCTTCAGCGAGGCACCTTCGGAACGTCGACTTTTGGCCGGTAACCGAGCCGCGGCTCGCAGACGGATGTCTGCCGCCCGATTCCTTTTGACCATCCATCATTCGAGAACACAGGGCCGGCGCCCGCACGAGCAGTGCAGGTTGCCGGCCCGTTAGCACCAATATCTTTCGCGAGGACGCGCCATGGAAACCGGCACTGTGAAGTTTTACAACGCGCAAAAGGGCTACGGCTTCATTGCGCCCGTGGGCGGCAGCAAGGATGTCTTCGTGCATGCGAGCGCTTTGGAGCGCGCCGGCATCAGTGGCCTAGCCGAGGGCCAGAAAGTGTCGTTCGACACTGCCGAGGATCGCAAGACCGGCAAGGTATCGGTTCAGAACATCGAACTCGCCTAACTCCAGGACGCCGCACGCGTCCTCCATTGGCATTGGCGCCCGTAATCCGGCCAACGCAGCGGCGTTTCAGGAAATAGCGAGCTTTACCAACGCCTACGTGCTAACGTGCGTGGCCAGATCCGTGCTGACAGTGAATTTGTCGTCGCGGTCCTTGGGGCTTTGCGGCCTCAATTCGTACCGCGTAATCCGACGTGGCGGTCGCGACCACACGGCGACTGACAGCTCTGCCGCACGAGCATCTGCGGACTGAAACGCATGCAGTCCGATTGTCGGGCCTCTACGGGCCAGAACGTGCGTCACAACTGAACACAAACGATGGAGGCGCTCGTGCCCAAAGGCAACCAGAAGTCTAACCGCGAAGTGCGCAAACCGAAGAAGCAGAAGAGCGCTGCCGCGAGCACAGCGACTGTCACGTCGACATTCGCTGCGCCATCGAACAAATCGGGTCAGAAGCGCTAAAGCCACCGCGCGCATCGACGTTACGCCGACGCCTCAACTTACCTCGCACCCCTAAGGACAGTTTTCATGGATCACGCCAAGAGCCCCCCGCAGCCGGTCAAGCACGAAGAGCCGACCATCCCTCTCGCCCAGCGCAAGACGATGACGACACTCCTGCCGACCGATTGCCGTTGGCCGATCGGCGATCCGCAGCAGGACGGCTTCCACTTCTGCGGCAAGCCCAAGCAAGGCGGGCACCCCTCCTACTGCGAATTCCACGTCCGTGCGGCAAGCCAGCCGGGTCGGTCGCGGCCCATCGTATATCGTCCGCGCAGCGCCGCCTGATTGCCCGCAACTCCATCGGGCGGCAAGCGCTGCGCACTCACTCGCATCTGGTTCGGGGCTCAATGATCAAATTCGCATACGACGCCCCGGCCGATGTTTTTTCCAACGACGGAGTTGTGGTTCGCAAACGCCCTGTCTCCTATCGCAGCTTCCCGAGCAGCGCCGAAGCCATCCGCTTCACGATCGAGCAGCTTCCGCAGATCATGCAGCGCGGCGCCGTGATGGAAGTGGGAGACGACCGCTTCGACATCGAAGCGATCCGGGCGCTCTACGACAGCGAGAGCTACCCTCTGATGCGCGAGGCGGCTGACTGATCGTGGCGGCGCCGACGCTGCCCGCTGCGGATCTCGGGCATGTGAGCGCGCTGCAGGGTGTTTGGTGGAGAGGGCTGGATTCGAACCAGCGTAGGCGAAGCCAACGGATTTACAGTCCGTCCCCTTTAGCCACTCGGGCACCTCTCCCCGCACCAGTATTTCAATCTAGGATGTTGCCACCTAAATGAAATCGCCCCGCGCGTAGGGCGACGGGGCAGCGGCTTTATCAGCACCGGCCCCTTGGATGTCAAATAGAAAAGCGGCAGGATGCGCCGCCTTGCATCGAGCCCCAATCCCATGAAGCCGACATCACCGCGCCGACACCGCGATCAACGGCCAACAGGCCCCAGTGAAGGCGGCAGAGAAGGTCACCGGGATCAGCGTTCCCCGCGCCCGCCTCGCCCCGAACGCCGCCCGTTCGATGAGGGCCGCGTGCTGCTCTACGGCGTCCACGCCGTCGAAGCCGCGCTGCGCAACGGCGAGCGCAATATCAAGCGCTTGCTGATGACGGAGAACGCCGAGAACCGTCTCGCCGAGGCGTTGGCGCCGCGTCAGGTGGCGCCCGAGCGCGTTTCCCCGCGCGATCTCGACCGCATGCTTGGCGAGGACGCCGTGCACCAAGGCGTGCTGCTCGAAACCGAGCCCCTGGACGAGCCAGACACCGCAACCCTGGCGGCGCGCGCCGAAGCCGGGCCGCTGATCGTCCTCGATCAAGTCACCGACCCGCACAACGTCGGGGCCATCCTGCGCTCGGCTGCCGTCTTCGGGGCCACCGGACTTATCATGACGCGCCGCCACAGCCCGCCGCTCGACGGCGCGTTGGCGAAGTCTGCGTCAGGCGCGCTCGAAGTCGTCCCCGTGGCGCTGGTGCAAAACCTGGCGCGCGCTCTTGCCGAGTTGAACGAGCATTACGTCACCACGCTCGGTCTCGACGGCGCCGCCGAGCACCTGATCGAGGACGAGCCGCTAACGGGCCCGGTTGCATTCGTGTTCGGGGCTGAAGGCAAGGGCCTGCGCGAGTTGACGCGCAACAACTGCCAGCGCCTCGTGCGCATCGCGACGTCGGGCCCGATCGCCAGCCTCAACGTCTCCAACGCCGCCGCGATCAGCCTGCATCATGCGGCCTGGAAACGCGCACAGCGATAGTCCAACGAGAAAAGGCGACAGGCTGTGCGCCTATCGCCTTGTCCGATGCCTGTTACGACGTGAGCTACTTCAGATAGCCGCCGGCGCAGCAGCCGGGTGGCGGAGCCACCACGGGATAGGCAGCGACAACCGGCCCGTAGGCGCGGCGCGGCGCCCAGAACCGGCGGGCATACTGTCCGTAGGGACGGTTGTAGCGGCGGTAGTATCCATCCGGCATGTAGGGGTAGGCGCCCGGATAGGGGACCATCGTCGCCCAGTAATAGACGTTCGAATAGCGGGGGTAGTAGATGAAGTGGCTGACCGGCTGAGGACCGCAGAAGCCGCCGCGGGGAGCACGGCACCATTCGGCCTTGGCCGGAGCTGCTGCCGCAAAGCCCATCGTGATGGCGATGCTGACGGCAGCGACAAAAGCTTTCATACGCATGCGCAAAAACCTCGACTGAGAAACTGACGCAACTGCCGGTCACCCTGTCAGGATATGGATAATGAAGGCCTAACCGGCGCCCCACAGCGGCATGCACGCTACCGGGGATCGGTCCGCGGCACGGCTGGCCGCCGGCAACGAGGCGCGATATAAGGCACGCCCGCAGGGCGGGAAGGCCGGCTTAGCTCAGTTGGTAGAGCACCTGATTTGTAATCAGGGGGTCGCAGGTTCAAATCCTGCAGCCGGCACCA
>JBDTOR010000173.1:0-4952 GCA_039933175.1 Hyphomicrobium sp. | reverse complement strand
CTCGTCGAGATCGAGCTTGCGCTGGTTGAACTTGAAGGCGCTGATGCCGCCCGGATTGACGACCTTCATGGCGATCGCCTGCGCGGCGTGCATCGTCCACGCCATGTAGTCTTTGATGAACTCGAAGTCGCGCTTCTCGGCCATGGCGCGCAATAGGAAGTCGTCGCTGCCGAGCATCACGAACGCGCCCTTGTCGAGCAGCGGCGTGTCGGCCAGCTCCATGTGCGCTTGGCGCGCGTTGGCGGGCAGCATGGCCGGCTCGAAGCACGCCGTGTAACCCATCTCGGCGTAGCGGTAGCCGGTGATCATAGTCGAGGGCAGCGCGTGGCCGGTGCCGGCGCGCGTCAGCGCCGTGTGGGCGACCTCGTCTTTCTCGTGATCCTCCGGCATCAGCGTGCGGGCGATCGTGACCTTGCCGCCGCCGATGTGGGTGTGCGGGTCGATGGCACCGGCCATCACCACGCGGCCACGCAAGTCATATTCCTGGTCGACGCGCGCCTCCGGGGCGGGCGGCACGATGCGGCCGTCCACGACGTAGATGTCGCGCACCTCGCCGTTGATGTTGTTGGCAGGGTCGTAGACCTTGCCGCCGGTCAGCTTGATCATCATCGCGTGGGGCTCACGTTCACAGGGCGGCTTCAATGGCCGCCAGGACGGCGGCGGCGCTCGGCAATTGCGAGCGGCCGAGGTTCTTCATCGGTAGAGAAACGACGTTGTCGCAGCGGACCATCTGCCCGGTGTGGTCGATGCCCGGCGTGCCGACAGGTATGTAAACGGAGGGCGGTTGCGCCATGCGCACGCCGGGGGTGCCCAGCACGATGGTCGGCACCTTGGTCTGCGGCAGGCCGATGTCGGTGCCGATCGAGGCAACCCAGAGCAGCAGGTCACCTTCGCCCTCGGTGATCATGCGGCTGATGTTATAGCGATAGGAGTCGTACTCGGGCTTGCCGTTGGCGTAGCTGACCCGCAACGGGAAGCCCGTCTGCCACGTGCAGGTCGAGGCGGCACTGGGGGCGCCCTCGTTGCCGCCCAGCGACAGGCCGGCAAAGCGCGTGTGAAGGTTCAGCTCGCGCACGACTTCGGTCATCAGATGAACCGTAAGGTCGGCCTGCGGCATGCTTAGCGCCGGCGGCGCCCACACCATGACGCCGTACTTGGCCGCCTTGCATTTCTCGACGACGGCATCGATGGCGGCGAATGGCAGGCCGGCGATCTCGTGCGGCGGGGCGGCGGGGGCGCTGCTCCTCGTGCTCAGAATAGATGAGAGAAGACCGCGCTTGGCGGGAGGCGCTTCCGGCGCTTCCGGCGGCGGAACGTCAAAGCCGCGCACGCGCGCCGAGATGGCGGCAAGCACTTCGGGGATGCGATCCTTGGCGACGGAAAGCGTAATCACCTCGTCGATGCGCGGGCCGACGGCGGCGGACGTGTCGAGACCTTCGCCGATGAAGACGACAGTACGCTTGCTGGCGAGGCTCTCGAACATCGTGTGCGGGTTGGTGACGATGCGGTCGAAGAAGCGGCCGTGCAGCTTGTGCACGTCGGTGCCGACGATGAGCAGGAGGTCAGCGCGATTGCGGACTTCGGTGAGGGTGGACATGATCCAGCCGCTCGTCTGCACCACGCGGAAGTTACGGTACTGGCCTTCGCTCAGCGCATGATCGAGCACCCCGCAGGTGCGGTCGGCGATGGACAGGACAGCGCGGGCGCCGGCGACGTCGCTGGCCATGCCGCCGTAGAGCGGCAGCTTGGCAGCGCGGATGAGGCCGGCGGCGGCCTTCACGGCCTCCTCGAAGCTGACCTCGCGGTCGCCGATCAGCGGCTTGGCAGGGGGTAGGGGACGCTGGAACCCGGCGGTGGCGCGCGGGCAGCCATTGTTGACCTTCAGGGTCGATCCGGTGCGGGTGACCTGCAGGTCGTCGCACAACAGCCCGCAGAAGGGACAGGTGACATTGTCGTAGGTGTGGGAAGCGCCTTGCTCACCACCCTCGGCGTGTGCGGTCATACGGTGCAGTCTCCTTCGCGCGGGGCGCAAGTAAGCACGGACGCCTCGCCAAAACAACACCGGCGCGAATGCGGCGGTTTGCCGGGGCAGCGCCGATTGCGAAGGCCTTTGGGCGCCACTATGGTCTCGCCCGAGTTGCGCTAAAGAACCGATACCCGGAGGAAGCCTTTGATGGTTAGAGCTCTTGCGCTGGGGCTGGCTGCTCTGGCTCTTTTTTCGACTGCTGCGTCGGCACACGGACCGTCCCGCCAGAAGGTGATGGAGACCGTCGAGATCAATGCGCCGGCCGATAAGGTCTGGGCCGTGGTCGGCAACTTTCAGGACATGAGCTGGCACCCTGCGTTCGCCAAGCTCGAGGGCACCGGCGGCAACGACGCCAACGCCACCCGGACGCTGACACTGGCGTCGGGCGGCACCATCGACGAAAAGCTGCTCTCCAACGACCCGGCCAAGATGATCTACAAGTACGAGATCACCAAGGTCGACCCGAAGGTGGTCCCGGTGAACAACTACTCTTCGAGCATCAGCGTGAAGGGCGAGGGCGACAAGTCGACGGTCGAATGGAAGGGCGCCTTCTATCGCGGCTTCATGAACAACGATCCGCCACCGGAGCTGAATGACGAGGCGGCGGTGAAGGCTGTGAAGGGTGTCTATCGCGCCGGCCTCGACGCCCTGAAGACGAAGGTCGAAGTGGGCGGTTGACGCTCATGCGTCCGCTACTCAAGCGGCTGACGATCCTCCTGACGGCGGCGACGCTGGTGAGCGCCGCCGCGCTCGGTGAGCCGGCGGCGGTCAGCGAAGCCTTCGTCACCAACCAGAATGGCGACTCGCTCAGCATCGTCTCGCTCGCCGACATGAAGCCGGTGGCGGAGATCGCCATCGGCGGCAAGCCGGCTGGCATCTCCATGTCGCCGGATGGCCGCCGCGCCTTTATCACTTCTCCCGAAAGCAAAGAGCTGGTCATCGTCGACGCGGTGGCGCGCAAGATCGCCAGCCGCTTCAAGGTGGGGGAGGCGCCGCTCGGCGTCGCCGTCCATCCGAGCAACGGTCGCGTCTACGTCGCCGACTGGTACACGCACAAAATCTCGGTAGTCGATCCGGTGGCAGGCCAGACCGTCGCCGAGATCGCGGTTGGCGAGTCTCCATCTGGCCTCGCCGTCACGCCCGACGGCAAGCTGCTGCTGAGTGCCGACCGCGACAGCGATTCCGTATCGATCATCGATACGGCGACGAACGCGCGGACGAGCACCGTTGCCGTCGGCAAGCGGCCATTCGGGATAACGATCGACCGCTCTGGCAAGACCGCCTACACGGCCAACGTCGCCAGCGACGACGTCAGCATCATCGACATCGCCGCCGGGAAGGTCGTCGGCACTGTGCCGGTCGGCCATCGGCCCTATGCGGTGGCCTTCGCCGGCCGGCACGCCTTCGTGACCAACCAGTACTCCAGCACGGTCAGCGTCATCGACACCGACACCCTCAAGGTGGTGCAGACCATCGATGTCGGCGATCATCCCGAGGGGATCCAGGCTGACCCGAGCGGCGCCAACATCTACGTCGCCTGCTGGTTCGATAATGTCCTAATGCGTATCGATACCGCCAAGCTGGCGGTCTCCGGCCAAGCCGCGGTTGGCGACGGCCCCCGGGCTTTTGGCCTGTTTCTGCGCTGAGTTACCGTCCGCCGCCGGACGGTTCTTGCAGTGCAGCGTCGGCGCCGCCGTAAACCGCATGACCAATCGTTAAGGTGCAGACTGTTTACGGGCCGGCGGTCCCAGAGGTAGAACTTGCCAACAAGAGCAACAACATTACATAGCGTGGCAACGTTCACTGGGAAGGAAGCGTTATTATGCGGTTCTATGGTTTGGGTGGCGTCATCGTGGCCGTCGCCCTGGTAATCGGGTCACATGCCGTGAGCGCAGCCGACGAGCCGAAGCCGGCCGACGCGGCCACAGGTCAGCCAAAGGCGACCGACCTCATCTTTGAGCACAAGCATCTGTCGAACGTCGAGACGGGTGGAGAGCTCACCTACAAGTTCAAGCGCACATCGAGCGACGAGAAGTCGCTTGGGATCGGGTTTGCGGACGACATCACGCTGAAGGTCACCGGTGACAAGCCGGACAACAACAAAGACCTCTTGCTGCAGATCTATACCGGTGACCGGGCGCGCGATCCCCAGAAGCTCGAGAAGTTCAGCATCAATCCCGTCTTCGCCGTCTTCTTCGCGCAGGCCGTGAACACCTTCAATCAACTCGCTGGCGGCCAGTTGAACTATTTGCAGAAGAGCTTCTCGGACGGCTGGCTGAAGGCGAAGGTCGAGCCGGTCAAGGTCGACTACAAGGGCAAGAAGATCGACGCCACCCGCATCTCCATGACGCCCTTCGTCGGCGACAAGTACGAATCGAAGATGCAGGGTTGGGAAGGCGCCAAGTACGACGTTATCGTCAGCGACCAGGTGCCGGGCGAGATCGTCGATCTGCTCGCCACTTACCACAACCGTTATCCGCCGGCGCTGCTGAAGCTTTCAGAACGCACGACGCTGGACGGAGTGACCGGATTGGAGAACCCCCAATGACCAAGGGCCCAATGACAAAGGGATTGATCACGGGCGTCCTGGCTCTGGCGACGTTGGCCGTGACGGCCGTCGCCGGCCGTGCGGTCGAGCTGCCCGCCAACGACTACCCGACCAACGCGCGCGCCGACTACGTGTTCGCCTGCATGCAGACGAACGGGCAGAATCGGATGGTGCTCGACAAGTGCTCATGCTCGATCGACGCCGTCGCGGCCCTGTTGCCGTATGACGAGTACGAGCAGGCCGAGACCATCATGTCGGTACGCCAAAAGGGCGGCGAGAGCGTCGCCATGTTCAACAGCTACGCCCCGCTGCTGGAGAAGGTGAAGAACCTGAAGCGGGCGCAGGTCGAAGCGGAGCTTCGCTGCTTCTAAAGACGAG
>JBDTOR010000172.1:0-4979 GCA_039933175.1 Hyphomicrobium sp. | reverse complement strand
CGCTACTTGCGCGGCTCATGTCCTCGGCGAGGTAGTAGCGGTTCACCCAGCCATTCAGACGGCCGTGCCGGATGGGGCACCAGAGATCGCGGCAGGGGCCGACAATCTGCACGCCGCGTCCGCTGGCGGGAATGCGGCCGACCGTGGGGTGGTACTCGGACGGCCCCTTGCGCACGTTGAGCGTGTCGCCAGCGAGGACGCCGGCAACGCGGAAGGATATCTGGACCGGATTTGGCGTCTCGACGCTGCGCACCGGAGCCGAAGCACTCTTGCGGACTGCCGGCGCATGCAGCGCGACGGCGACCGGCTTGACCTTGCGCTGCTTGGGAGCCGCCACGGGCTCGCGCGACGGCGCGGCCTGCTCTTGAACTGTGACTTCGCTAACGGGCGGCACCGGTTCCTCGGTCGTGGGCGTGTCGCTCATGCCGAGTTTGGATGGTTTCGCTTCGGCCGGCGGGGGCAGAACCTGGCTCAAAGCTGCGGCGGCGAACTGCAACGCCGGCTGGTCGGATGTCGGGGCGACCACCTGAGGGGCCGGGGCATCGTCGGGTTCGACGTTGGGCAGTGCCGGGGCTTCGGCGACCTGGATCTCTTCTGCGGCCGGCTCGGGAGCGGCAGCGGTCTCAACCGGCTCGACGGGCATTTTCTTTTTCGGCGTATGGCGGGGCTCTGCCGCAACCACGATGGGCGCCGCCTCGGTGATCGTGGCGGTGCCGTTTTCGCCGCTCCCCTCGGACCACTGAACCCTATTGCCTTCGCGCAGCAGCGTCATGCAGCGCGGTTTGGCGTCGAACCATCTGAACCACTTCATGCAGAGCTTGTCGCCCTCGGTCCACCAGCGACCGCGGTCCTTGGTGGCACCTAGGGTAAGCCCCAGCGCACCGGCCTCGGCCGACACCAGGCCATCGGTGCCAACCTTGACGGGAATGGAAATGCGCAACGGCGTATCGATTTCGAGGAGAGCGCCGGGCATGGCGCGCTTGATATCGTCGCCTGACATACGAACCGGCTCAGCCATGGCGGTATTCCCGACGCCAAGCAGACCGATCAGTGTGATCAAACGCAACATCGGCACTCCTGCGTGCTCCGTGGGGAGCCCTTGATGGTATGAGAAAGTGGCAAGAAGCCGGTTGAACGAGCCGCCAATGGCCGGCTGCGATCAAAACCTACCCCTGCCGCCCCCTTATGCCGCTAGAGCCTCAAGCCCAGTCCCTCCCCGGGCCGGTTGGGGCTACACAACGACGGTGGCGCCGCGTGAAGCGGGACGCTCACCAAGCATGATCCGTAAGCATTAAAGAAGTGGTGAGTGCGGCAGGAATCGGGCTCGCGTTTGGCTACTTGCAAGGCGGAGTTTCATGCCTCCGCAAGGGGATAGCCAATACCTGTTCCGCACGTTGCCCCGCCGCTTGCCCGCACTGTTCCTTAGGGAACCGCGCACCTGATAGCATGGGCGTATTGATGTCGGTCGTGATGCTTCATAGGCAACCGGTGACATACATCCAGATGACTAGTTCCCAATCCTCGCGCGGCAGCAAATTGAGCGCCGCGCTGCTGGCCCTCTTTGCAATCACCACGGCTCTCCCGGCGCTCGGCGCCGAGGCCATCGTCAAGCGAGGCGATGCCGCGGTGACCGGCTTTTCCGGTGCCAAGGTGTGGGGCAACGTTCCTACGGATGTTTCGCCAACCGACGTCACCTATCTCGACCCCGGCGGCGCTGTGCTCCGCGTCTTCGATCTGGAGAAGCTCGGCGGCCCGCCCTCCGGAGCATTGGCCAACGCACCGTCAACATTCCAGGCGACTGCCGGCGACATCGGCCAGGTGTTCGGCGTCACGCTCGATAGCGAGACGGCCAACCGCAGTCCCAACATTTATGTGACCTCGACATCCCTGTTCGGGTTGCAGATCGTCTCCAAGGAAGGAACGCGGCTGGTCAACGGCGAGCGCGGCGCGCGCTGGATGCCGGGTCAGTTCGGCGTCCCGAAAGGCGGGGGGCCCGGCTCCGTGTGGAGAATCGACGGCGTCTCCGGCGCCGTATCGCTGTTCGCCAATCTCAAATTCGACGGCAAGGACAACGCCGGCCCCGGGCTCGGCAACATTGCCTATGACCCGGTGACCAAGCAGCTGTTCGTCACCGATTTGGAGTTCGGCCTCATCCATCGCCTGGGGATCGACGGCAGCAACCGCGGCAGCTTCGATCACGGCATGACTGGCCGCAGCAAGGCCGGGCTGGAGCCGATCACCTACGACGCTGCGCGACGCATGGGCATCGAGCGGCCCGAGTTCAACGTCGAGGATCCGTCCACGTGGGGCTTCGCCGATGCGCGCCGCCGCGTGCTCGCCGTCGCCGTCCAGAACGGCCGCGTCTACTACTCGATCGCCAAGCCGGTGCAGATCTGGTCCGTCGGCCTCAATGCCGACGGCGGCTTCGCCGACGACGCGCGTGCCGAGTTCGACATCAAGGACACGGCCAACGACAATGTCGTGACCGCCATCGTGTTTGACGGCCCGGAGACGATGTACCTGTCGCAGCGCGGCGGCCTCACCGGCAGCTACGACTATTCGATCTTCGCCAAGCTTGAAAAGCCGGTGGTGCGCCGCTACGCGTGGAACGCGGGCGAGCAGAAGTGGTCGGAGGACGTCGGCGAGTTCGCGGTCGGCTTCAAGCTGCCGCATCGCTCGACCCTCGGCGGTTTGGCATTGAGCTACGGCTACGATGCCGACGGCAACATCAACTACGGCAAATGCCGCGAGACCCTGTGGACCACCGGCGAGCATCTGCGCGAGGGAGCCGACAAGGAGCGCGACTACAAGGGCGGCGCGCGCGTCGTCCACGGCCTGCAGGCGACGGCCAAGGGCAATGTGCTTCCGGCCAACGCGCCTCCGTATGAGACCTGGTTCGTCGACAATGACGGACAGTTCGACGACGCCGACTTTTACAGCCGCGTCGGCGACATCGCCATCTACGACCCGTGCGATGAAGTGACGGCCGCCGCTGACCCGGCGCCGCCGCTCAGCCCGCCGCTCGTGCTCCCGCTGCCTCCGTCGGACATCTGGATCAAGAAGGTATGCACACCCGCCCCGTTCGGCGGCCCCATCCACTGCACCATCACCGTCACCAACACTTCCGGCGCCATGCCGGAGGCGCCCGTCACTCTCTGGGACGCGGCGACCATCCTCTCCGGCCCCGGCGCGGGCGGCGCGGTGACAATTTCCGCCGTCGTGCCCGACATTGCGCAGTGGTTCTGCTCGCTGACACCGACGGCCAATCTATCCTGCACGCTGGCCCCCGAGTGGCTGCCGCCCGGCGCCAGCCATTCCATCGACGTGACCGTCGACACCGCACCATTGCTGGCCAGCGGCAATCATGGCTTCCGCAACTGCGCGGTGCTCGGAGCGCCCTGGTACGGCGAAGCCTGCGCCGAGGGCGGAACGCAGCTTACGGTCGTCAAGACGGCGCCGGCCGCATGCGCGCCGGGCGCCGACTGCACGTTTGGTATCACCATCACCAACACCGGTTCGCTACCCTTCAGCGGCGACGTGGTGCTGAGCGACAGCATGTTCATGGGCGCCGGCGTCCCGCTGCCCGCCCCGATCACCGCCATCGTGCCGCCGCTCGGCTGCGCCCCCGCCCCGGGTGCGGTACCGTTCTCGTGCACGGCGCCGCTCACTCTGGCGGCCGGCGCGTCACTGAATTTTGACATTACGGCAACGATGCCGATGGGCCCGGCGCCAGGATACTGGGCGCGCAACTGTATCGCCGTCTCGGCCCCGGGCGTGGCGCCGCCTGCACTTCCGCCCGCCGCACCGATCCCCTCCAACGTGAGCTGCGCGTGGGTGCCAGTCGGCGCGCCGCTGCCGCTCAACAACTTGCGGCTCACAAAGGCCGCCCTGCACGCCGGCAAATGCTCCAAGGCGCCGGGCAATATCATTCTGTGCGACTACGAGATCAGCCTCATCAACGACGGCCCGTCGCCCTATCACGGCGTGCTGAGCGTGAAGGAGACGGTCCCCGCGGCTTCCACGCTAACAGTCGGCGACCCGACCTGGACGTGTGTGGGCGGGCCCCCCGACTACGCCTGCAACACACTCGCGGCCGCCGACATCGCCGTCGGTGCCAAGCTTACGGTTCCGCTGCAGGTCGCCATTCCGCTTGCCCCGCTCGAAGGCGCCGGCTGCTCGCTGCCCAACACCGCGGCGATCGTTGCACCGCTCGGCGGCAGCGCTGCCAACTTCGATGCGGGCGACGACGCCGACACCGCCGTTGCCGACGCCTTCCTCACCTGGGTTGATATCTTCGGCGTTACGCAGGTGACGTGCGATCCCACCAACTTGAAGACGACCAAGCTCTCCAAAGGCGATTGCGTCGCCGCAGGCGACAATTTCCGCTGCGAGTACACCGTCACCATCACCAACACAGGCCCCGACCCCTACCACGGCCCGCTGAAGGTCAACGAGCAGCTCGGCTTCGCGCCGACATCCGTTTCGTTCTCCGCCCCGTGGGGCTGCCCGGGCGGCGGCGCCAGCTACCAGTGCACGCATCCACACGTCGACATGGTCAAAGGCGACAGCGTCGAGCTCGGCGTGACGGTCAATGTCCCCGGCGGGCGCCAGTGCGAGCTGATCAACCGCGCGGCGACAGTCTTCCCCGTCGCTGGCACGCGCTATAACAACGTCATCGGCGACGACGTCGCCGCCGCGACGTCGCGCATCCCGGCCGAGAGTTGCGAAAAGCCCGAGCGGCCGCAATGCAAGCCGGGCACCAACGAGCTGCGCAGCAGCAGCGGCGCCTGCGTCTGCAAGACCGGGTTCATCCGCGACGGCGGGCAGGCTTGCGTCCGCATCATCGCCGAGCCCGAGCTGTGCCCCGACGGCAAGCCCGTGGCCCGCAACGGCCGCTGCCCCAGCATCACGCCGAAGTGCGAGCCAGGTCCGGGCGAGTATCGCAATGATGATGGGCAGTGCGTGTGCAAGCGCGGTTT
>JBDTOR010000171.1:0-5017 GCA_039933175.1 Hyphomicrobium sp. | reverse complement strand
GTCTGCGGCTCGACGCCCTGGTTGCTGTCGAGCACGCAAACGGCGCCGTCGAGCACGCGCAGCGAACGCTCGACCTCAATGGTGAAGTCGACGTGGCCGGGGGTGTCAATGATGTTCAAGCGGCGCATGCGGCCGTCGCGACCCGGCCAGAAGCAGGTCGTCGCGGCCGACGTGATGGTGATGCCGCGCTCGGCTTCCTGCTCCATGAAATCCATGGTCGCGGCGCCGTCGTGCACCTCACCGATCTTGTAGGACTTGCCGGTGTAATAAAGAATCCGCTCAGTCGTCGTCGTCTTCCCGGCATCGATGTGGGCCATGATGCCGAAATTGCGGTAATCTTTAATGTCGTATTCGCGGGCCATGCTGTCAGCGCTCCGAAGATCCGATCACCAGCGATAATGGGAGAAGGCGCGGTTCGCCTCTGCCATCTTGTGGGTGTCTTCCCGCTTCTTGACCGCAGTGCCCCGGTTGTTGGCGGCATCCAAAAGCTCGCCCGACAGGCGATCAACCATCGTATTCTCGTTGCGGGCACGCGCCGCAGTGATGAGCCAGCGAATGGCAAGGGCCTGCCGGCGCTCCGGACGAACCTCGACCGGCACCTGGTAGGTGGCGCCGCCGACGCGACGCGAACGGACTTCAACAGCGGGCATGACGTTGTCGAGCGCCGAGCGGAACAGCTGCACGGGATCCGACTTCGCCTTCGCTTCCATGCGCTCGAACGCGCCGTACACGATGCGCTCGGCGACCGATTTCTTGCCCTGCTCCATCACCGCGTTCATGAACTTGGTGATGACGACCTCTCCGAACTTGGGGTCCGGATTGACCACGCGCTTGTCGGCACTATGACGACGGGACATTGCTCTTCAGCCCTTCGTTTCTCTTTCAATGACAATGGGCCGACTTATCGGCCCATGGCTCCCGCATCCTGCGGGACAGACCGCCCGAGGGCGATCACTTAGGTCTCTTGGCACCGTACTTGGAACGGCGCTGCTTTCTAGCGGCGACGCCCTGCGTGTCGAGCACGCCACGGATGATGTGGTAGCGGACGCCGGGAAGGTCTTTGACGCGGCCGCCGCGGATGAGCACGACGGAGTGCTCCTGAAGGTTGTGACCCTCACCCGGGATGTAGCCGATCACCTCATAGCCGTTGGTGAGACGGATCTTGGCAACCTTGCGAAGCGCCGAGTTCGGCTTCTTCGGTGTCGTGGTGTAGACGCGCGTGCACACGCCGCGCTTCTGCGGGCACGACTCCATGTGGCGAGACTTCTCGCGGTACGTCTTCTGAGTCCGGGGTTTCCGGATCAACTGTTGTATCGTCGGCATGCGCCTCTTCCGTCCACGTTGCCCGGCTGGCGCGTGCGCCAAACCGAACCTGCCAAGCCCACGCCTATGCGGCGTGCACCCGGCACGAAAAAACCAGAGGATCGTGCGAGCTCGGCTGAGCCGCAGATCTTGGTCCGAATTTGTCCTCTGCTTTGCGACGGCAGCGTTTAGATCAAGGCATCCTGAATGATTGGATGCGAAGTTGGTCTACCACCTACCGTGAGAGTGCGCTGACCTATATACAGCCAGTAGAATCCGGTCAACACCTGCTAACCACCCGTGGCGACATTTTTTTTGCCGCGCCTGCCGGACTACGCCGCTTGTTGGGTTCGTCACGCGCGGCGTAGTGCCTCGCCGGGCAAAAAAGAAGCGCAGCCGAACTGTCCGGCCGCGCTCCTTAACAATCGTAGAGCCCTTATTCCACGGCCTCTTCAGCCGTGCGACGACGGCGGCGTACCGCGCCGGCGCCGGGACCGGCAAGGGACTTCTCGGCATCGACCTTCGCCTGCTCGCGCGCGATGAGCTCGTCGCGCTTTGCGGCGATCTTGCGCAGGCGGCGAAGTGCGCCACCCGTACCGGCCGGGATGAGCCGGCCGACGATGACGTTCTCCTTGAGGCCTTCGAGCGTATCGACCTTGCCGTTGACGGCGGCATCGGTGAGCACGCGCGTGGTCTCCTGGAACGACGCCGCGGAGATGAACGAGCGGGTCTGCAACGAGGCTTTCGTGATGCCGAGCAGCACGGGGCTCGCCGTTGCCGGCTTCTTACCGGCTTCGACGATCTTGGCGTTGAGCTCGTCGAACTCGACGCGATCGAGCTGCTCGCCCTTGATCAGGTCCGTTTCGCCAGTATCGGTGACCTCAACCTTCTGCAGCATCTGGCGAACGATCACCTCGATGTGCTTGTCGTTGATGGTCACGCCCTGCAACCGGTAAACGTCCTGGATCTCGTTGATCAAGTAATTGGCGAGCTCTTCCACGCCCTTGATCGCCAGGATGTCGTGCGGCGCGGGATGGCCGTCATACACGAAGTCACCGCGCTCGATGCGGTCTCCGTGTTGCACCGCCAAGCTCTTGCCGCGCGGGATCAGGTACTCGACCGTTTCGGCGCTCTCATCGTCCGGCTTGATGTGGATGCGCTGCTTGTTCTTGTAGTCCTTGCCGAACTCGATCGTGCCGGAGATTTCCGCAATGATCGCGTGATCCTTCGGACGGCGAGCCTCGAACAGCTCAGCGACGCGCGGCAGACCGCCGGTGATGTCGCCCGAACGCGCCGACGAGGTCGGGATACGTGCCAGCACGTCGCCCGCCTTTACGTCCGCGCCCGGCTCCACCGACAGAATGGCGTCGACGGGCAGCAGGTAACGAGCGTCGCCGCCGCGCGCCACCTTGATGGGCTTGCCCTTGCTGTCCTTGACGACGACGGCCGGCTTCAAGTCGGCTGAACGCGGTGAAGCGCGCCAATCGACGATGACGCGATTGGTGGTGCCCTTCATCTCGTCCGTCTGCTCGCGGACCGAGGCGCCCTCGAGGAGATCCTCGAAGTCCACCTTGCCGTTCACCTCGGTGAGGATCGGGCGGGTGTAGGGATCCCACTGAGCGAGCTTGGTGCCGCGCTTGACGGTGTCGCCTTCCTTGACGTGCACGCGGGCACCGTAGTGCACCTTGTGCGTCGCCAATTCCTTGCCGCTCTGGTCGACGATGACGATCGACATGGTGCGGGTCATGGCGACTTCGCGGCCCTGGCTGTCCTTCACCACAGCCGGGTTCCTGATCTTCACGGTGCCGTTGAAGTTCGAGTCGATAAACGATGAGTCGACGAGGTTGGCCGTGCCGCCGATGTGGAAGGTGCGCATGGTCAGCTGCGTACCCGGCTCACCGATCGACTGGGCAGCAATGACGCCCACCGCCTCTCCGATATTCACCGGCGTGCCGCGGGCAAGATCGCGCCCGTAGCACTTGGCGCACACGCCCGTGACCGTGTCGCAGGTCAGCACCGAGCGAATGCGCACTTCCTGCACCTGCGCCTTTTCGATCAGCTCCGCGTGCCGCTCCTCGATCAGCTCGCCGTTCTTGACGAGCACGATCTTGCGATTGGCCGGATCGACGATGTCTTCGGCCGCAGTGCGTCCGAGCACGCGGTTGGCGAGCGACACGATCACCTGACCGGAGTCTACCACCGCCTGCACGCTGATACCGCCAACGGTGCCGCAGTCATCCTCATAGATGATGCTGTCCTGGGCGACGTCGACGAGACGGCGCGTCAGGTAGCCGGAGTTGGCCGTCTTCAAAGCGGTGTCGGCGAGACCCTTGCGGGCGCCGTGCGTCGAGTTGAAGTACTCGAGCACCGACAGGCCTTCCTTGAAGTTCGAGATGATCGGCGTCTCAATGATCTCGCCCGAGGGCTTGGTCATGAGGCCGCGCATACCGGCGAGCTGCTTCATCTGGGCCGGAGAGCCACGCGCGCCGGAGTGGGACATCATCCACACCGAGTTCATCTGCTTCTCGCGGCCGTCCTTGTCACGCTGCACCGAGGAGATGCGTTCCATCATCTCCTTGGCGATCTGGTCGGTGCACTTGGACCAGGCGTCGACGACCTTGTTGTACTTCTCGAGCTGCGTGATGAGGCCGTCATTGTACTGCTGCTCGAACTCGAGGACGAGTTCGGTCGTCTCGGCGACGATCTTGGTCTTGGTCTCCGGAATGAGCATGTCGTCCTTGCCGAACGAGATGCCGGCCTTGAACGCGTGGCGGAAGCCGAGCGCCATGATCTGGTCGCAGAAGATCACAGTCTCCTTCTGACCGCAGTTGCGGTAGACGGAATCGATCATGCCGGAGATGGCTTTCTTGGTCAGCAGCTGGTTGACCAGCGTCGGCTTTACGCCCGGCTTCTTCGGCAACAGCTCGGCCAGGATCATGCGTCCGGGCGTCGTGTCCATCACCTCGACCACCGGGGCGCCGCTCTCGTCCGTCGTCGTGAAGCGGCCCTTCACCTTGGCGTGCAGGCTGACGGCACCGGCCTCCAGCGCGTGACGCGCTTCGGACACGGAACCCAGCAGCATGCCCTCGCCCGGCTCGTGGTCCCGGATGATCGAGAGGTAGTAAAGGCCGAGCACGATGTCCTGCGACGGCACGATGATGGGCGAGCCGTTGGCCGGATGCAGGATGTTGTTGGTCGACATCATCAACACGCGCGCTTCCAACTGCGCTTCGAGCGACAGCGGGACGTGCACGGCCATCTGGTCGCCGTCGAAGTCGGCGTTGAATGCCGCGCAGACGAGCGGATGCAGCTGGATGGCCTTGCCCTCGATGAGGGTGGGCTCGAATGCCTGGATGCCGAGACGATGCAGCGTCGGAGCCCGGTTCAGAAGAACAGGATGCTCGCGGATCACCTCATCGAGGATGTCCCAGACTTCGCTCTTCTCCTTCTCGACCAGCTTCTTGGCCTGCTTCACCGTCGCCGCCTGCCCCTGAGCCTGCAGGCGCGCGTAGATGAACGGCTTGAACAGCTCGAGCGCCATCTTCTTCGGCAGGCCGCACTGGTGCAGCTTCAGTTCGGGACCGACGACGATCACCGAACGGCCGGAATAGTCGACGCGCTTGCCGAGCAGGTTCTGACGGAACCGGCCCTGCTTGCCCTTGAGCATATCGGCGAGCGACTTCAGCGGACGCTTGTTGGCGCCGGTGATGACGCG
>JBDTOR010000170.1:0-5018 GCA_039933175.1 Hyphomicrobium sp. | reverse complement strand
CGGCTGTGCAATTCCGGTGTGATGGGATTTCGCATCGACGATCTCGTCGGCGTGCTCGGCCGCATCGGCAATGCCAATGCGAAGGCCGAGTACTATCTCACCGACGCCGTCGAGGTTGCCAGCAGCGCCGGTCTGCGCGCGGGTGTCGTCGTCTGCGAAGAGGAAGAGGTACTCGGCGTCAACTCGCGCGAACAGCTCGCCGCCGCCGAAAGCATTTTCCAGAAACGCGCCCGCCGCGCCGTCATGGACGGCGGCGCCACGCTGATCGCGCCGGAAACCGTCTGGCTGTCATACGATACGAAGATCGGCCGCGACGTCGTCATCGAGCCCAACGTGTTCTTTGGCCCGGGCGTCACCGTCGAGGACGGCGCCGAGATCAAAGCCAACTGCCATTTCGAGCGGGCGCGCATCGGACAGAATTCCCGCATCGGACCCTTCGCGAGGCTGCGGCCGGGCGCCGTGCTCGGCACCGACGTGCATGTCGGCAATTTCGTCGAAGTGAAGAACGTGACGCTCGGCGCCGGCGCCAAGGCCAATCACCTGTCCTATCTCGGCGACGGCACGGTGGGTGCTGGGGCCAACATCGGGGCCGGCACTATCTTCTGCAACTATGACGGCTTCGCCAAGCACCGCACCGAAGTGGGCGAGGGGGCGTTCGTCGGCTCCAACACCTCCCTGGTCGCCCCTGTAAAGATCGGCGACGGCGCCTATATCGGGTCAGGCAGCGTCATCACCAAGAACGTCGCCGCCGGCTCTCTGGCGCTTGAGCGGTCCTCCCAGGAGGAGCGCCCCGGCTGGGCGGCGAAGTTTCGCGCCATGATGTCCAAACGCAAGGCAAAGCCTGGTTAGGAATTGGGCCGGCAACTCGTCGCACGGCGCCCGCAAGCCGAAGAAACATACTGTGACTTGAGCGACATATTAAGCAAACGCTAGCAGTATGTAGCGGCGCAAGCTGAGGGGTTTGAAACGCATGTGCGGCATCGTCGGAATTATCGGACGGAAGGCGGTCGCGACCGATCTCGTCGACGCCCTGCGCCGGCTCGAGTATCGCGGCTATGACTCGGCCGGCATCGCCACCGTCGAGAACGGCCACCTCGAACGCCGCCGCGCCGAGGGCAAGCTGCGCAACCTCGAAGGTCGTCTGCTGCAGGAGCCGCTGAAGGGTCACACCGGCATCGGCCACACGCGCTGGGCGACACACGGTCGCCCGACCGAACGCAACGCGCATCCGCACATGAACGCCCAGGTCTCGGTCGTCCACAACGGCATCATCGAGAATTTCCGCGAGCTCAAGGCTGAGCTCAGCGCCAAGGGCCATGTGTTCGAGAGCGACACCGACACCGAAGCGATCGTGCACGTCGTCGCCGATGAGCTGTCGAAGGGCGTCGGTCCCGAAGAGGCCGTGCGCCAGGCGCTCGGCCGCCTGCAGGGCGCCTTCGCGCTTGCCATCATCTTCGCCGGCCACGACGACCTTATGATCGCCGCGCGCCAGGGCAGCCCACTCGCCATAGGTCACGGCACCGGTGAAATGTACCTGGGCTCCGATGCCATCGCGCTCGCCCCGTTCACCGATGCCATCACCTACCTCGACGAAGGCGATTGGGCGGTCCTGCGCCGCGACGGCGTAGAGATATTCGACCGCAGCGGTAAGCGCGTCGAGCGCCCGCAGATCAAGTCGGTGGCCAGCTCGCTGCTCGTCGACAAGGGCAACCATCGCCACTTCATGGCGAAGGAAATCCACGAGCAGCCCGAGGTCATCAGCCACACGCTCGCCAACTACATCGACATGGCGGAAGCGACCGTCAACATCCCCAATCTCGGCGTCGATGCGGCAACCCTGCCGCGCGTCACGATGTCGGCGTGCGGCACCGCCTACTACGCGGGTCTCGTCGGCAAATACTGGATCGAGCGCTACGCGCGCCTGCCGGTCGAGATCGACGTCGCCTCCGAGATGCGCTACCGCGAGCCGCCGCTGGGCAAGGGCGGGCTGTCCCTGTTCGTCTCCCAGTCGGGCGAGACCGCCGACACGCTTGCCGTGCTGCGCCACGCCAAGGCCGAAGCACAGCGTATCGCCGCCGTGGTCAATGTGCGCACCTCATCGATCGCACGCGAATCCGACATCGTGCTGCCGACGCTCGCCGGCCCTGAGATCGGCGTCGCCTCGACGAAGGCGTTCACGTGTCAGCTTTCGGTGCTGGCTTGCCTGGCGCTGGGTCTGGCACGGGCGCGTGGGACCATCGATCGCGACGAGGAGCGCCGGCTGGTGCAGGCGCTGATCGAGGTGCCGCGCCACATCTCCACCATCCTGCGCAACGAGCAGCAGTACGAGTCGATCGCCAACATGCTGTCGAAGGCGCGCGACGTGCTCTACCTTGGCCGCGGCACCAGCTATCCGCTGGCGCTCGAAGGCGCGCTGAAGCTCAAGGAAATCTCCTACATTCACGCCGAGGGTTATGCCGCTGGGGAGTTGAAGCACGGCCCGATCGCGCTCATCGACGAGAACGTGCCGGTGATCGTCGTTGCGCCGCGGGATGAGCTTTTCGAAAAGACGGTGTCGAACATGCAGGAGGTCGCCACCCGTGGCGGCCAGATCATCCTGATTTCCGATGCTCCGCCGGAAGAAGTGGGCTGCAAAGTCGCCGCCCACATCGCCATGCCGACAGCCTCGGAGTTTACCAATCCGCTGGTGTACGCCGTGCCGGTGCAACTGCTGGCCTACCATACGGCCGTAATCATGGGCACTGACGTCGATCAGCCGCGCAATCTGGCCAAGTCGGTGACTGTCGAATAAGGGGGACAAGTCCCCTCGATCGGCCGCGGATTTGCCTCGATATTGCGCTTGGCTTACGCTCGCCCCCTATAACGGCGGGGGCCATCAGGGATTCGGGTCGCACTATGGGGGACGTTCTGCGCATTCTGACGGTACTGGCGGCGGTGTTTGCCGTCACACTGCCGGCTGCCGCGTTAGATGCCCCCGCCAAGAAAGCCGGCGCCCAAAAAGAAGAGAAAGTGACTCCCGAGTCCGCAGGCGACGAGAAGTCGAAGACGGCGGCCATGGTGCAGCAGGCGTTCGAAGCCGGCATCAAGGCCTACGGCGCCGGCAAGAACGAGGAGGCGTTGCGCGCTTTCGAAGCGGCGATCCGTGGCGGCCTGCCGAGCGCGCAGATGCCGCGTATGCTTTATTACCGCGGTCTCGTGTTTCGCAAGGTCGGCAAACCCGGCTTCGCCGTTTCCGATTTGACCAGCGCCCTGTGGCTCAAGAACGGGTTGTCGGAAGCCGAGCGCGCCGACGCCACCAAGATGCGTGCGCTGGCTTTCCAAGAAGCCGGCATCAGCGATGCGCCGCCCGTGCCGCAATCTTCCTACGCCGAGGCACCGACGCTCCCGGGCCAGAGCGCCCCCGCGGCCGGCACGCAGACGGCGTCGGCCGGCAGCACACCAGCACCCGCAGCGTCCAATGCACCCGCGGCGCCCACGCCTCCGTCGAGTACGGGCGGCGTCAGCGGCTTCTTCTCGAATTTGTTTGGCGGCGGCTCGTCGAGCGAAGAAAAACCGCCCGAGCCCGCTGCCACCGCATCGATCGCCAGCGAGCCGCCTGCCGCCGTTGGCGCCAGCTGGGGCGGCACGACAGAAGTATCGCACGCCGAGGCGACGCCGGAACAGCGCGCCCCCGAAATCGCGTCCCCGTTTGTCACGCAGGTCGCGTCCGTCGAAAAGCCGGGGGCGTCCGCTAACGATGCTGCGCCGGTCGCGCGCTCGTCGCCATCCGGCAAGTACCGCCTGCAGGTGGCCGCCGTCCGTTCGCGCTCGGAGGCCGAGGCGCTGGCCGGTCTGCTGGTCGGACGCCATGCCGAGCAGCTCGGCGGCCGCAAACCAGAGGTCGATGAGTCCGTCATCGGCAGCATGGGCACCTTCTACCGGGTGCGGCTTGGCCCCTATGCCAATGCCGGCGAGCCGGAGACGCTGTGCAACGCGTTGCGCTCCGACGGCTTCGATTGCCTGGTCGTAACTCAATAAAAAACTGCGACGTGGCCCGTTGCCGAAGCGTTAGGCGGTGGCGGCCTAAGCTGCTCCCTTACGCTGGGCGCCATTCCGTGGGAAAGTCCGGCAACCTCGGCCGATGCCGCGATGCATCGGGCGGAGGCACGTTCTTGGCCGGGACACCTTCGGATCGTCGATGAGTGCAAGCGACCCCCGCAAAGGGCAAACCGAAGCGTCCTCCGAACTGCGCGCAGGGCTGCGCCGCCTCGTACGCGAGGATCCGTCGGGCGGTGGCTGGCATCTCGGCGCCCGCCTGCGCAACTATTTCCTAACCGGGCTCGTCATCGTCGGCCCCGTCACCATCACGCTCTACTTTGCGTGGTGGTTCATCAACGTCACCGACGCCTGGATCAAGCCGTTCGTCCCGACGGCGTACCTGCCGGATACCTATTTGCCGTTCCCCGTTCCCGGGTTCGGGCTCGTCGTCGGCATCGCCGCGCTGACGCTCATCGGCGCGCTCGCTGCGAACCTGCTGGGACGCACGCTCATCTCATTCGGCGAGCAGATGGTCGGCGGCATGCCGATCGTGCGCAACGTCTACCGCGCGCTGAAGCAGATATTCGAATCCGTCGTCAGCGCCACCGGGCCCGGGCAGGCGTTCCAGAAGGTCGGGCTGATCGAGTTTCCGTCGAAGGGGCTGTGGTCGATCGTGTTCGTGACCGGCGAGACGACCGGCGAGGTCGGCGCCATGATGCCCGGCGGCGAGGAAGACCTGCTCACCGTGTTCATGCCCACCGGCATCGTCCCGCCGACGGGGTTCGTCTGCTTCCTGCCGCGCCGCAACGTCGTGTTTCTCGACATGAACATCGAGGACGCGGCGAAGGTGATCATCTCGGCCGGCATGGTGACGCCGGAGTCGTCGCAGGCCAAGCTGCGCGATCTCGCCGAGCAGGCGCGCCGCAAGCCGAAGATCACCACCGGCCCAGCGGCGTAAGCTGACCCAATTCTGTCATCCCCGGGCTTGTCCCCGCTATGTC
>JBDTOR010000169.1:0-5025 GCA_039933175.1 Hyphomicrobium sp. | reverse complement strand
CAAAAGCGAAGGGCCGCGGAATGATCCGCGGCCCTTGCCAATTCAGCGGCTGCTTCGGTTCGGCTTAGTTGCGATTGCCGAATAGGTTGAGCAGCATCATGAACATGTTGATGAAGTCGAGGTAGAGGCTCAGGGCGCCCATGATGGCGCTCTTGCCCATTGCCGCGGCGTCGCCGGCGACCATGGAGTAGCCGTCCTTGATGCGCTGCGTGTCGTAGGCGGTGAGGCCGGCGAACACCAGCACGCCGATCACCGAGACGGCGAACTGCAGGCCGCTCGACTGCAGGAAGATATTGACGATCGAGGCGAGGATGATGCCGATGAGGCCCATGAACAAGAAGGAGCCCCAGCCGGAGATGTCACGCTTCGTCGTGTAGCCCCAGAGGCTAAGCGCGCCGAAGGTGGCGGCCGTCACGAAGAAGATCTGCGTGATCGACTGGCCGGTGAAGACCAGGAAGATCGACGACAGCGACACGCCCATGATCGCGGCGAATGCCCAGAAGGTCATCTGCGCAGCGCCGACACTCATCTTCTCGACACGGAAGGAGAGGAAGAGAACGAAGCCGAGCGGGGCAAGCATGACCAGCCACTTAAGCGGCGACTGGTAGAGTGCCACGCCGAACTGCGTGAGCTGGCCGTCGGCGCCGACAGCCATCATGCTGGTGAGGTAGGCCGTGACGCCCGTCAGAGCCACGCCGGCGGCCATGTAATTGTAGACGCCGAGCATGTAGGAGCGCAGGCCCGCGTCTAGCGCGGCGCCAGTGCGGGCCGGATAGCCGGGTGTTGCGTACCTGGGGTCGAGCTGAGCCATGTTGTTTCCCTGAGATCCTTTCGTTTGGCGGAACTTGCCAAATCACGCAGGAAATATGCGCCGCCCCTGTGCACCTTTCAAGGCTTACGAATCCGTAAGATTCGCAAACGGCAAAAATAAACCTGCCCCCGCGACGGCCTTGATTCACCAAGCATTTACTCGGAGCGCAAGTAAGGGACCGCTGGTGCCCGCAGAACCGCCCAGGTCCCGGCCCCGCCGAAAAGGAATACCAGCCCCATCGACA
Source organism: Hyphomicrobium sp. (assembly GCA_039933175.1). Taxonomy (GTDB): domain Bacteria; phylum Pseudomonadota; class Alphaproteobacteria; order Rhizobiales; family Hyphomicrobiaceae; genus Hyphomicrobium_A. Next base: position 3,970 of record JBDTOR010000169.1, on the reverse strand, counting down.
GGCCCAGCGCCAGCGCCACCGCCGCTGCCGAAAACGTGAAGGCGATGTGCATCAGCTGCGTCACGACAATGGCCGCGGCCAACGTACCCAGCCCCACGGCGAACAGCGCCGTCACGGCTGACAGCAGCGCGTATTCGAGGAAATGCGCCGTCATGATGCGCCGGCGCGTGGCGCCCAGCGTCTTGAGGATGACGGCTTCGAGGATGCGGCGCCGCTGGGCGGTCGCCAGAGCCCCCGCCAGCACCAGCGCGCCGGCGAGCAGCGTCACGCTGCCGGCGACGCGCACCGCCGTCATGACCTTCGAGAATACGCTGTTGAACGTCGCCAGGACGTCTTTCACGCGAATGGCGGTGATGGACGGATAGACTTGGCCGAGCTCGCGGATCGCCTCGCCTTCGGTGGCAAGCGTCGTGTCGTTCGGCAGGTCGATGGTGACGAGCAGATTATGCGGCGCGCCGGCCAGCGTATTGGGCGAGAACAGCATGACGAAGTTGATGGCGAGACTTTCCCATTTCACTTCGCGCAGGTTGGAGATCGTCGCCGTCACGTTGCGGCCGAGCACGTTGACGGTGACCTTGTCGCCGATATTGAGGTCCAGCTTGCTGGCGAGATCGGCCTCGAACGAGACCAGCGGATCGCCGTCGTAATCCTTCGGCCACCAGTCGCCGGCGATGACGCGCGAGCCGCGCGGCACCTCCTCGGCATAGGACAGCCCGCGATCGCCGTTGAGCACCCACTGCGCCTCCGGAGGCGCCTTCACCTCCTCGACCGGCACGTCGTTGAGGCGCACCAGCCGCCCGCGCAACATCGGCGCTTCTTCGAGGGCCGCTCCGGAAACATGCCGCTGCAGTAGCGCGCTCATCCCGTCGTAATCCTCCTTCGGCACGTCGAGGACGAAATAGTCGGGCGAGCTGGTCGGCAGCCGTTCTTCGAGTTCGCGCACCAGCGAAGCGTCGGCCAGCGCCACGGCGACCAGCAGCGACAGCCCGGCGCCGAGCGATAGCACCACGGAGCGGGTCAGCCCGCCCGGGGAACCGAGATTGCCAAGTGCGAGCGACAGCTCCGGCAACCGCGGTCGCGGGATGCGGCGTGCCGCCCAGGTGACGAACGTGCCCAGGCCATAGAACACCGCGAACACGACGACGAGGCCGATGCTGAAATAGATGGCGATTTGCTTGGAGTCCGAGGTCAGCATGGCAAAGCCGATCAGCGCCGCAGCGATGCCGAGCGTTGTCAGGATCACCCACGGCCGCGGCAGCGTGCGCTCCGGTGCCACCTCGTCGCGGAACAGCATGCTGGCGCTGACCCGCTCGACGCGCCCCAGCGGCCACAGCGTGAACAGCAGCGCCACACCGAACCCGTAGACCAAAGCCGTGACGATGCTCAGCGGCCTAACCGTCATCTCGGCTTGGATCGGCAGCATGTCGCCGAACAGCGCGTTGAGCACGACGGGTGCCAGCGTGCCAAGCACGAGGCCCAGCACCACGCCCATGGCGGCCACCGCCAGCACTTCGGCGAGAAAGATCCCCAGCACCATGCGGCTGGTGGCGCCGATGCTCTTCATGGTGGCGATCACCTTGCGGCGCTTGTCGATGAACGTCGCCACCGCGTTGGCGATGCCGACGCCGCCGACGAGCAGCGCCGTCAGCCCGATGAGGGTCAGGAACTGCCGCAGCCGCTCGAGGGTGCGGCTAACCTGCGGCGAGGGATCGCGCCGGTCGGCGATGGTGAACCCGGCCTCCGGCAGCTCCGCTTCGATTCTTTTCCGCAAGCTGTCAAGCTCGCTGTCGCTCGCGTCAGCTACGCCCGTCTTTACGGCATAGCGCCAGCGCACCAGCGTGCCGGGCTTGATCAGCCCTGAATTTTCCAGCGTCGCGTGCGAGACGAGCACGCGCGGGCCGTATGTCAGCCGGTCGGTGATGCCGTCCGGCTCGGACTTCAAGACGCCGGAGACCTTCACCTGCGCGGAGCCGAGCCCGATCTGATCGCCCACTTTCAGCTTGAGCCGCTCGAGCAGCGCCGGATCGACCACGGCCCCGTCGCGCAGCGCCTCCTGCAACGGCTGGCCGCCTTCGACTTCGACCGCGCCGACTAGCGGATAGGCCGCATCGACGCCCTTCAATTCGCCCAGCGCCTGATCAGAGCCGTCCGGACGCCGCGCCATGGTGCGCATGGTGGCCGTCTCGCTCACCCGCCCGAAGGCGTCGATGACGGCGCGTTCCTCACCTACTGCCCGAACGTGCGTGCGCGACAGCGTGGCGTCGCCGCCGAGGATCGCTTCTCCCTGGCGCTCGAAGCCGGCACGCAGCGCGTCCGACACGGCGCCGACGCCGGTAATGACCATGACACCGAGCGCCACGCAGGCGATGAAGATGCGAAAGCCGGCGAGGCCGGAGCGCAATTCGCGGGCGGCGATGCCGAGCAACAGCGGCAACCGCCTCTCGCCGTCGCGTGGTGCCGATAGCGCTTCCGTGGCAGTCACGAGGCGAGCGCCTCCGTTTGACTTTCGACGCGCCCGTCGGCCATGCGGATCGTGCGATCGCAGGCCGCCGCCAACTTCTCGTCGTGCGTAACGAGAATGAGCGTCGCTTCGCGCCGCCGCTGCAGCCCGAACAAAAGATCGATCACGTGACCGCCGGTCTTGCGGTCGAGGTTGCCGGTCGGCTCGTCTGCGAGAATGAGCTTCGGCCGGCGGCTCAAGGCGCGCGCGATGGCGACACGCTGCTGCTCGCCGCCTGACAGCTGCGCCGGGAAATGGTCCACGCGGTGCGTGAGGCCGACTTCCTGCAGCAATTCGCGCGCGGTGGCGAACGCATCGCCCGCGCCGGCAAATTCGAGCGGCAGCGCCACGTTCTCCAGCGCCGTCATGGTCGGCACCAGATGAAACGACTGGAAGACGATGCCGATGGCGGCGCCGCGCATCAGCGCCAGCTGATCTTCGCCCAGCCCGGAAAGATCGTGCCCGGCGACCTCGACCTTGCCGCCCGTCGCCCGCTCCAGCCCCGCCATAACCATCAGCAGCGACGTTTTTCCCGAGCCCGAAGGCCCGACAATGGCCAGCGATTGGCCTTCCCGCGCCTCCAGATCGACGTCGCGCAGGATGCTCACGGGCCCTGCGCGGCTCGTCAAGGTGAGGCGCACGTCCTTTAAAACGACAATCGGCTTGGTCACGATTTGCTCTGCCGGCGGCTGTTGGGGGAGCGACACTTGTCTCAACTTGACGGCGCCTTTACGTCATAGGCCCGTATTTGAGTCATCGAGGAGAAGCATGGAGCCGATGTCTGAAAGACGCAACGTGCGCATCCCCGCACAGGTGGTGTGCGCGACGGCGCTCGTCAACATGTTGGCGGGCTTCTTGCTTTTGGCCTCTGCCGGTTTCATGAGCACCGCGGCCGAATCGAGCAAACCGATCCGCATCGTCGCATTCGGCGACAGCCTCTCGGCCGGCTACGGCCTGCGCCCCAGCCAGTCGTTCCCCGCCCAGCTGCAAAAGGAGCTGCGGGCGCGCGGGCACAATGTCGTCGTCGACAACGCCGGCGTCTCCGGTGACACCTCGGCCGCCGGCCTTGCCCGCATCGCCTGGGCCATCGGCAACGACGCCGACGCGGTCATCGTCGAGTTCGGTGCCAACGACGCGTTGCGCGGCATCGATCCCAAGGAAACGCGCGCCAACATGCAGAAGATCGTCGCCAAGCTGAATGCCAAGCGCGTTCCCATGCTACTCACCGGCATGCGCTCGCCAACCAACTGGGGCGACAACTACTCCGAGGACTTCGACGCGATCTTTCCCGATCTGGCCAAAGAACACAGCCTGCTGTTCTATCCGTTCTTCCTCGATGGGGTCGTCTTCGATTCCAAACTGAATCAGCAGGACGGCATCCATCCGAACGCCAAGGGCGTCGCCGCCATCGTCAAGGCGATGCTGCCGCAGGTCGAGGAGCTTCTCGCCAAGGCCGAGGCGCAGCGCGCC
>JBDTOR010000168.1:0-5067 GCA_039933175.1 Hyphomicrobium sp. | reverse complement strand
TGCAGGAGCGTCTCGCCAAGCTGGCCGGCGGCGTTGCCGTCATCCGCGTCGGCGGCGTCACCGAGGTCGAGGTGAAGGAGCGCAAGGACCGCGTCGACGACGCGCTCAACGCTACCCGCGCCGCGGTCGAGGAAGGCGTCGTTCCGGGTGGCGGCGTCATGCTGCTGAAGGCCGGCAATGCCATCACCGCCAAGGGTGACAACGCCGACCAGGACGCCGGTATCGCCATCGTCAAGAAGGCGCTGCAGGCTCCGATCCGCCAGATCGCCACCAATGCCGGCGTCGAGGGCTCCATCGTGGTCGGCAAGGTGCTCGAGGCCCGCGGCCAGGCATACGGCTACGACGCCCAGGCCGACGAGTACGGCGACTTGATCGAGAAGGGCATCATCGACCCGGCCAAGGTCGTGCGCGTGGCACTGCAGGATGCGGCTTCCGTCGCCGGCCTTCTGATCACCACCGAAGCGGCCATTGGCGACGCCCCGAAGAAGGACAGCGCCGGCGGCCATTCGCACGGCCACGGCGGCATGGGCGGCATGGACATGTAGTCGGCGCCAGCCGACCGCTAGAAAAGCGAAAGCCGCCGGCAGGGAACTGCAGGCGGCTTTTTCATTGCCGGGGCTTGTGCAGTAGGGCGGCCCTACGGCTGGGCGTTCCAACCGAAGGCGCGCAGTTCACTCGGCATCATCGGTTCGGCCTCCGGCTTGGGCGCCGCCGGGTCGATCTTCAACGGCCCGGCGATGAGCGGGGCGCTCTTCTGCGCGACCGTCTGCGCGGCCTGACGCGAGGGGATCGGCGCACTGACGCGTTTGACAGGCTTTATTACGGGCTTCGTCGCCATTTCCTCGATAACCGGCGCGTCATCGGCCGGGGCTGACGCGTTCACCGGCGCCGCATCTTCGTCGACGGGAGCCAGCACGTGCTCGACGGCGGCCTGTGCCCCAGCGGCGGTATTGTCTTTCGTCTCGATCGCGGCGGTCTCGGTCGGAGCTTGCTCAGTCGCTCCGGCGCCGAAGCGCCGGCTGAGCTCTTCGGCACGGATCCGCACCTCTGCCGCCTCGCGGCTGGCTTGCTCGGCGCGCGTCATCGCCTGCTGGGCGGCGATGAGCGCCGCGTCGGGTTCCAGTGTCGCCGCTTCGCCGGCGGGCGCCTCGTTCGTATCACTGAAATGCGTGCGCCAGGCTTGCTGCATATCCGGCAACCGTTCGCCCGCGAGGAATACCGGCAGCGTGAATGCCGGGGCATCGCTCGCGGCAGGCGCGCGTTGCTGATTGATTTCCATGGCGGTGGCGCCCGAGACGAGGCTCGTGGCCAGCAGCATGCCGAACAGGCTCGTGCTTCCGTATGCGTTCATACGCTCTACCCCCCGACCGAACGGCCGGCTACAAGGCGGCCCAATGGGCCTGCCGTTGATTAGCACATGCAGGACGATCAGCGTCCCACCCACCCAGAGTTGCCAGCAGGCTTTTTTCAGCCGCAGGCAATTTGAAGTCGGCGCACCAGGAGAGCTCTGCCCCGCTCCCGCGCAGGAATTTCCCGCGACGGTGTCCGCTTCGTTCGTAAGGAACTATCAATGCGCTCCAAGGCGACAACATGGCGTTGCAGCTACTTCGCAGCAGCGGACAAACCGCGGGCAGCAATTGCGTTTCTTCATCGGAAGCTCGATGATCACGGCATCGCCGATAAGGTAGATTGAGGGCGGACTTACCGCCCCGATCTGCCTCCAATAACGGCGATGACGCCTGCCTCGGGAGGGGCGCCATGGACATCCGGCAGCTTCAGTACCTAGCCGCGCTCGCCCGCGAGAAGCACTTCACGCGGGCCGCTGCCGCTTGCAACGTGACGCAGCCGACCTTGTCGGGCCGCATCCGCCAGCTCGAGCTGGAGCTGGAGGTGCCGATCGTCGAGCGGGGCCAGCGCTACCGCGGCCTGACGCCTGAGGGTGAGCGGGTCCTCAAGTGGGCGCACGTCATCCTCAAGAGCTGGCAGTCGATGCAGGAGGAGCTCGGCCACCTCAAGGATCATGACACCGGGCTGTCAGGCCGCTTGGTTCTGGGCGGCATTCCCTCCGCCTTGCCGATGATCCCCCTGCTGACCAAGAAGATCCGCATCATCCATCCGGGTATCGACTTCACGGTATTGTCGCAAAGCTCCGAGGAGATCCTGCGCGGCATCTCGGATTTCTCCGTCGACGTCGGCATTACTTATCTCGACAACGAGCCGATCGAAGGGTTGCTGGCAACTCCACTCTATATTGAGCGCTATTGCCTGTTCGTGCCGGAGAACCACCCGCTGGCCGATCGTACTTCGGTCACTTGGCAAGAAGCCGCCGGCGTGCCCCTCTGCCTCCTCACGCCGAACATGCAAAACCGGCGCATCATCGATCGCGCATTCGAGACGGCGAAATGTCATCCGAGCCCGCGGCTGGAGACAAATTCGGTCATCAACTTGTGTTCAAATGTGCGGCTGATGGGGCTGGCCAGCATTATGCCCCAGTATATATTAGACGTGCTCGGAAACATGTCGGGCGTGAAGGCCATTCCACTAGAGGAACCGACGGTTGAACACAGCGTCGGTCTGGTGGTGGCGGCTCGTGATCCCCTGTCACCGCTGATCGAGGCCTTACGAGAAACCGCCGCGCTTTTGACCCCGGCGACGTTCGAGGACCGGGTCAACGCCTAGCCCGGCCGCACATTCATGGTGCGATGCAGCATTGGCAGGCTCGATAGTCGTATCGAGAGCGCCAATTTGATCCGCACGCCACAAGTTGAGATGAAGACAAGTTGCCACAGTAGAAGCCGCAAAGGCACGTGTGAATGTCTAAGTATACTTTGGAAGTCATCATTGAAGCGCCTGCCGGTAGCGAGGATCGCGCGCGCGACGTATGCGCAGCGCACGGCAATCGCCCGGACGAGCTGCTGGAGATCTTCCACGATCTGCAGCATGAGCTTGGCTACATTCCTGATCTAACGCTGCCGGTGATCGCCAACGCGCTCAATCGCTCGCGTGCGGAAATCTATGGCGTGCTAACTTTCTACCACGAGTTCCGCCGCACGCCGGGCGGGCGGCACAACATCAAGATCTGCCGCGCCGAAGCCTGCCAGGCGATGCACACGCAAACGCTCTGCCGCCATGCCGAGGACAAGCTCGGCGTGAAGTTCGGCGAGACGACCTCCGATGGCCAGTTCAGCCTCGAGGCGGTCTACTGCCTCGGCAACTGTGCACTGTCGCCGGCCATGATGATCGACGGAGATCTTTACGGCTGCGTCGACAAGGAGCGCTTCGACAGCATCATCACCGACCTCGATCGCGGAGCGGCCGCATGATCAAGGTATTCGTTCCCCGCGATGCCGCCGCACTGTCGATGGGTGCCGATGCGGTCGCCAAGGCGATCGCTGCGGAGGCCAAGAAGCGCAACGCCAAGGTCGAGATCGTCCGCAACGGCTCGCGCGGCATGCTGTGGCTGGAGCCGCTGGTCGAAGTCGAGACCGAGAACGGCCGCGTCGCCTACGGCCCGGTCAAGCCGGCCGACGTCCCCGGCTTGTTCAAGGCGAAGTTCCTCAATGGCGAGAAGCACAAGCTCTCGCACGGCCTCACCGACGAGATCCCGTACTTCAAGAACCAGGAGCGCCTGACGTTCGCGCGCTGCGGCCTGACCGATCCGCTGTCGATCGAAGACTATCGCGCCCACGACGGCTTCGCCGGTCTTACCAAGGCGCTGACCATGGCGCCGCTCGACATCGTCACCGAAGTGACGACGTCCGGCCTGCGCGGCCGCGGCGGCGCCGGCTTCCCGACCGGCATCAAGTGGAAGACCGTCCACGACGCCAGGGCCGACCAGAAATACATCTGCTGCAATGCCGACGAAGGCGACAGCGGCACCTTCGCCGATCGCATGCTGATGGAAGGCGATCCGTATTGCCTCATCGAGGGCATGACGATCGCCGGCATCGCCGTCGGGGCCACCAAGGGCTACATCTACTGCCGCTCCGAATATCCGCACGCTGTAGCGACGCTGCGCGAGGCGGTCCGCATCGCCACCGAGGCCAACTGGCTCGGCCGCACCATCCAAGGCTCGCCGCACGACTTCGAGCTGCATGTGCGCATGGGCGCCGGCGCCTACATCTGCGGCGAAGAAACCTCGATGCTGGAAAGCCTCGAGGGTCGTCGCGGCCTCGTCCGCTACAAACCACCACTTCCGGCGCTCGAGGGCCTGTTCGGCAAGCCGACGGTCATCAACAACGTGCTCAGCCTCGCCTCGGTGCCGATCATCCTCGACAAGGGCGGCGAGTACTATCGCGACTTCGGCGTCGGCAAATCGCGCGGCACGCTCGCTTTCCAGCTCGCCGGCAACATCAAGCAGGGCGGTCTTGTCGAGAAAGCCTTCGGCGTCACCGCGCGCGAACTCATCGAAGGCTACGGCGGCGGCACGCTTTCCGGGCGTCCGTTCCGCGCGGCGCAATTCGGCGGTCCGCTCGGCGCCTACCTTCCAAATGACAAGCTCGATACCCAAATGGACTACGAGGCGTTCGTCAAAGTCGACGCCATGGTCGGCCACGGTGGCATCGTAGTTTTCGACGATACGGTCGACATGGCCGCCATGGCACGTTTCGCCATGGAGTTCTGCGTGATCGAGTCGTGCGGAAAATGCACGCCGTGCCGCATCGGATCGGTGCGCGGCGTCGAGACGATGGACCGGATCATTGCCGGCGTCGAACGCGAGCGGAATATCGAGATCCTCACGGATCTCTGCAATACGATGACCGACGGCTCACTGTGCGCCATGGGTGGTTTGACCCCGATGCCGGTGATGAGCGCGTTGCGTCACTTCCCTGAGGATTTCAACCGCCCGGCTCGCGCCGAAGCGGCAGAATAGAAACGAGACGAGGAACCCATGACGAGCGAAGCCAACGCCATGACGCTCATCAAGGAAAAGGACTACGGGACCAAGGAAGTCCACGCCGTCAATAATAAGATGGTGACCTTGGAGATCGACGGTCGGGAAATCACCGTGGCGGAAGGCACGTCGATCATGCGCGCCGCAGCCGATCTCGGCATCATGGTGCCGAA
>JBDTOR010000167.1:0-5116 GCA_039933175.1 Hyphomicrobium sp. | reverse complement strand
GCAAGAGCCTGATGACCAAGGGCCTTGCCAACCAGCACGCGGACATCGACGCCGCCGCCGGGATGGCACAGGCGCAGTTCATGGGGCTTATCGAGGAGCGCCGTGGCCTGCGCGCCATCGACGCGACGATCGCGCTGCATCGGCTCGCCGGCGCCGTGCTGCAGCGCTACACGCTGGCGAAAGCGCGCCGCGCCGCCCTCGACTACGAGGACCTGATCGCCAAGAGCGTCTACCTGCTCGGCGGCCAGGAACTGGCCGCGTGGGTGATGTTTAAGCTCGACCGCGGCATCGACCACATCCTCGTCGACGAGGCGCAGGACACGAGCCCCGAGCAATGGCAGATCGTCAAATCGCTGGCGGCCGAATTCTTCAGCGACGCCGGGGCGCGCAGCGAGGTGCGCACGCTGTTCGTCGTCGGCGATGAAAAGCAGTCGATCTACAGCTTCCAGGGGGCCGACCTTGCCCAGTTCGATGCCATGGGCCGCGCCTTCGCCGACATGGCGCGAGCCGCCGGACTCAACTGGCAGCGCATTCCGCTCGATTTGTCGTTCCGCACCGTGTCGCCGGTGCTCGCCGCGGTCGACGCCGTGTTCGCCGATCGCAGCCGCACGCCGGGCCTGACGGCGGCGGCCGACATCGTGCGCCATGGCGTGCACCGCATGGGGCACGGCGGCCTCGTCGAAGTGTGGCCGACCGAGGTGGCGGACGACGCGCCCAACGTCGATGCTTGGACCCCGCTGGAAGAGGAGGCGGCGCGCGCGCCGGCCGAGCGGCTGGCCGAGCGCATTGCGGCAACCATCCGCGGCTGGCTCGACAATGGCGAGATGCTGGCCTCGGAGGGGCGCCCGGTCACGGCGGGCGACATTCTCATCCTGGTGCGCAAGCGGCGTCCATTTGCCGGCCCGATGGTGGCCGCGCTGAAGGCGCTGAAAATCGACGTCGCCGGTGCCGACCGCCTGCGCCTCAGCGACCAGATCGCCGTCGAGGACCTGCTCTCGCTCGGCGATTTCCTGACGCTGCCCGAGGACGACCTGTCGCTCGCCGAGGTGCTCAAGAGCCCGCTCATCGGTTTGGACGACGACGACCTCATGGCCCTCGCCGTCGGCCGCAAGGGCATGCTGTGGAAGTCGCTGATCGACCACGCCGACGACAATACGCGCTTCCGCTCCGCCGCCGATACGTTGAAGCGCTGGCGCTCGCGCGCCGACTTCGTGCCGCCGTTCGAGTTCTTCGCCTCGATCCTCGATCGCGAAGGCGGCCGCGCCAAGCTGCTCGCGCGGCTCGGCCCGGAAGCCGCCGACCCGATCGATGAGTTCCTCAACCTGGCGCTGAGCTACGACGATGCCGCGCCGCCCTCGCTCACCGGCTTCCTCGCCTACCTGCGCGAAGCCGACCGCGAGGTGAAGCGCGACATGGAGCACGGGCGCAACGAGGTGCGCGTGATGACCGTGCACGGCGCCAAGGGCCTCGAGGCGCCGATCGTGTTCCTGCCCGACACCTGCTCCACGGCAACCGGCGGGCCGGTAGCAACGCTGTTCGAGCTCGATTGCCTGGCGCTGCCGGACGGTGCCGACGGCAAGCCGTTCGTGTGGAGCGTGAAGGGCACCAGCGGCCATGCCGCCATCAACGCCGCCAAGCAGAAGCGCACGCTCCGCGAGACCGAGGAGCGCAACCGGCTGCTGTACGTCGCCATGACACGGGCGCGCGACCGGCTGTACATCGCCGGCTTCGAAGGCAAGAACGGGCAGTCGGCCGGGTGCTGGTACGAGCTGATCAGCACCGCGCTCGGCGACCAGCTAAAGGACGCCGAAGGGCACGCCGGCGCCAAGGTCCGACGCATCGCCGAGCCGCAGGCCGCCCACCCCAAGCCGCGCGACAGCAGCCAGAAGCAAGGCGCTGCCGCCTCCGCGCCGCCACCGTGGTTCAGCCGGCCGGCGCCGCGCGAGGTGGCGCTGTCGGTTCCCCTCGCGCCCTCGCGCCTCGAAGCCTACGCCCCCGACGAGACCGGCGAGCCGCTGGTCGAGCAGCCCTCGCGCCGCCGCGCGGCGGACGAGGAGCCGCCGGCGCCGCCGCCGGCTGCGCAATCGACCGACCATCGCTTCCTGCGCGGCACGCTGACCCACGCCCTGTTGCAGCACCTGCCGACGCTCGCCCCCGAGAGCTGGGCCAAGGCCGCATCCGGCTATCTCGCGGCGCGCGGCGAAGCGCTTTCGCCAGCGGCGCGCAAAAGCATCGCCGCCGAGACGCTCGCCATTTTGCAAAGTGCGCAATTCGCGCCGTTGTTCGGCCCGCGCAGCCGCGCCGAGGTGCCGATCGTCGCCCTGATCGCCAACCCGAAGCGCAAGGGACCGCCCCTGAAGCTCATCGGCCAGCTCGATCGCCTGGTCGACCTCGGCGATGAAGTGCTTATCGTCGACTACAAGACCAACCGCCCGCCGCCCACCAAGGTGGAACAGGTTGCAGCGGCTTATCTATTCCAGCTCGCCGCCTACCGCCTGGCGCTGCGCGAAATTTATGCAGGCCGCGTCATTAAGACTGCGCTGCTATGGACGGACGGGCCGCGAATCATGCCCATCCCCGATGCGCTGTTAGACGAATACACCGAACGTGTTTGGGATCTCGACGTAAGTTACCTTGACGCTAGCGGGGGTCATTCCTAACTTCCCGCTCGAAGAGGTGCCGGTCCGCTGCCGCGGCCCCCGCGCATCCAAAGGAGAAAAACTCATGGCGAATGCAGTCTCCGACAACACCTTCGAGCAGGAGGTTTTGAAGTCCACGGAACCGGTTCTCGTGGACTTTTTTGCGGAATGGTGCGGCCCCTGCAAGGCCATGGCCCCGGCGCTCGAACAGGTCGCCAAGGAGATGGAAGGCAAGCTCAAGGTCGTGAAGCTCGACGTCGACCAGAACCCTGGCGTGACCGGCAAGTACGGCATCCGCGCCATGCCGACGCTGATCCTGTTCAAGAACGGGCAGGTCACGGCGCAGCACACCGGCGCCCTGGTGCAGAAGAAGAAGCTCGAGGACTGGATCAACTCCTCGGTCGCCTGACGCCAATCGGCTCAGTCAATTCGAAGGCCCCGCCAGCGCGGGGCCTTTTCGTTTTCGGGCTACGCGCGGGGCTGCTAAGCTGCCGTATGCGCACCCTCCACACAACCTTCGCCCTTTGCACCTTGCTGCTACTGCACATCAGCACGGCCTATGCCGGTGGCAGCATCCCGCTGAACGAGGTGATGGATCAGCTCAAGGACAACGCCAAGCTGATCGGCGAGATCAACGCCGAACTGGACAAGCAGAAGCTGAAAGCCGACGCGGTGATCTGCGACGGGGCTCGGTTCGGTGGGCAATGGGCCGAGCTCGGCGGCGCGCGGGCGGTGCCCTTCGACTGCGAGATCGGCAGCCGCAAGCTGCACATCGACGGCACGGTGCATCTCTACGATCAGAACAGCGCGGAGATCGACATGAACGACGAGAAGGCCCCCGAGCGCGCCTTCGACTACAAGCAGACAGACCTATCGTGGACGTGGGAGTGACGCGTCCGCGGCTTCGGGCCTGTTTGCGCTACGGCCACCTCTCCCGGCGGGAGAGGTCGGAAGCGAATGTAAAATGAGCTTCCGGGTGAGGGGTTGCAACCTCTCAAGCCGGCACGAGCCTGATAACAAACATCCCCTCACCCGGCCGTCATTCTGCGAACGACGGCCGACCTCTCCCGTCCATGCAGAGCATGGCTTCGCCATGATGGGAGAGGTGAAGTGTTCAAGCAGCCACTAATCCGTTTCGCGCGTCAGGGGGACGAAGCGCACGGGCACGATGGTCTCGTTGAGCGTCGCACCGTCGGCGTCCTTGCGCACCACCATCAATTCCTGCGCCAGCGTGCCGACCGGGATGACCAGCCGGCCGCCCGGCTTGAGCTGCGCGACGAGGGCCGGCGGAATGTGGTCTGGCGCCGCGGTGACGATGATGGCGTCGAAGGGTGCCGCATCCGGCCAGCCGGCATAGCCGTCGCCGATGCGGGTTTCGACATTCCCATAGCCGAGGCGCGCCAAGGTCAGCGCCGCCGCGTGCCCGAGGTTGCCGATGATCTCGATGCTGTGGACCCTTCCGGCCAGTTCCGCCAGCACGGCCGACTGATAGCCGCAACCGGTGCCGATCTCGAGCACCCTGTCGCCTGGGCTGAGTTCTAGGAGATCGGTCATGAGCGCGACGATATAGGGCTGCGAGATGGTCTGGCCGGCGCCGATGGGCAGCGGCCGGTTGCGGTAGGCGAGCCGCTTCTGGACGCCCGGCACGAACTCGTGGCGCGGAACCTGGCGCATCGCTTCAAGCACGCGCGCATCGACCCCACCCCGTCCCGTCTCCCCGGCGACGCCCGCCAGCGCAACGATCTCCTCCACCATCTTTTGGCGTTCAGAGGCGCGAAATTCGTCGGCGATGCTCATGCCGGCGCCCGCGATATGGCAGGAGGCGAGCAACCGTCGCAGCGGTGCGGAAGAGGTCGGGGGCTCATTTGGTTGCCCATTCATCATAATTCCACCACGTCGGCGCGCCCTCCTGCGGGCGGATCATGAGCCGAGGGAGAATAGTCATGGTGTTCCAGCGTAAGCACGATGCCAAAACGCTCACCGTCGTTGCTGCCGATGTCACAACGCTGCCGTCCGTCACCGGTTCGCAGTCGCGCCCCGGCGAGTCGGTCATCGGCAACGATATGTCCATCGAAGGACAGTCCATCACCGTCCGCTGTAAAGGTTCGTTGCGCGTAAACGGCGCCATCGAGGCCGACCTGCATTGCTCCGAGCTGATCGTCGGCGAGCAGGCCTTCATCAAGGGCTCGATTGCCGCCGATAGCGTCCGCGTATTCGGCCAGGTGAATGGGGCCATTCTGGGCGCCAACGTCGTGCTGCATCCGAGCGCCCAGGTCGAGGGCGACATCCACAGCCAGCAGCTGACCATCGAGCAGGGCGCCAGCTTCGACGGCCGCGCACGCAAGGTCGCCAATCCGGAAGAAGTGGCCCCGCAGTTCGCCACACAGGAAGCCCAGGGGCGCGCCTACGGCTAAGGCCGGCGGCAACTCCAAGGCGCAGACGACGAACGCGAAGCCGCTCTAGGCGGCCTCGCGGTT
>JBDTOR010000166.1:0-5116 GCA_039933175.1 Hyphomicrobium sp. | reverse complement strand
TACTTGACGAAGCGCGGCCCGGTCGGCATGCCGGTTCTCGAAACTACGGAGAGCGCGCCCGGCCGATGACGACAAAAGACCGCCTGCGCGACCTGCAATACCGCATCGAGTACGTGCTGCTCCGCCTGGTCGCCGGATTCTTCCGCGCGCTGCCGCTCAACGTCGCGACCGCGGCTTCGGCGTGGTGCTGGCGACGTCTGGCGCCGGTCATCAATCCCAAACGCCACAAGCGGGCGCTCGACAATCTCAGCATCGCCTTTCCGGAGAAGAGCGACGCAGAGCGCCTGGCGATCGCTTTGGCCCACTGGGAGAACCTCGGCCGCGTCATGGTCGAAACCATGCGCATCGATCGCTTCCTCCAGGAGCCCGAGCGGATCGATATCGTCAGCCAGAACATCTTCTCGCGCTACAAGGACAAGCTCGGCCCCGCGGTGGGCGTCAGCCTGCACATGGGCAACTGGGAGCTGGCTATCCTTCCCTTTACCTGGGCGGGGGCCAATCCGGCAGCGGTATACCGCTCGGTGACGAACCCGTACGTCGACCAGTATCTGCGCGACCAGCGCAAGGATCTCTATCCAGACGGGCTGTTTGGACGCGGCAACGTCGGCGACCATGGCGATGACCAAAGGACGGCGCGCGCCATCATGGATTTCGTGCGTCGCGGCGGACGGCTAGGCCTCGTCTGTGACCTCTACGACCGCACCGGCATGCCGGTGCCGTTCTTCGGGCGCGATGCCAAGACGCAGGCCATCGGCGCCATGATTGCCCGTCGCGTCGGCGCCCGCCTCTGGCTGTCGCGCTGCAAGCGCATCGGCACCCAGAGCCGCTTCGAGATCGAATTGAAGGAATTGCGCGTGCCGCGCACCGCCAATCAGGCGGAGGATATCCGTTGGACCATGGTCCATATGCAACAGCAGTTCGAGGCATGGGTTCGCGAGACGCCGGAGCAGTGGATGTGGAGCAATCGGCGCTGGAGCTGAACCCATTGGTCCATGGCTGATACTTTTGATTGATCAGGACCACGTGCCGCCGGTGGACTAATCGTGCTTCTTTCTGGTTAATCGTGTCTCGAATTGCTAAGGGCGCACGAGGGGTTCGCTCAGTATGTTCGAGCGCTTCACGGCCGAAGAGGGAACGCACGGGCGAGACGCATGGACAAGGTCCTGGCGATGTCGGAGTTGCACCCCCGCGATCGTCTCGCGTATTGGCATGACGTTGCCAACAAAGTCTTCGTCAAACACGAATGCCGCGTGGAGAAGCTCCCCACGTTTGATGCGACGATCCACACAGCGACGCTCGGAGAACTCGGCATCGTCGAAGTCGACAGCCTCGGCTTGAGCCATGCTGCGGTCAATGCGCGAAACATCCGGAATAATGAGGACGACGTATTCATACTTGGTCTGCAGCTCGTCGGAAGTACGACTGTGGTCCAGGATGGGCGCGAGGCGACCCTCCAGCCGGGCGACTTCACGCTTCTCGATGCGCAGCGGCCCTTTGTTGCCCGCTACTCGGAGAAATGGCGACGGCTCTTCATCAAGATCCCGCATCGCGCGCTGAATGCGCGCCTGGCGCCGAGTTCGCACCTCACCGCTCGCGCGCTGCGACATGGGTCGGGCATCAACGGGCTCGTCTCCGACTACCTGCGCATGATCCCACGACACATCGGTGGGCTGCAGCAGGGGTCGAAGGCGCGGATCGCCGAGCAGGTTCTCGATCTCGCCGCCGTTGCACTAGGGGCGGAGGGCGGAAGGGGTCGGCCGGCGCTGTCGTCGGCACGGGCGACAGCATTGTTGCGACTGCGCTCTGAAATCGAAAGGCGCTTGCCCGATCCCGCGCTCACTCCGGAGACGGCTGCTGCCGCCGCTGGTATCTCCGTGCGCTATGCCAACGCGCTGCTCGCAGAAGAAGGTCTGTCGCTCGAGCGGCTGATCGTTTCGCGACGTCTCGAGCGCTGCCGTTTCGCTTTGGCCGACGCCAGACAAGCGCACCGCACGATCGGCGATATCGCATACGGCTGGGGCTTCTCCGACCTTTCGCACTTCACGCGCCGCTTCAAGGGCGCCTTCGGTTGTACCCCTACCGACTACCGCCGGCAGCAGAGCGCCGGATCATTGCTCGATTAGAGCCGTATCTCGGCTGGCTGAATTTGCTCAGCTTTTTCCGCAGTTTTTTTCTTACCAAACCGTATGCCTCGGGTCAGGTGACCGCAAGCATCGGGGCGCAGTTTCGCGCTTGGGTGATCATGAAGCACCCAGCCAAGATATGGAGAGTCCACATGTCCAAGAAGCTGATGACCACCGCCATCCTCGCCGCCGTTGCATTCGGTGCCTTTGCTCCGAGCATCGCCATGGCCAAGGGCGCCCCCAAGACCAAAGCGGCCTGCGAAAAGATTTCCACGATGAAGTGGGATGACGCCGGCGCCAAGTGCGTGAAGAAGTAATCAGCGGCTTCAGTGCGGCGGGTCTTCGGACCTGCCGCTCCTCTGATTTTGACGTTTCATCCGGATCGTTCGATCCAAGTTCCACCGCCGCAATACACCCATGCGGCAATCTTCGGAGTCACCGTCAATGACGCGCACCATTTCGCTGTCGCTCATCGGCAGCGCCATCGTCCTGTGTCTTGCTGCAACCGCCGGCCAGGCCGCCGTTCCAGGCGTGAGAGCCGCAGTTCCCGCTGCCGCGCATGCGTCGATCGTCAGCAAGACCGACTGGCGCTGGCACCGGCACCACCGCCACTGCTGGTGGAGCCATCATCACCGCCACTGCCGCTAGATCTACGCGAAGCTCCTCCCCAACTTGGTGCAGTGCCTCGTGCACTGCACCTTTTTCGTTTGACCTTGAAGTGTTCACGCGCGGGGGAAGGACACCTCGACGCGCAGCCCGGGCGTGTTGTCGCTGAGGACGACGCCGGCCCCGTGCAGTTCGGCGATCGCTGAGACAAGGCTTAGCCCCAAGCCGCTGCCAGGGCTCATGCGCTCGCGCTCCAGGCGATAGAGGCGGCGAAACACGTTCTCGCACTCGTGTGCCGGGATGCCAGGCCCGCTGTCGGCCACGACGGCGATGTGGCGTTCGCCGCGCGTCGCCAGCGAGATATCGATGCGCGTGCCCTTCGGCGAGTGGCGGATGGCGTTTTCTATGAGATTGGCGAACAGCTGCGTCAGCAGCTCGCGGTCGCCCGTCACCTGCGCCCGCTCTGCAATGGCGACGGTGCTCACCAGTCGGTCACCGGCCTCCTCGGCCACGGGCTCGTAAACGTCGGCGACATCGGCCAGCACGGTGCCGAGCTCGACATGACTGAAGCGCGAGCGACGGGCACCCGCCTCGATCTGCGTGATGCGCAGCAGCGCTTCGAACGTCTCGACGATGGAATCGAGCTCTTGCAGGGACTCTTCGACCTGCGTGCGGAACGTCTCCACATCGGTAGCGCTAGTCAGCGCCAACTCCAATCGCCGGCGCAACCGCCCGATGGGTTTCTTCAGATCGTGGGCGATGTCCGACGACGCCTGATTGACGCTCTCGATGAGCTTTTGCAGGTGGGCGAGCGTGGCGTTGATCTGTGCCGCAACGTGGTCGAGATCGTCGTGCGATGCCGTGATCGGAACCCGCTCCGTAATCTCGCCGCGGCTCACCTTGGAAAGCGTGGTTGCAAACACGTCGATCTTGGCTTGGGCGCGGCGCGCCAGGAAGATCGCCGATCCCGCGGCAAGGATGATAGTCGCGATGAGACCCCACCCGAGACCGTGCAGCAGGATGCGCTGCACCTCGCGCAGCGCGCGATCACTGTTGCCGACGAGAAGATGCCCCTTGGAGACCGGCGTCCACATGGCGAAGAAGCGGTCGTCGGGACCTCCTTTGTTGGCGACCATCGGCAGCCAGGCGCGATCGAGCTCACCCCAGCCGCTGAACAGGCGCACGTTCTGCACGTTGCCGGCACGGAACGATCCGTCGTCGGCGCGCAGCAGAAAGATGCTGTCGAAGTCGCGGACCGACTTCGCTTCCTCGGCGACCACGGCGGCGAGACCGTCGAACCCCTGCTGGGCGTCGATGGCGCCCAACGTGTCGCTCATCTCCTCGACCCGCTGGCGGATGTCACCTTCCAGCTCGGAGACGAGCGTGAAGTAGAGGACCGTTACGAGCGCGATGACGGTGAGCGCAAATAGGATGGCGAAAGCGCCGGCGAGGCGCACCGGCGTGCGCTTGTGGAGGTCATTGCTGATCATGCATGGAGTAGCCGGAGCCGCGCACGGTGTGGATCAGCTCCTTGCCGTACGGGCGGTCGATCTTGGTGCGCAGCCGCGAGATATGCGTTTCGACGACGCTGGTGCGCGGTTCGAAGTGGAAGCTCCACACTCTCTCGAGCAGCATGGTGCGGGTCAGCACCCGGCCTTTGTTGCGCATCAAGACTTCGAGCAGGCGGAATTCGCGCGGCTGTAACTCGATGCTGTCGCCACCCCGCGTCACGGTGCGGGCGATGAGGTCCATTTCCAGATCGCCGACGCGCAGCACGGTCTCGGCGTCCTTCATCTGCGGCCGGCGGGCCAGCGCATTGACGCGCGCCTTAAGCTCGGAGAAGGCGAAGGGTTTGACGAGATAGTCGTCGCCACCGACGTTGAGGCCGTCGACGCGATCATCGACGCCGCCGAGCGAGGTGAGGAAGATCACCGGCACCTTCTGACCAACGGCACGCAGCGCACGCACCAGCGACAGTCCATCGAGGCCGGGCAGCATGCGATCGACGACGAGGATGTCGTAGGTCTCGCCCATGGCCTGCGTAAGCCCGTCACGGCCGTCGCCGAGCGTTTCGACGACGTGCCCCTCCTCGGCGAAGCCCTGCGTGATGTAGGCCGCCGTCTCGTGATCGTCTTCCACGACTAGGATGCGCATGCAGCTTAGCTCCGGTGATTAGCAAACATACGCCTACCGTGTTGCAACGAGCTTTCCGCAACATTACGGAAGCGTAAGAGTGCGAGCTTAGCGCCTTCCCAGGCCGGGCTAATTGCCGCTGCTCCTGCCGCCGACACCTGTCTCCTGCAGGGCCCTGCGCCAATCGCCGGGCGCCATGCCGAACTCGGCCCGGAAGCGGCGCGTGAAATGCGAATGGTCCGAGAAGCCCCAGC
>JBDTOR010000165.1:0-5159 GCA_039933175.1 Hyphomicrobium sp. | reverse complement strand
ATGAAGCAGATCGCCGAGGGCAAGGGCAAGGCGCCGACGCCCTTCATGCTGTCGGGGAAGCAGGCGGCCAAGCCTGACGCCGTGTGGCATTCGAACAAGGACGAGCGAGCTGCCAAGCGTCCACAGGTCAAGAAGGCGACCGCCAAGCGCAAGGTCGCCCGCAAAGCACCGGCCAAAAAGCCGGTCGCCAAAAGGGCCTAGCCCAGTTTCAATGTTGGCAGGCTGAGGTATATCCGTCGCGATGGCACGACGCGCCCCAATCACGAGTACCGCGAATGTCGGCGAACAGCGCGAGCTGCGGGTTGACGAGCTGCCGCAGGGGACCATAGCGCTCGCCAAATTTCTGCTCGGCAAAGTCCTGGTGCGCGATGGTTCGGGTGGGCGGCAGACGGGCCGCATCGTTGAGACGGAAGCCTATCCGCCCGGCGATGATGCCGGCCACGCGCGCAGCGGCCGCACGGCGCGCAACGCATCGCTATTTCGGGCGACCGGGCACGTCTACGTCTATCGCGCCTACGGCATCAGCATGATGCTCAACATAACCAGCGAGCGGGAAGGTGTTGGCGCCGGTGTGCTGATCCGCGCGCTGGAGCCGCTGACCGGTATCGATGCGATGCGGCAAAGGCGCGGCCTCGATGACATCTACCGGCTGACGCAAGGGCCCGGGCGCCTCACGCAAGCGCTGGCCATCGATCTCAGTTTGGACGGGAGGCTCTACGCGCTCGACAGCGGGCTATGGCTGGGCGATGACGGCTTCGGCGCTCCGGCCATTGGCCGCTCGGTCCGCATCGGCATCACCCGCAACCCCGAGCAACTCTGGCGGTACTACGTGCGTGGTAATCGCTGGGTCAGCGGGCCGGGGCGGCTCAACAAAGCCTAGTGAGTGCCAGCTTACAACGGGCGAGGTTCGCTTCGCGTTCGAGCAGCGCCGTTGACAGAAATGTTTGGCATGGCTGACAAATGGAGACGAGCTAATTGTGGTGTCGTTATCGACGCGTTCTGTCAGTTGCTCATGCGCACGCTTCCATGAAAGAGTGGCCGTCGAGAACTTGCACAGGAACACTTCCGATGACCAATCCTCTGCCGCGCGCCTGCAAGAGCATAAATGACTTGAACGTGGGCGACACGTTCCGCCACCAATATTCCATCAGCGACAGCGACGTGCAGAAGTTCGGGGAAATCTCCGGTGACTTCAATCCTGCGCACTTCAATGAGGAATATGCCAAGGGCACGATCTTCAAGAACCGCATTGCCCACGGGATGATCTCGGTCGCCAAGTTCTCCGGCATCTTCGGCATGGATATGCCGGGCCTGGGTGCGATCTGGGGCAGCCAGAATCTGAAGTTCCTGGCTCCTGTGCAACTGAATGAGCCCTACACCGCCGTCGCGGTCGTGAAGGAAAAGGGCGAGAAGAACGTCGTCTTCACCTGTTGGGTTGAGGACAAGGAGGGCAACCACATGCTCGAAGGCGAAGGCGTGCTCTACCCGGTCCCGCAAAAAGTGAAGGACAAGATGGTTGCGGACGGGTCGCTCGCGTCACTCTTGGCTTGAATTGAGGTTTACCCACCGGCGATTAGTCAGAAGGCTGCGAGGCCATGGTCGCGCCAATCTTGTAGGCTAGCCCCTGCCGCGCAGGCTGATGTTGCGAGGCGGGGTGTCGTATGCGGCTTTCGTTGGCGCATCTCATAGCGGCCGCGAGCCTGGCCGCGCTGGTCGTGCCGGCGTCGGCGCAGCAAGCCGACGTCCGCCAGCAGGAGAGCGCTCCCGATCAGGTGAGCGCATACGAGGCGTGGCGGCAGGTCACCGATGCCGAACAGAAGATAGTGCTCGGCGAGGGCATGCTCGCTGCCCGTCCCGCGGCTACCCCATTGCTCCCGGGCATCACGCGTGAGCGTCTGAAGGCCGAGGTTTCGGCCGGCCTCGGCGCCCTTTACGTCAATCGTGCGCTGGGCGTGCGCGCCGAAAACCTCGAGCAGGCGATCGGGCATCTGCAATCTGCGCTGGCCGTATATACGCGGCAAGCCGATGCGCAGGAGTGGGCGGCAGCGCACAATGTGCTCGGCATTGCCTATTGGCAGCGCATCCGCGGCGGCCCTGCCGAAAACCAGGAGACGGCGATATCGCATTTTGAGGCCGCACAGGAGGTGTTTACGCACGCGGCCTACCCGCAGCAGTGGGCGCAACTGCAGAACAATCTCGCCGTCGTGCATTGGAACCGGGTACTTGGCGAGCGGGCCGCCAACGTCGAGGAGGCGATCGCGCGCTTTGAGGCGGCATTGACCGTCGTCACGCAGGACAGCGATCCGGCTCGCTGGGCGGCGGCGCAGAACAACCTCGCCAACGCCTACGGTAGCCGCCTGCGGGGCGATCCCGCCGACAACCGCGAACAGGCCATAGTGCATTTGAAGGCGGCTCTCACGGTGTTCACCCGCGCCGGCTATCCGAACGAGTGGGCGCAAGCGCAGAACAACCTCGCCATCGCCTACATGGCACTCGATCGCGGCGACCGCGCGGACAACCAGGACAGGGCCATCGACGGCTTGCAGGCGGCGCTTGAGGTGTTCACGCGCGACAGCTTCCCGCAACAGTGGGCGCAGGCGCAGTACAATCTCGGCAACGTCTATGCCAGCCGCATCCACGGCGAGAAGCCTGCCAATCGCCAGCAGGCTATCGCGGCGTTGGAGGCTGCGCTCTCCGTATTTACGCGCGATGCCGATCCGCTCGGGCACTTGCGTGTGTCGCGCCGGCTGGGGCGGGTGCTGCTCGACGCGGGAGAGTGGACGCGCGCGGCTCCCGTTCACGCCAGCGCGCGCGAGGCTTTCCTGATGCTGTTCGGGCAGGGTCTGTCGGACGCCGAAGCGCGCGCACTCATCGCCGATGCCGGGCCGCTCTTCGCGGATTCTGCATACGCGGCCCTGCAGCGCGGAGAAACGGAAAGAGCCTTCGAGTTGGCCAATGAAGGCCGTGGGCGTCTGATGGCCGTGGCGCTGAAACTGCAAACGCTGCAACTGGCGCCCGACAAGCGCCGCCGTCTCGATGAGCTGCGCACCGCCATTCGTGTCGGACAGGAAGCGGTCGAGGCAGCACACGCCACCGAGCGCACAGCCGCGATCGGTAGGCTGGGGCGACTGCGGCAGGAGCTGCTGGCGATCATGGAGCACGGCAGCCGAGGCCATGGCCAGCAGGATGGTGCGCTTGCCGAGGCGCGCCGGCTTGCCACCGAGGGCCGCGTCGTCGCCATGCCCATCGTCACGGAGTGGGGCGCCAAGCTGATGCTCGTCAGCAGGGCCAAGAGCGGTGGCGATCTCACCGTCGTCGACCTGCCGAACCTGACCACCGGCCGCCTGTCCGATGTGCTCGTCGGCAACGAGACCGGGCGGCTGGCCGGATGGCTCGGCGGGTATTTCGTCAACTACATACAGGGAGCCGATTTCGCGCAGCGCTGGCCGGATTGGATCAGCGCCATAGACCGTATCGGTCCAGAGTTGTGGACTTTGGTCGGGTCGACGCTCGATACGGTCCTCAAGCAACGGGGCGTCGAGCGTGGCGCAAGGCTCGTGTGGCTTCCATCGGGATGGCTCGGCATCCTGCCACTCGGGCTTGCGCAGGACCCCGTCAGCAAACGCCGACTGACCGACGACTATGAAATCGCTTATGCGCCGAGCCTCGAGTTGCTGACGGCCGGACGCGAACTTGCTGCCGCTCCGGCACGCGCCACGCTCGTTGCCATCGTCAATCCGACCGGTGACCTGCCGGGGACCGAGAGCGAGGGCAATCTCGTCGCTTCCCACTTCGAGGCCGGTTCGCGGACCGTTCTCAATGGCGCGGCGGCGACGCCGGACGCCGTCATGGCGGCGCTAGGCGGTAAGTCGTATTGGCACTTCGCCTCGCACGGCAGCTTCTCGTGGACCGACGCGCGTCAATCGGCGCTGATCATGCACGGCGGCGCCCCACTTAGCGTCGGGAGGTTGCTCGAAACGGATGGGCTCGGTCACCCGCGCCTTGTCGTGCTCTCCGCCTGCGAAACGGGCGTCTACGAGATCACTAGCAGTCCTGACGAGTTTATCGGACTGCCGGGGACCTTCATGGCGCTGGGGGCGGCTGGCGTGCTCGGCACGCTATGGCCGGTGTCGGATGCCGCTACCGCGTTGCTGATCGCCAAGTTCTATGAATTGCACCTTGGCGCCGGGCTCAGTCCGCCCACTGCGCTGAGGCAGGCGCAAGCCTGGCTGCGTCAAGCCACCAACGAGGAACTCGGCGACTACGCCAAGGTTGCGGCCGCAGACGGTCAGCTGGAAGATCGCCACCTCGCGGCGATCGAGCAAGAGCTGAAACCGGATGCGCTGGCCCGCTCCAACCGAAGCGTGCCGGCCGAATGGACGACGGGCAGCAGCGCCGCACCGAGCGCTCCATCACCCGCGCAGCCGCAGGCGCACGCGCGACCTTACGCGCACCCCT
Organism: Hyphomicrobium sp.; assembly: GCA_039933175.1. Classification (GTDB taxonomy): domain Bacteria; phylum Pseudomonadota; class Alphaproteobacteria; order Rhizobiales; family Hyphomicrobiaceae; genus Hyphomicrobium_A. The sequence continues at coordinate 701 of JBDTOR010000165.1, read as the reverse complement.
ACTATTGGGCCGGCTTCATCTACAGCGGCCAATGACAAATGCGGCCTCCCCCAGAACTCGCACTGTGTTATGGCGGTGGCACGCCGCAGAAGAAAACGGGCGCGCCCGCGCCAATATTTCTACGATTGGGGTGCGGCTTGCTAAGCCGCCGTCGGATTGGCGCTGCGGAAAGGTAGCAAGTCGTCGTCGCCCGACATCAGATAGCAGGAGACGACGGCTTTTCCGGCGCCACGGCGATAGCCTACGATGCTGGGCGGTGGTGTTGTCGGCAGACAAACGGATGTCGAGCATGAAACGCTTGCGACGCGCGGCTTTCGGGTCAAATGTTGCGGGATTGTCGCAAGCGGGCACGGGCAACGCCCTGAGCAAGGCGATGGTATGAGGGAAGACGAAGTCGCGGCCACGCCTGATAAATCCACGGGAGCTGCGCGCGTGGAGGATCAGGTGGCGACACAGAAGGGCTCGGGGACCGCGCCGCACGATTCCGAACCGGTGCCGGAACCCATGATTCCACCCGCTCAAGACGCACCGGCGCAAGCGTCCGCTCCGCCGGCGCCGCCGGCCGCGTCGCAGCCGGTGCAAATCTCCTGCACCCGCGGGTTTCCCGATTGGCTATTGAGAAACAACGTCAGTCTGGCGTTCACGTCCTACCAAACCGGCCGTCTCTATCTGGTCGGCGTCAACGCGCAAGGCCAGACCGC
>JBDTOR010000164.1:0-5319 GCA_039933175.1 Hyphomicrobium sp. | reverse complement strand
AGTGCGCGTGCATTCATGACGAGTTCAGGCGGCGCAACTTAGAAGAGCGGGAATGTCGATGCTCTCCCCGCCCCTTCGCCGAATCATCTTCTCGCTCGTTGTCTCGGCCGTCGCGCTGCTTCCCGTCGGCGCGACGGATTCCTGCATCGCCGATTGGTCAATCGCGGCGCCGATCGTGCACGCCCAGGGGCTCACCACCGTCGAGGCGCTGTCGCGCATCGCCGCGACCGAGATGCCGGGCGTCATCGTCAAGACGACGCTGTGCGAGGAGAAGGGAGCTTTCGTCTATCGCATCCTCGTGCGCGATGACCGCGGCAAGCTCATCAACCGCACCGTCGATGCGCGCCAGCCCTTCGGCCGCTGACAATGTTTGCCGTTCGGGTTCGCAAGTTCCTCTGCATCGCCTAAGGTTGGGCCAACGCCCATCAGAAGGGCGCAAGGACGGAGGATACCAATGCCTTATGTCGATGGTTTCATAGTGCCGGTGCCAAAGAAGAACCTCGCCGCCTACAAGAAGATGGCGCAGTTGGCCGGCAAAGTCTGGCTGGAGCACGGCGCGCTGGAGTTCAAGGAGTACATCGCCGAGGACGTGAAGGTCGGCAAACTGACCTCGTTTCCGCAGGCCGTGAAGCTGAAGCCCGGCGAGGTCGTCATGTTTTCCTACATCGTCTTTAAGAACCGGGCCGCGCGCGACAAGGTCAACAAGAAGGTCATGGGCGACCCGCGCCTCAATGACATGATGCAGGGTAAAGATATGCCCTTCGACGGCAAGCGCATGATCTACGGCGGCTTTGAGACGCTGGTCGATCTCACCGCGTGAGCCCGGGCTAGGCTGAATCAGGTCGCACCGCTATAGTCCCCGCCAGCATTAAGCAGCGGAGGGATGAGTGCGCGTCCTGGTCGTCGAGGATGACAAAGACCTGAACCGGCAGCTGGTAACGGCGCTGGGCGATGCGGGCTACGCGGTCGATACCGCAATGGACGGCGAGGAGGGCTACTTTCTCGGCGAGACCGAGCCGTACGACATCGTCATCCTCGATATCGGCCTGCCGAAGATGGACGGCATCTCCGTCCTCGAGCAGTGGCGCCGCGCCGATCGCAAAATGCCGGTCATCATCCTGACCGCGCGCGACCGGTGGAGCGACAAGGTCGCCGGCATGGACGCCGGGGCCGACGACTATCTCGCCAAGCCCTTCCACATGGAGGAGCTGTTGGCGCGTGTGCGCGCCCAGGTTCGCCGCGCCTCCGGCCATGCCAAGAGCGAGATCGAGTGCGGCCCCCTGCGGCTCGACACCAAGACGGCGCGTGTCACCTGCGACGGCCAGCAGATCAAGCTCACCTCGCACGAGTACCGCCTGCTCGCCTATCTCATGCATCACAACGGCCGCGTGGTATCGCGCACCGAGCTGGTCGAGCATCTGTACGAGCAGGACTTCGACCGAGATTCCAACACCATCGAGGTGTTCATCGGCCGGCTGCGCAAGAAAATCCCCGTCGATGTCATCGAGACCGTGCGCGGCCTCGGCTACCGCCTGAGCGAAACGCCGGCGCAGGCCTAATTTAATGCGGCTCAACTCGCTCGCGTTCCGCCTGTTCGCCACCGCCGCAACGTGGACGCTGCTGGTGTTGCCGATCGCCGGCTTCATCATCTACGACCTCTACCGCGACGACGTGCAGGCGAGCTTCGACGGGCAGCTCTTGAAGCTCGTCAACGCCATCACCGTCGACAGCATGGGAAGCTCCGGCGACGCACAGCCGCTGCCGCCGAGCAACCTCTACGAGCCGCTGTTCGAGGTGACGCACTCCGGCTGGTACTGGCAGATCACGCCGCTGGTGCCGGCCAACGGGCGCAAGCTCGTGTCACCCTCCCTCGCCACCGGTTTCCTGCCATCCCCCGCCGCCAAGAAGGTCGCGCCCGACGAGAGCGGCGCGCGCTGGCTCAACATCAAGGGCCCCAAGGGCGAGCCGCTGCGCATCGTCGAGGTCATCGACACGCTCGGCCACGAGCCGGGCAAGCCGACCTATTCGATCGTCGTCGCCGGCCCGCAGGACTGGCTCGACCATCTGGTCGCCAACTTCCGCTATCGCCTGACGACGGCGCTCGCCTTAGCCGGCCTCGGCCTCGTCGCCGTGACGCTGTTCCAGGTGCGTTTCGGGCTGCTGCCGCTGCGTCAGATCGAGCGCGGCCTCGCCGGCATTCGCTCGGGAACCTCAAGCACGCTCGAGGGGGATTTGCCGGCCGAGATCGAGCCGCTGCAGTCCGAGCTCAATGCGCTGATCCGCTCCAACCAGGCCATCGTCGACCGCGCCCGCACGCAGGTCGGCAACCTGGCGCATGCCCTGAAAACTCCGCTCGCCGTCATCACCAACGAGGTGCGCAGCGACAAGACCGGGCTTGGCGACAAGGTGGTCGAGCAGGCCGACATCATGCGCCAGTCGATGACGCGCTATCTCGACCGCGCACGCATGGCGGCGCGGGTCGGCGTCATCGGGCGGGTGACCCAGGTGGCGCCGGTGATCGAGCCGCTGGTGCGCACCCTGCAGCGCATCCACCAGGAGAAGGGCGCCGTCATCGATGTCGATTGCCCGGCGGAGGCGCGCTTCTCGGGCGAGAAGCAGGACCTCGAAGAGATGCTCGGCAATCTGCTCGACAACGCCTGCAAGTGGGCGCGCCGCGAGGTGACGCTGAAGGTCGAGCTGCCGCCGTCGACCAGCCGGGCGCGCAATCGCCGGCTGTCGATAACGGTCGCCGACGACGGCCCCGGCCTCAACGACGAGCAACGCGCGCGTATCGGCAAGCGGGGGTTGCGGCTCGACGAGACCAAACCGGGCTCCGGCCTCGGGCTGTCGATCGTCATGGAGCTTGTCCACTCCTACGGCGGCACGTGCGAGCTGGCGTCGGCCCCGCAAGGTGGACTAGCAGTGCACCTCACCCTCCCGGCAGGCTAAACTCGGTACAACGCGATTCGCCCAAAAGCGGCCGGCTTTCGGTCACGGCGGGTGCACATTGCTTGGCTAGGCCGGCACAGTGTGGTTCGGAATCACATGGGGCCGGATCGTCTTCGGGGAGACACTCGCCATGTCTAAGGCACGCATTCTGGCCATCGCCATCCTTTCGGTGATGCTTGCCGGCTGTGGCGGCGGCCCGAACGAAGATACCGGGATGGTCGTCGGCGCAGTGGCCGGTGGTCTCGTCGGCAATCAGTTCGGCAAGGGCTCCGGCAACGTGCTGGCGACGGTGGCTGGCGCCACGATTGGTGGCCTGGTCGGCAGCGATATCGGCCGTTCGATGGACGAGCAGGACCGGCGCCTGGCCGACCAAGCGGAATTCGCCGCCTTGGAAGAGGGCGAATCTGATCGCCCGCGGCGCTGGCGCAACCCCGACAACGGCCGCTATGGCGACGTTGTCCCGGGTCGGCCGTACAAACGCAGCAATATCGATTGCCGCGATTACACGCACACCGTTTATATCGACGGCCGCCCGCGCAAGATGCGCGGCACGGCATGCCGCAATCCCGACGGCACCTGGCGCAACGTCGACGCGGTCGGCTGACGGCTGGCGCTCTTAACCCTCCTCATTTCGCACTGCGGCAGATGTCTTGCCGCGGGGGCCAAGGCTTGTCAGCCGCTCCCCCGAGCCCTATTCCAGCCCCGCGGTTAGGCTTGGATAGCGCATGATCCTGTGGATCGGTTTTGCAGTATTGGCGGCTGCCGTCGTGTGGGCGGTGACGCGCCCCTTGTTGGCGTCGCCGCCGGCCGATGCCGCCGGCAATGACAGCGAGCTCGCGGTCTACCGCGATCAGCTCTCCGAAATCGAAACCGAGCGGGCGCACGGCTTGCTCGGCGGTGCGGAGGCGGATGGAGCGCGGATCGAGCTCGCTCGCCGCCTGATCCAGCGCTCGGAGGAAAAAGACCGCAGCGGTGCCGCGCACGTCGCGGCGAGCCGTGCCCGCCAGATCGTAATCTACGCCGCGGCGGCGTTACCGGTCGCCGGCATCGCGCTGTATCTCGCTGTCGGCTCGCCGCAGCTCCCGAGTCGCCCGTATGCGGCGCGCATCGACATGCCCGTGGAGCAGGCGACCGCCGCCGATCTCGTGGCGCGCGTCGAGGCGCATCTGCGCCAGCACCCGGAAGACGGTCGCGGCTGGGACGTGCTGGCTCCGGTGTACCTGCGCATGGGCGACTTCACGCAGGCGGCAGATGCATTCCAGAAGGCGGCGCGGCTGCTGGGGGAATCGGACAGGCGCCTCGCCGGCTACGCGCGCTCCCTCGTCATGCTGCAGAACGGCGTCGTCAACGAGCCGGCACGCCAGGCATATGAAAAGTTGTTGTCCCTAGACCCGCAGTCGGTCGAGCCCAAGGTCTGGCTCGCCATCGCGCGCGAGCAGGACGGCGACCTCAAGGGCGCGCAAGAGCAGTACCGCGCACTGCTTCCGGCGGCTGAGGATCCATGGAAGCAGCTGCTGCAGTCGCGGCTCAATGCTGTGACCGATCGGCTCGCCGATCCGGGCGCAGCGCCCGATGCCGGCGCCGCCGCTGCGCCGCAGGCAGCCAAGCCGGCCGGTGAGCCGGCGCCTAGCATGCGTCCGCCCGAGGCCACGGCGGGCTACCCGCCCGGCAAGAGCCCCGCTGAGCGCGACAAGTTCATCAATCAGATGGTCGAAGGTCTCGCCGCGCGTCTAAAGAGCAACGGCAACGACCTTGAAGGCTGGATGCGCCTGGTGCGCTCCTACATGGTGCTGGGGCGCCGCGAGGAAGCCGTGACCGCGCTGTCGACCGCGCGCGGGCAGTTCTCGGGTGATGCGAATTCGCTGGCCGAGCTGAAGGTCTTGGCCGAAAGCTTGGGGCTCGGATCGTGAGCCAATGCGTAAAGGGAGCGGCATGACGCGGAAGCAGAGGCGCGGTGTTCTGATCGGGGTCGGCGTCGCCGTGCTCACCCTGGCCGTCGGCCTGGTGTTGTTCGCCCTGCGCGATTCGATCGTCTTCTTTCACACGCCGAGCGATCTCGCCGACAAGCCGATCGCGGTGGGACAGCGCTTCCGCCTGGGCGGCCTCGTCGCCGCGGGCTCGGTAAGGCGCGGCGAGGGCACGCACGTTCAGTTCACCGTCACCGATACGCTCAAGATGATCCCGGTCGCCTATGAAGGCGTGCTGCCGGATCTCTTCAAGGAAGGTCAGGGCGTCGTCGCCGAAGGCAAGCTGTCGCCGGAAGGAACGTTCGTCGCCGACAATGTGCTGGCCAAGCACGATGAGAACTACATGCCGCCTGAGGTGGCAAAGGCGCTCGAGGCGAAGGGCGTCAAGCTCGGCAAAGGCGCG
>JBDTOR010000163.1:0-5362 GCA_039933175.1 Hyphomicrobium sp. | reverse complement strand
TCGGCTCGTCGGCGATCAACAGATCGGGCTCGTTGGCGAGCGCCATGGCGATCATCACGCGCTGGCGCTGGCCGCCCGACAACTGATGCGGGAAGGCGTCGAGACGCTTCTCCGGCTCGCGAATGCCGACCTTGTTCAGCAGCTCCAGCACGCGCGCGCGTACCGCATTCTCGTCCATGCGCCGGTGCACGCGCAGCACCTCGCCCACCTGCCGCTGGATAGCGTGCAGGGGGTTGAGCGACGTCATCGGCTCCTGGAAGATCATCGAAATGCGGTTGCCGCGGACGGCCTGCAACTGCGCCGGCTTGAGCTTTAAAAGATCCTTGCCCTCGAACCACACTTCGCCGGACGGGTGCGATGCGGCGGGGTACGGCAGCAGCTTCAGGATCGACAGCGCGGACACGGTCTTGCCGGACCCGGACTCGCCGACCAGCGCCACCGTCTCGCCCTTGCCGATGCGGAAGGATACCTTGTCGGCGGCAATCATCTTGCCGTTGCCGAAGGCGACCGACAGGTCCCTGACGTCGAGGAGTGCACGATTTACGCTTGCCATCGCTGCACCTACCGGAACGTCTTGCGCGGGTCGAGCGCATCGCGCACCGCCTCGCCGATGAAGATTAGCAGCGACAGCATCAGCGCCACGGTGAAGAACCCGGTGAGGCCGAGCCACGGGGCTTCGAGATGCCGTTTGCCCTGAAGAAGCAATTCGCCGAGCGAGGGCGAGCCAGGCGGCAGGCCTAGGCCGAGGAAGTCCAGCGCCGTCAGCGCCGCGATGCTGCCGGACAGCTGGAACGGCATGAAGGTCAGCATCGCCACCATCGCGTTCGGCAGCATGTGTTTCCACATGATCTTGCGATGCGACAGGCCGAGCGCGCGGGCGGCGGTGATGTATTCGAAGTTGCGGGCGCGCAGGAACTCGGCGCGCACGACGCCGACGAGGTTCACCCACTCGAACAGCAACAGCGTGCCGAGCAGCGTCCAGAAGCCGGGCACCAGCACCGACGAGATGATGATCAGCACGAACAGCGAGGGCACCGACGACCAGATCTCCAGGAAGCGCTGGAAGATGAGATCGGTGCGGCCCCCGAAGTAGCCCTGCACGGCGCCGGCCGTCACGCCGACCGCGGCCGAGAACATGGCCAGCAGCAAGCCGAACAGCACCGAGATGCGGAATCCGTAGATGACGCGGGCGACGACGTCGCGGCCCTGATTGTCGAGACCGAGCCAGTTGGTGTTGCCCAGGGCATTGAAGCGCGCCAGCTGATCGGGTGGCGCATCGCACAGCGGTGCGCTCGAAGCCCACGGCGGCGGGGCCGGGTAGCCGAGGCACAGCTTGTCCTGGCCTTTGCGGCCCGGATAATCCTTGTTGATGGTGTCGTACGAGTAGCTGATCGGCGGCCAGATGGCCCAGCCGTTGGCCTTGATCTCGTCGAGGATCAACGGATCCTTGTAGTCGGTAATGGCGAGGAAGCCGCCAAACTTAGACTCGGGGTAGTCGAAGAGTACCGGCGAGAGCAGTTCGCCCTTGTAGCTCATCAACAGCGGGCGATCGTTGGCGATGAACTCGGCAAACAGCGTGACGACGAACAGCGTCAGGAAGATGCGCAGGCTCCAATAGCCGCGCCGATTGGCCTTGAAGTTGGTGAGCCGCCGCTGGTTGATCGGGCTCAGCTTGTCGTTTGAGGGCAGCCGGCGCGCCAGCCAGCCCGGCACCTTGTCGCGGTGTTCTTCGCGCGGTGGCGGCTGCGACTGCGGCAGCGGCGTTTCGAGCGCGCGCAGATCGGTCACCGGCTAGACCTCCCGGCTTTCGAAGTCGATGCGCGGATCGACGAGGGTGTAGGCGAAGTCGGAGACGATGTTGAGCACTAGGCCCATCAGCGAGAAGATCCACAGCGTGGCGAACACGACCGGATAGTCGCGCTTTTCGATGGACTCGAAGGATAGAAGACCCAGCCCGTCGAGCGAGAATATGGTTTCGATCAGCATGGCACCGGCGAAGAACGCAGAGATGAACGCCCCCGGGAAGCCGGCGATGATCAGCAGCATGGCGTTGCGGAACACATGCCCGTAGAGCACCTGGTTCTCGTTCAGCCCCTTGGCCCTGGCCGTTGTCACGTATTGCTTGCGGATCTCGTCGATGAACGAGTTCTTGGTGAGGAACGTCATGGTCGTGAACGCCGTCAGCGACATAGCGATCAGCGGCAGCGTGAGGTGCCAGAAGTAGTCGACGACCTTGCCGATAAGCGAGAACTCGTCCCAGTTGTCCGACGTCAGCCCGCGCGATGGGAACCATTGGAAGAACGAGCTGCCGGCGAACAGGATCAGCAGCAGCACGGCGAACAGGAAGCCCGGCACGGCGTAGGCGATGACCAGCACGCTACTGGTCCAGTTATCGAACGGCTCGCCGTCATGCACCGCCTTGCGGATGCCGAGCGGGATGGAGATGAGATAGGAAATCAGCATCATCCATAACCCGAGGGACACGGAGACGGGCAGCTTCTCCTTGATCAACTCCAGCACCGAGGTGTCGCGGAAGTAGCTCTTGCCGAAGTCGAACGTGAGGTAGCTTTTCATCATGATCCAGAAACGCTCGTAGGCCGGCTTGTCGAAGCCGAACTGCTTCTCGAGGCTCTTGATGAATTCCGGATCGAGCCCCTGCGCGCCGCGATATTTCGACGACGCCGCGTCGGCGGCGCCTTGCCCGAGCTGCGCCTGGCTGTTGTTGCTCGACAGCGCGTCGTTGCCGCCGCCGCCGATGCGCGAGGCGATGGTGGAATCGCGGCCCGACAGCTGCGCGATGATGCGCTCCACCGGGCCGCCGGGCGCAAACTGAATGATGACGAAGCTGATCAGCATGATGCCGAACAGCGTCGGAATAATCAGCAGCAGTCGCTTAAGGAGATAGGCGGCCATCGGGATGGGGCTCAGTTCTTTTTCAGCTTGGCAGCTTTGTCGGCGTCATACCACCAGGTGTCGATTACGCCTTCGTCGAACTTCGGTTTCACGTCAGGGCGCGAGAACTCGTTCCAGAAGGCGACGTTGTGTTCCGCCTTATACCACTGCGGCACCCAATAATACCCGGCGCGCAGAACACGATCGAGCGCCCGTCCGGCAGTGACCAAATCGGCGCGCGACTTGGCTTCTACCACCTTGGTGATCAGGGCGTCGACAACGGGGTCCTTGATGCCGGCAAGATTGAAGCTGCCGTCCATGCCGGCGGCATCGGAACCCCAGTAGCTCTTCAACTCGACGCCGGGTGTCAGACGGAGTGAGTAGCGCTGTATCGACATGTCGAAATCGAAGGACTTCATACGCCGCTCGTACTGCGCCGGATCGACACGTCGCAGCGAGGCGTTGACGCCTATGCGTTTCAGGTTGTCGACATACGGAAGGATGATGCGGTCGAAGCCTTCCTCGAAGGACAGGATTTCGACGGTGAGCGGCTTGCCGCCTTCGCCATAACCGGCTTCCGTCAGCAGATCGCGCGCCCGCTTTAGAAACTGGCGATCGCGCCCCGATGCATCGGTCACCGATGGCGACACGGGTTCGCCGAAAACTTCCGGCGCCAGCTTGTCTCTGAAGGGCTCCAGCAACGCCAGCTCTTCAGGGCTCGGCGGGCCATTGGCCTTCATGTCCGAGTTCTCGAAGAAGCTCTGCGTGCGCTTGTAGAGGTTGAAGAACAGGTTCTTGTTCGACCACTCGAAATCGAAGGCGAGACCGAGCGCCTCGCGTACGCGTTTGTCGTTGAACGGCTCGCGCCGCGTGTTGACGAAGTAGCCCTGCGCCCCGGACGGCCGTTGGTCGGGCATGACCAGGCGAACGAGACGCCCTTCCTTCACGGCCGGGATGTCATAGCCGGTCGCCCAGTCGATCGAGGTGAACTCCTCGCGGAAGTTGAAGGAGGCGGACTTGAGACCTTCGAGCTCCAACGTGCGGTCGCGGTAGTACTCGTAGCGCACCTCGTCGAAGTTGAAGCGGCCGCGATTGACGGGGAGATCCTTGCCCCAATAGTCGGGGCGGCGTTTGTAGCTGACGAAGGTGCCGGGCTTGAAGCTGCCGATCTCGTAGGGGCCCGAGCCGAGCGGCTTTTCCAGCGACGATTGGTCGAAGGGGTGCTGCGTATAGAACGCCTTCGACAGAATAGGCAGCTCGGCGACGACGAGGGGCAGGTCGCGGATGAGTTCGCCCTTGAATTCATAGCGGACCGTTTGCGGATCGATCGCCTCGGCCTTCACCACATCGCGCAGCGAAAGCGTGTAGTTGGGGTGCCCCTTCTCCTTCAGCGTATTGAAGGTGAAAACGAGATCGTCAGCGGTGATGGGTGTGCCGTCGGCGAATTTTGCCTCCGGGCGTAGTTTGAAAACGACCGACATCTTGTCGGGAGCAACGTCGGCGCTGCTGGCGACGAGTCCGTACACCGCGTCCGGCTCGTCTTGCGCGCGCGTCATCATGCTGTCGAAGAGGTATTCCAGCCCCTGCGCCGCATCGCCCTTCAGGATGAAGTTGTTGAAGCTGTCGAATGTCTTGGTGCCGCCCGTGCCGGTCGACGAGAATTTTCCGCCTTTCGGGGCATCCGGGTTGACGTATTCGAAGTTCTTGAAGTCGGCCGGGTACTTCAGCTCGCCGAACACCGAGAGCCCATAGCGCGGCTCGGCGATCGAAGGCGTTGCAAGCAGCACCGCGGCGAGAGCGGCTGTGGCGAGGCGGGTGGCAACCTGGGCGCGGGGTGCGGGTGGCATTGCCTGCATCCCCACCATCACTGTCCGCGTGCGCCGGCGAGCGCCTTCTGCTTGTCGGCGTCGAACCACCAGACCTGCGTCAATCCCGAGGTCTGCGACGGCAACGTCGCCGGGCGGCCGAACACATCCCAATAGGCGACGCGCTCGAAGGGGTAATGCCACTGCGGCACGACGTAGAAGTTCCACAGCAGCACGCGATCAAGGGCGCGCGTTGCCGCCAGCAGCTCTTCGCGGTCCTTGGCGAACACGACCTTGTCGATCAGCTTGTCGACGGCGGGATTCTGAATGCCGGCGGTGTTGCGCGAGCCGTCGCGGCTGGCGGCGGCCGAGCCCCAGAAATCGCGCTGCTCGTTGCCCGGCGATTCCGACTGGGCGAAGTTGTCGACGATGATGTCGTAGTCGTGCGCATCCTCGCGGCGCTTGTACTGGGCGCTGTCGACGGTGCGCAGGCTGGCCTTGATGCCGAGCTTCTGCAGATCCTGCACGTAGGGCAGCACGATCCGCTCGAATTCGGGAGACGAGAGCAGGAACTCGGCGTTGAGCGTTTCGCCCTTGTCGTTGCGCAGCATGTTGGCCTTGGGCGGTGACGACAGCCCGACGCTGCGCATGATGGAGCAGAACGT
>JBDTOR010000162.1:0-5367 GCA_039933175.1 Hyphomicrobium sp. | reverse complement strand
TCGCCTTCCTCGTCCTCGTCGTCGATGAGGCTCTTGAGGGTTTCGACGATCTGCATCTCCCCATCTTCTTTGGATTCAACCAGCCATTCGGTCAGGACCGTCTCGCCCTGCTTGAAGATCACCTTGAACGGCATCTCGTCGCCCGAAACGGCAACGACATCGCCAGTGACAAATGCCATGAGACCCTCCATGCGTTTCACCGGGCACGGCATCAGACGTGCGCAGCCCTGGCACCCTAATAAGGATTCGAAATATTTCGAGCGTAGCGGTGGCGGTATTTCCCTTGTGGAAAACAGGTTTGAAACAAAATCTTGACGTAGAGGGCGAGGGTGAGCGCGGACGTTGAAACGGTCGTTGTAGGGGCCGGCGTCATCGGTCTGGCCATCGGACGCGCCTTGGCGCTGGCTGGCCAGAGCGTTCTCGTCCTCGAGCGCCACGATCGCATCGGCACCGAAACGAGCTCGCGCAACTCCGAGGTCATTCACGCTGGGATCTACTACGCGCCCGGCAGCCTACGCGCCTCGCTGTGCGTTGCCGGCAAGCAGCTGCTGTACCGATTCTGCGCTGAGAACGGCGTCACGCACAAACGCTGCGGCAAGTTGCTGGTGGCGACGCAGGAAGCTGAGCTTCCCAAGCTGGAGAGCATCGCTGCCTTCGCGGTGAAGAACGGCGTCAACGATCTGCAGCGGCTGAGCGCGGCCGATGTGCGCGGGCTCGAACCCGAGGTCAGCTGCGTTGCCGCCTACCTGTCGCCGTCCACAGGAATCATCGACAGTCATGGGCTGATGCAGGCGATCGAGGGGCACTTGACCGCGCGCGGCGGTGCGGTGGTGCTCAACGCAAGCGTGGCCGCCATCACTGCGAGCAGCGGCGGCTTTGCCATCGAGACGCTAAGCGGGGGCGAACGCAGCACATTGACCGCGCGCAACCTGGTTCTAGCCGGCGGCCTCGGCGCTACGACGCTCGGCCGCATGCTCACCTACCGGCCAGATTACGTCGTGCCCGAGACCTACCCTGCACGCGGACACTATTATGCGCTTGCCGGACGCGCGCCGTTTCGCCACCTCGTCTACCCGATGCCGACCGGCGCCTGGCTCGGCGTGCACCTCACGCTCGATGTCGGAGGGCGCGCGCGCTTCGGACCAGACATCGAGTGGCGCGATAGCGTCGGCTATGTGTTCGACGACGAGGGCGGCAAGCGCCTGCCGCGTTTTGAGAACGAGATCCGTCGCTATTGGCCCGGACTGCCGTCCGGCGCGCTGCATCCCGATAGCGTCGGCGTGCGCCCGAAAATCTATCGCGAGGGCGAGCCGGTCGCCGATTTCGCCATCCACGGCCCCGCGCAACACGGCGTGCCGCGTCTCGCTGCGCTCTACGGCATGGAGAGCCCCGGGCTCACATCCTCGCTCGCCATCGGTGACTACGTTGCAGCGCTGCTGGCCGACGGACGTGCGAAGCCCTAGCTTGGCGTCCGATTTTTCGTGATGGGGGATTGATATGGCCCGACTGTTCTTTGCCTCGTTCGTCACCATCGGTTTGCTGCTCGGCATGGTGTGCGGCGTCGTTCTGGCGGCGCTGGTCTTTACCGACAACGTCAATCTCGGGCTGGCCATCACCATCACGATCGTCATCAACGGAGTGATCTGGTTAATCAGCCCGTGGATCACCGATTGGTCGCTGCGCTGGTTCAACAAGATGGTTTTCCTCGACGACGCCGAGTTCAAGTCGCGCTTTCCGGCGGTGCATGAACTGGTTCATGAAGTGGCCAGCCAATACGCGTTCAGCGCGCCGCGTCTCGGACTTATCCCCGACCGCAATCCGACCGCCTTCACCTACGGCCTGCTGCGTTCCAACGCGCGCATCGTCGTTACCGAGGGAATCTTCGAGTTCCTGAACGAGGACGAGCAGCGGGCCGTCGTCGCGCACGAGCTCGGCCACATCGTCAACCGCGACTTCATCGTCATGACGGCAGCCGGCACGCTGGTGCAGATCCTCTTTCAGGTCTACGCCGCTTCGATGCGCGCGAGCCGCGGCGGCAGCAGCAAGAGCAAGGGGGGACAGGCGATGGTCGGCATCGCCGCGCTGGTGATGTACTACATCGGCATCTACCTCCTCTATTACCTCAGCCGCACGCGCGAATATCTCGCCGACGCCTTCTCCGCCGAGAAGGTCGAGGCGCGCCACCTCGCCGCGGCGCTGGTCAAGATCGCCTACGGCATCGTGCAGGTGGAGGACACCGACGAGGCCAAGGGTCTGCTGCAGTCGACGCGGCACATGGGCGTCATCGACGTGAAGAATGCGCGCTACTCCGGCCTCGAGGCCGAGAGCAGCGGCTTGCAGAGCCCCGAGCGGGCGTCCGAGGCGATGCTGTTCGACGCCCACAATCCGTGGGCGCGGCTGATCGAGCTGAACTCGACGCATCCGCTCACGGGCATGCGCATTTCTCACCTCGGCGACATCGCGCAGCAGAAGGCGCAGCCATTCCCCGATTACGACCTCAAGGCCGCGGCGCTGCGCGTGCATCTCGACAAGGGGGCATTGTGGAGCCAGTTCTGGCGCGAGCTTGGCATTCTCGCCATCCCGTTCGCGCTCGGCTTATTGGCGGCGGTGCTCGGCGACTGGATGCTCGTCCCTGCCGCCGTAGCGATCGGCGTGCTCGTCACGCTGCGCCTGCGCTATCCCTCGGCAACGCCTGAGCCGACGACGGTTGCCGCGCTGATGGCTAATCCTGCCGCCTCTCCCGTCGTCGGCCGCCCGGCGCAGCTGACCGGCAAGGCGATCGGCCGCGCCAATCCGGGCTTCATCGCCGGCGAGGACGTCATCTACCAGGACAAGACCGGGCTGGTGACGGCTGACTTCCGCTCCATGCTGGGCTTCATCGGCGATCTGTTCGCCGGCTGGAAGCGCGTGCCCAAGCATTTGGGGCAAGACGGGCAGGTGCAGGGCTGGTTCCGCCGCGGCATGGGCGGCTACATCGTGATGAAAGAGCTGACTTCAACCGCAGGTGTACTGCGCGCCCGGCCCTACTTCTGGCAGGCGGCGCTGTCTATTCTCGTCATCGCGGTGACGGTGGTTTTCATTCTCGCCGGCGGCGAAAAGATAGCCGGTCAATTCGGCGACAATGCCCCGGCGCAGATGGATTCGTCCGACACTACGGACGCTTCGGAGAGCGGCGAGGCAACCGACGGCCCGCAAGATGGCGAGAGCACGGAGACACCGCAGCCACAGGAGTAGCCGCATAAGCGCCGTGTTGGCCCTGATAGATTGTCGCCGCCGATTTCTTCGTGCAAATGGTGGCGCGAGTGTTGGCAAGCGGGATGCGAGAGGCATGAACACGAACATGCGGGCTGTGGCTTACTGGCTGGCGGGCATCGCCGCCGCTGCTTGCCTGACCGCAGCCGGCGCCCGGGCGGAAAGCCTCGACGGCTACTGGATGGACTCGCACGGCGAGGTCATCCTGCAGTTCGGCCCCTGCGGCAAGGATCGGTGCGGACGCGTTGCCTGGCTGAAAAAGCCGCACGGCCCCGACCGCGGTCCGCTGCGCGATTTCCGCAACTCCGATCCCAAACTGCAGAACCGCTTCGTTTGCGGCCTGGTCGTCGTCACCGGCTTCAAGAAACAGCCGGACGGCACGTGGGCCGACGGCAACGTCTATGTGCCCGACCACGGCATGAGCTTCTCCGGCTACGCCGAGGTGCTGGACCGCAACAAGGTGAAGGTCACCGGCTACATGCTGCTGCCGATCTTCGGGTCGTCCGAGGTGTGGACGCGTATGCCGCGCAAGCCGCCGTCGTGCGAGGAGCAGGCGAAGATGATCGCCGCCAACAAGTGGTCCGAGGACACGAAAGCCTGGCCGCCAGCGCCGCCGCCGGTCGCCACGCGCTGAGCAAACGCGCACTGGAGACGCACGATGAGCATCTCTTTCCTTCGCGCCGCTCTTACCTGTCTCGTTGCAACGCTCGCGTCCATCGGCGCCGCGGCCCAAACCATCCCGAAGGAAAAGGGCGCGGCACGCACGGTTGGACTGTTCAGCTTTCTGTGCCTGAAGCAGCTCCCCGATCTGGGCGGCATCGAGCGCGCCGCCGGTTTCGGCGAGTTCGACCAGCTCACCGGCGACGACTTGAAGCCTTACGCGCCGCAGTCGCCGGCTGAAAAGCTGCTCGCCTGGCGTTATCACGACCATGGCGAGCGGTTCATTCTGACGGCCGCTCGCTCGAAACCAGATGATGAGTTCAAGAAGCAGATGCCGGCCTTCGCGAACGCGGCGAACACGTCTTGCGCGCTGCGCGTTCCGAGCGCGACACCCGATCCGCTGCTGGGCGAATTGACGCGCACCATGGGCCGCGCGGCGGACAGTACGTGGCAAGAAGGCGCCACGCAGGTGCACGCCTGGACACACCAGCAGGGCGCTGCGCTCAGCTACGTCCACTACTATGCCCCTGACAAAGCAGGCGCCACCGCCGTGCTCAGCGCGAGTGTATTCGTCAAGAACTGACGTTCACCACCGTGTGTTCCGGGCGGAACAGCGCACTTCCCTCGAGCCATGCAGATTGGGCACAGGACGAGCGTTCGCTTGCGTGGCGGCGCGCATTTTCATAGGTCAAGACCAACAACTTTTGGGAGGTGCCCCATGCGTTTCAATCATTTTGCTCTGCACGGCGCGGTGCTCGCCGTTGCCATGGCGGCGGCAGGCGCTGCGAACGCCGACAACTCGGCGACCGGCGTGTGGATCGATCACACGGGGCGCGGCGCCGTCGAGATCACCGACTGCAACGGCAAGCTGTGCGGGCACGTCGCCTGGGTCGAGGACGCCAAGAACTCCGACCAGTGCGGCAAGCAGATCATCGGCAACGTCAAATCGGTCGGCAAGAACAAATGGGACAACGGCTGGATCTTCGATCCCGACCGCGGCTCCAAGTATGACGTGGAGCTGACAGCGATCGGAGCCGACAAGCTGAAGGTCGTCGGCTACGCCGGCACCAAGTGGCTGAGCGAGACCTATACGTGGAAGCGCGCGCCTGCCGATTTGCAGAAGTGCAACGGCTCGGGTAGCGCGGCCGCCGTGGCGCCCGCTCCTGCAACCACTGCTACAGCTGCCGACAAGCCGGCCGTTACGGCGAAGGCCGACGAGGCCATCAAGCTCGACGAGGCGAAGCCCGACACCGACAAGTCCGAGCCGGCGGCCAAGGCCAAATCCGACACCGCCGACGCCGCGCCGACGACCACTAGCGACGAGGCGACCGAGACCGCCAAGGCCGACGACACCGATACGAGCGATGAGCCGAAGGGCAACAAGAAGAATGCCGGCAAGATGCTCGCCCGCATCATGGACGAGCTCGGCGACGGCGACGGCCCGGTGAAGGTCAA
>JBDTOR010000161.1:0-5369 GCA_039933175.1 Hyphomicrobium sp. | reverse complement strand
TAGGCCCGTGAAATCTAGGGAAGGCAGCGGCATGCTCGTGGTGGTGGTGTTTCTGGAGGCGGAGCGGGGCCGGCCGGAGGAGCTGCGCCAGGCGCTCGGCGCGTACGCGAAAACCTGTCTTGACCGGGAGCCGGGCTGCAAGCGTTACGACGTCTCGGTCGATCCGCTCGAGGGGGCTTCGTTCTTGCTTTACCAAGTCTACGACGACGAGGCGGCCTATCTCGCCCATCGCGAGCTGCCCCACTACGCCGACTTTCGCGTGCTGACCGACCCCTGGGTGCGCACGCGCCGCGTGCTTACGTACCAGGCAGTTGCCCTGCAGGGCACGGGTTGAGCCGCACGGAAGCCACCACCATCTGCCATACCAGCCGATCGGATTCGGCATGTGTGCCGACGTGCTGCAGTCCCCGGCGGGCGCTGTTGCGCTATCGTTGCTTCGTCCATGACGGAAGGGCCGCACTTTTGAACGTCTCGTTTCTTCAGGAATTGCTGAGCTCGGTGGCCGAGCAGAGCCGGGCGCTGCTTCCCAAGTCGCTGTTCGGAGCCGATGCGGGCGACGATGTCGAGGAGCTGGCGCGGGCGCTGGTCTCCACTCGCGGCGAAGCCTCCGGCGTCGCCATCGCGCGCGAGTTGCTCGATCGCTATGCACGCCTCGATGCCGCCGAGCGGTTGCGGTTCTTCACGTTCCTCGCAACGCAGATGCGGCCCGATCACGAGGGTGTGCTCGCCGCCGCCCAGGCACATCTCGACGATCCTTCCGACGCCAGCCTCGCCAAGCTGCAGCGGGCGTTGGAAAGCCCGCGCGTGGAGTTTTTCCGCCGCCTCAACCTGGCGCCGGGGGCTACGCCTGAGATTGTCACGATGCGCCGCGATCTATTGCGCGTGCCGCCGAGCGATCCGGCGCTCGCCGCCGTCGATGCGGACTTGCGGCGCCTGTTCTATGCTTGGTTCAACCGCGGCTTCCTCGTCCTGCGCCGCATCGACTGGAATACCCCGGCGGCGATCCTCGACAAGATCATCCGCTATGAGGCCGTGCACGAGATCCGCGGGTGGGACGACCTGCGTCGCCGCCTCGACCCGGCCGATCGGCGCTGCTTCGCCTTCTTCCATCCCTCATTGGTCGACGATCCGCTGGTCTTCGTCGAGGTGGCCTTGATGCGCGACATGCCCGATGCCATCGGGCAGGTTCTGGAGGAGCCACTGGCCGACGTTCCGGGCAAGCCGCCGACGACGGCCGTCTTCTATTCGATCTCCAACTGTCAGGAAGGCCTCAAGGGTGTCACCTTCGGCAACTTCCTGCTGAAGCAGGTCGTCGAGGAGCTGGCACGCGAGACCCCGAGCCTCAAGAATTTCGTCACGCTGTCGCCCGTGCCGCAGTTCACCGCCTGGCTGGAGAGCAGTGCCGCCTCGTCCAACGATGAGAGTGCCGCCGCGGCGGGCGCCGTGCTCAAGGCTATGCGTCGCACGAGCTGGCCCGAAGGCGCCAGCGACACCGAATACGCCGATATCGAGACGGCGCTGATGGGCCTTGCGGCGCACTATTTCCTCAATGCCAAGAGCCCCGATGGCCGCCCGGTCGATCCGGTCGCCCGCTTCCATCTCGGCAATGGGGCGCGGCTCGACCGCATCAACTTCCTGGCCGATACCTCGGAAAAGAGCCTGCGCGAAGCGTGTGGACTGATGGTCAACTACCGTTACGACCCCAAGGACATCGAGCGCAATCACGAGGCGTATGCCAACGAGGGCGTTGTCGCCTCATCGCGCCCGGTGCGCAGCTTGCTGAAACTAAAGTCGAAGGCGGTTGCCATCGCGGCTGAAAAGCCACAGGCGGCGCTTCCTGCGCCGCAGCCGGAACAGGCTGAGCCCTAAGCCAAGCCTCATATTGTGCCGCAATTGTAGCGCGGCCCTTGTCACTGCTCGGGCTCCCCGGGCACTATAGGGCTTCGCGCCGACGCCGACGGACGTCGCACGCGCCGCAGTTTGAGCTCCGTTCGCAATGTGGGAAAACGCCATGCGCTACGGTGATGAGGATCGCGAGAGTGAAAACGTCGAGGATCGGCGCGGCGAGCGCGGACCGATGTTCCGTTTCCCGCGCGGCTTCCCCGGTGGCGGCGGCGGCGACGGCACGCGCATTCAGATTCCGATCGGCGGCGGCGGCGTCAGCCTGACGACGCTGATCGTCATCGGCGTCATCATGTGGTTTCTCGGGATCAATCCGCTCGAGCTCCTGAGCGAAGGGCAGTACCCGCAGGTCCCGCAAATGCCGCAGCAGACCGAGGTGCCGAAGGCGCCGGGCCGGCAGGCTACGCGCGGCCCGGATATTCCAGGGCTGCCAGGCGGCACTGCCGTGCGCACCGAGGACGACATGAAGCGCTTCGTCTCGCAGGTGCTGGCCGATACCGAGGACACGTGGACGAAGGTATTCTCCGGCTTCGGCCGCCGCTATTCCGAGCCGGCGATGGTGCTGTTCTCCGGCGCCACACGCACCGCTTGCGGCACCGGCATGGCGCAGATGGGGCCGTTCTATTGCCCGCTCGATCGCAAGATCTACATCGACCTGTCGTTCTACGAAATGATGAAACGCAAATTCGACTCTCCGGGCGACTTCGCCCAAGCCTACGTGATCGCGCACGAGGTCGGTCACCATGTGCAGAAGCTGCTCGGCATCGCCGACAAGGTGCAGGAGCTGAAGGAATCATCCGACGAGAGCGACGCCAACGCACTGCAGGTGCGCATGGAGCTGCAGGCCGATTGCCTCGCCGGCGTGTGGGCCAATCTCAACAACCAGGTGAAGAACCGGCTGCAGCCCGGCGACGTCGAGGAAGGTCTCAACGCCGCCAGCCAGATCGGCGACGACATGATCCAGCGGCGCACGCAAGGGACGGTGGTTCCCGACGCCTTCACGCACGGCAGCTCCGAGCAGCGCGTGCGCTGGTTCAAGCGCGGCCTCGAAGCGGGCGAGATCGGACAGTGCGATACGTTCAATGCCAGTAGTCTTTGAGGCACGTTTGACGGCCGGATGAGCGGTTCGGAAACCGTTGGTGGCCTATCGGGGTTACGCTGCGCGAAAGGCTATGCGCCATGAGCCATTGCTCGCCGGCCCGGACATTGGTGGTTGCCGCAGTGTTCGGCACGGCGGGGATTGTCTTGGCCTCAGCCCAGATCAGCACGGCGGCCGCCGGGCCTCCGGTCGGCACCTTCTTCCAGGGCCCTGCCGGTCCCTTCAACAACGATAGTGGCTCCCCGCCTCCCGAATTGCGCCTGCGCGCCATTGTTGCCCGGGCGATCGATGATTCCATAGCGACGTGGAGCCGGTTGATGCAGGGCCGCGCCATTGAGGTGGCCGCCGTCAGCGTGCAGTTCGTCGCGCGGCTGGCGCCGGCCAATTGCTATGGGCTCTATTCAGGTGATGGCCCCGCCTACTGCAGCGGCAATCAGACGGTGTTCGTCGGCGTGGCTGCAGCGGATCGGCTGATGACCAAGTTCGGACCGCAGGCGGAGGCAGGCATCACCTTCCTCATCGGCCACGAATTCGGCCACCACATTCAGAATCTCAACGGCGGCTTCCAGATGCTGAGCCAGGCGATCTACACTTCGCCCGGTGACGGTCCCGAGCACGTGCGCCGCTTCGAGCTGCAGGCCGACTGCCTCGCGGGCGTGTGGATCCACGACAGCTCGGCGTGGGCGACGTCGAACCAGTTCCGCGCCGACCTGCTGGCGGTGCTCTCCGACATCGGTGATGACACGATCCTGACCGGCCAGCCCGAGGCAAAGGTGCGCCGCATTGGTCTGCACGGTACCACCCAGCAGCGCACCCGCTGGTTCCTGCGGGGCGCACAAAGCGGCGAGGTGGAGGCGTGCGACACGTGGGGCGTGCCGCAGCCCTAGCCCGCCGGACGCTTAGAAGGCGTTGCCGCGATACTGGCTGACTTCGCAGGAAATGCCGTTGTCCGCCATCGTCTTGCAGACATCCTTGGCGGCAGCGACGTTGGCTAGCGGACCGGCGACGAGGCCGTAGGTGCGCTCATCCGCCTTGCCGCTCACCACATAGCGCGGCTGCAGCTGCTTCATGGTCGTGCCGTGGCGATCATTGAGTATCTGCCAGGATAGACGCAGCGAGTCGAGCGAGGGTCCGGTGGCGAGCAGCACGCCGACCGGCGTTGGTTTCGCCGCCGCCGCAGCCTTCGGCTCCTCGATGCTTCCGGTCTCGATGCTTTTCGCCGTCGCCGCAGGCGCGGCCGGCTTGGCGGCCGCAGCAGTTGCGGGCTTGGCGGCCGCCGGAGTAGCCGCGGCCACCTTCTTGGGAGCAGCCGCTGCCGGGGCGGCGGCGACTTTCTCGCTCGCTTGGGCGACGTTGCGTTCCAGGGTCTCGACCTTCGCCAGCAGAACGCGGTCGCGCTCCATGGCTTCCTGCATGCCCGTCTTCATGTTGTCGACGTCCATCTTCATCTCGCCGACGCCTTGCTTGATCGGATCGAGATCGGCGAGGGCGCGCTCGACGTTGCGCTGGGTCTCGACGATGGCCGTCTGCGCGTCGTTCGGCTTGTCGCGCCACATGGCAACGAGGTCCGGCCGCACGCCAAGGAAAGTGAGGTAGGCGAGTGCGAGGAGAGCCGAGACCAGGTAGCCGATCACGTATGGAGTGAACGTGCGGCGCCGCGCCGGGGCGATAGACGGGAGAACGGACATTCTGGAGCTTCCACGGTTTTAAACGCGGCACAGGGCCTAAGGCGTTCGACAGGCGGGCGGAACGCGGGTTGTCCCGACGCAGACCTGCCTTGGAATCACGCAGCGGAGAATCGGTGAGTCGGTCGCGCGGAGCAACGCGGCCGCTGAGTGGGATGGCGCTCGGCCTGTGGACGACGTGTCATGTCTTATCAACTGATTGAAAACGTTTGTTGTTCTCGCCGGCATGTACCTGGTATGCAACATGTTGTGCACGTGGATGGGTAACACCCGCCGACACATTGCGGCCGCCTTGTTGGGCACACGCGGTGCCCGGTATAGAACTGAGACTGTGCTTCCACGTGCTTCGTCGCCACCGTGCAGCCCGTTCGATGGCCGCCGCCGCCAGTCCTTTGTCACCCATAGAAACGCGAGTGCTTGATGAGCCGTCGTCCTCTGCTCGTTGTCGTTCTTGCCGCCGGTCAGGGCACGCGCATGAAGTCCGCGCTGCCGAAAGTGCTGCACAAGGTCGCGGGCCGCTCAATGCTGGGCCATGTCCTGGCGCTCGCCGGCGAACTCGAGCCGCAGGCGCTTGCCGTGGTGATCGGCCCGGGGATGCAGGACGTGCGGGACGAAACGCTGCGCATCGCTCCGACGGCGCAGGTCTTCGTGCAGGAGCAGCGCAACGGAACGGCGGACGCAGT
>JBDTOR010000160.1:0-5370 GCA_039933175.1 Hyphomicrobium sp. | reverse complement strand
CCGGAGCGTGAGGACGGGTTGGGTATTATCCTGCTAAACTCCAATTCGGACTCCCACTTCTCCTTCACCAACGCCCTCGGTGTCATCTCGGCCGCGCAGGCCAAGGCCATGGACACGATTTTCGCGCAGTACCCGAAGGCATGCTGGCTCGTCGGACTGCACCACCATCCGGTGGAGTATCCGCGCGCCGCCAAGGTGCTGTCGGAGAGGATCGGAACGACGCTGGTCAACGGCAACTGGTTCCTGCGCCGCCTGGCGCCCATGGCGGGCCGGGCGATCCTAATGCACGGCCACCGCCACATCGACTGGATCGGCGAGTGCGGCGATCTCATCATCGTCTCCGCGCCGTCACCGGTCATGGAATCCAAGAACGACGCCGGCACCTATTTCTACATTCACACCCTGGAGATCGGCCCCGACAACCGTCTGCGACTGCTGGCGCCGCAGCGCGTCGACGTCCCGGGCGAGGCGCCGCCCTAGTTCTCTTTCAGGGCGTGGGCGATGATTTTGCGCATGACGCTCGGCACGGCCGAGGCGGCGAGATCACGGCGCGCCACCCAATGGCAGCGATGGGGCTCAGCCCAGAAGGTCAGGCTCGCGTCGGCCGGCACCAGCGCGCGATAGACGACGACCTCCAGCTTGAAGTGCGTGAACACGTGCACGACCGTGCCGGGCACCGCCCACCAGTCGGCCCGCACCGGTGCCGAGCGCAGCGCCTCCTTGGCCGGCGGCAGCAGATCGCCCCACGCCGTGCCGGGCACCTCGAGCATGCCGCCGAGCAGACCCGCTTCGGCACGCTTGCGCAGCAGCACATAGCCGTCCTCGCGCAAGGCGACGAAGGCGAAGCCGACGCGCTGCGGACGCTCGGCGCGCTCCAGGCGCACCGGCAGCGAGGCGGCGATGCCTTGCGCGGCGGCGGCGCAATCGGACTGCACCGGACACACGAGACAAGAAGGGCGGCGCGGCGTGCAGATGCCGGCACCGAGATCCATCATCGCCTGCGCGAAGTCGCCGGCACGGCGTGGCGGCGTCAACGTAGCCGCCAGGCGCTTCAGCTCGGATTTTACTGCGGGGAGCGGATGGCGCACGGCGAACAGGCGCGCGATCACGCGCTCGATGTTGCCGTCGACCGGCGTTGCCGACACTCCGAAGGCGATGGCGGCGATGGCCGCTGCTGTGTACGGCCCGATGCCCGGCAGCTTTTGCAGTTCGGCGACGGTCGATGGAAACTTGCCGGCAAGATCCGCGGCCACCGCAATGGCGCACTTGTGCAGGTTGCGCGCACGGCTGTAGTAGCCGAGCCCCGCCCAGGCGGCGAGCACGTCGTCGAGCGGCGCCGCCGCCAGCGCTTTGACGGTCGGCCAGCGGGCGAGGAAGCGCAGATAGAAAGGGATGACGGCTTTGACCGTCGTCTGCTGCAGCATGATCTCGCTGAGCCAGACGCGGTAGGGATCGGCCCGCTTGCCCGGCGCCACGCGCCAGGGCAGATCGCGGCGCTCCTCGTCATACCAAGCAAGCAGCGCGTCGACCGTGTCAGGGCCGGCCGGCCGGAGCGGCAGTTGCTTTCGAGCAACAGCAGTCAAGGGATCATCTCCCGGCGCCCGCGAATCGATCCCCCGATGGTAAGCGTCGAGTGACCCGCTGGAAACTCCCGACCCCGGACGAACGCACAATGGCCACCAACGCCGCGACTTTCCGCCGTTCCGCCACCGCGCCGGGAAGCAGTGCGCCGGGGCGCTCGCGCGGCTTCGTCTCGGCCCGCGCCGTCGGCACCTACGTACCCAAGCTGACGCACAAAGCCTTCGAGAAGTACGGATTTGCCGCCGCCGCGCTGATCACCGATTGGGCGATGATCGTCGGCAAGGATATTGCCGCCTACACCGCACCCGAACGGCTGAAATGGCCGCGGGGCGTTGGTATTCGCGACGACGTGGCCGACGGCGCCGCGGGGCGCCCGGGGGCGACGCTGATCGTCCGCGTCGAGCCGGCCCGCGCCCTCGACGTGCAATACAAGGCCCAGCAGATCCTCGAGCGCATCAACGGCCACTTCGGCTACGGCGCCGTCATCGAGCTGCGTATTCTCCAGGCGCCTCTGCCGGAGCGCCAATCCGCCGCCCCGCGCACCGCTCCTCCGCCCTGCGCCGCCCCGGAGCTTGCCGGCATCACCGACGAGCGGCTGCGCACCGCCCTGGCGAGCCTCAAATCCGGGCTGATGGCGCGCGGCCAGGCGCGCTGAAAAGCCCGGGGCGCAGGCCCGGGATTAAGCTTCCTTCACTTGGAACGGCGGGCGTTTTGCCTTATTCCGACGCTCGGTAGCGTGTTACTCGGGCGACTGAGGCCGAGCGGCCGTTTGAACGTTTTTCCAAAGAGTGCAAGGAGCGCATCCCGTGTCCGCATCGAAGTCCTCCGGCCGATTTGATCTTGCGCGGCGTCTCATGCTCGCCGCCGTCGCTGCTGGCGCCGTCGGCGCCGCGGTGACACTGCATACCGCACCCCTCTCCGCGCAGCAGGCCAAGGGCCCCTCGGAGGTTCCGGTCGAAGAGCTGATGAA
Source organism: Hyphomicrobium sp. (assembly GCA_039933175.1). Lineage (GTDB taxonomy): Bacteria > Pseudomonadota > Alphaproteobacteria > Rhizobiales > Hyphomicrobiaceae > Hyphomicrobium_A. The sequence goes on along the minus strand of JBDTOR010000160.1, from coordinate 2,819 downwards.
GCCGGTCGGCCTGCCGGACCTGGCGCTCGGGCCGGCCGATGCCAAGGTGACGGTCGTCGAGTACGCGTCAATGACGTGCGGTCACTGCGCTCACTTCACCACCGACGTGTGGCCGAAGTTCAAAGAGAAATACATCGCCACCAACAAGGTGCGCTACATCTTCCGCGAGTTCCCGCTCGACAACCTTGCTGCCGCCGCTTCGATGCTGGCGCGCTGCACGGGCAACGACAAAGCCTTCCCGCTGATCGAGGTTCTGTTCGAGAAGCAGAAGGATTGGGCGTTCGGCGAAGGCAACCCGGTGCCGCGCCTGTTCGAGATCGCCAAGCAGGCGGGCTTCACGCAGGAATCGTTCGACAAGTGCCTGACGGATCAGAAACTGCTCGATGAGATCACCGCCGGTCGCACGCGCGCCTCCGACGTATTCGGTGTGGCGGCGACGCCGACCTTCTACATCAACGGCAAGAAGCTCGACGGATCGCCGACGCTGGAGAAGCTTGACGAGATGATCACGCCGCTGCTGGCCAAGAGCTGAGGCACCGTGGGCAGGATCGGCGTCTTCATCGCAGTGCTGCTGCTCCCAAACCTCCTCGCGGGATGCGGGGGCAGCACCATGATGGGCACGACATCCCTGACGCCTGACAAGGCAGAGACCACGTCCGACGGCGGCGGCTCGGCCTATCCGACGGCGGAGGACACCGCCTCGACCGGGCCGGAGCGGTTCAATCCCCTAGCCGACCCGACCGCCAAGCCGACCGGCGGCCGCGAGGTGATCGAGAACCCGACGGTCGCCGACGTCATGGCGACGGGCACGCTGCCGGAGATGTCGTTCGGCCGCTCCGATGCGCCGGTCACCATCGTCGAGTACGCCTCACTGACCTGCCCGCACTGCCGCAACTTCCACCTCACGACCTATCCGCAGTTCAAGAAGGCCTACATCGACACCGGCAAGGTGCGGTACATTCTGCGCGAATTCCCCATCGGCAAGACGTCGGGCGCGGCGAGCGTTGCCCTACGTTGTGCCAAGCCGGAGAAATACCTCACGCTGTTCGGCAAGTTCATGGAACAGCAGCCTTCCTGGGTTTCGCAGGAGGTGCGGCTCGACCCTATATTCAAAGTCGCCGCACAAGTGGGGATGACGCGCCAGCAGTTTGATGCCTGCCGCGAGAATCAGGCCATGATCGAAGGGCTAAAGTGGGTGAAAGACCGCGGACGCAAGCTTGGCGTCATCGGCACTCCCAACTTCTTCGTCGAGGGCAAGCTCGTCAAAAAAGAGCTTTCGATGGAGGACATCCGCGCGATGGTCGATCCGTTGATCGCGGGCCGCGCCACCGCGTCGGCGGGAGCACCGAACTGACGTAGCCGGCGCCCGCTGCCGAGCGCCCCAATACGCTTCGTGCAGGAATTGCGATGAAAATCTCTCGCCTGAGATTGTTGGGCTTCAAGTCGTTCGTCGAGCCGACCGAGCTCATCATCGAGCCCGGCCTCACCGGCGTCGTCGGACCGAACGGCTGCGGCAAATCCAATCTCCTCGAAGCGCTTCGCTGGGTCATGGGCGAGACCTCGCACAAGAGCATGCGCGCTGCCGCCATGGACGACGTGATTTTCTCGGGCACCAATACGCGCCCGGCGCGCAACATGGCCGAAGTGACCATCTTCCTCGACAACAGCGAGCGTCGCGCGCCCGCCGAGTTCAACGACACCGACCAGATCGAGATCACCCGCCGCATCGAGCGCGAGGCGGGCTCGGCCTATCGCATCAACGGCCGCGAGGCGCGCGCCCGCGACATCAAGATCCTATTCGAGGACGCCGCGACCGGCGCGCGCTCGCCGGCGCTGGTGCGCCAGGGACAGATCGGCGAGATCGTCAACGCCAAGCCCGAGCAGCGCCGTCGCATCCTCGAGGACGCCGCCGGCATCGCCGGTCTGCACAGCCGCCGCCACGAGGCCGAGCTGCGCTTGAAGGCGACAGAGGCCAATCTCGCGCGCCTCAGCGACGTGCTGGGCCAGCTCAACAGCCAGGTCGACAGCCTCAAGCGTCAAGCCCGCGCGGCGCGGCGCTACAAGGAAATCTCCGACGACATCCGCCGCCAGGACGCGCTCCTCATGCACCTCGCATGGACCGAGGCGCAGGGGCACGTCGACGGCGAGGAAGCCGGCTTGCGCGATGCACTGTCGAAGCTCGCTACGGCGACCGAGGCGGAATCGCAGGCCCTCGCCGCCGAGGCGAGCTTGGCCGAGCGCATGGATCCTCTGCGCGAGGAGGAAGGCAAGCGCGCCGGCATCCTCGGTCGTCTGCGCGTCGAGCAGGAGAACTTCGAGCGCGAAGCGGCGCGTGCCGCCGAACGTGAGCGCGAATTGCGCGCCCGCACCGAGCAACTCGGCAGCGACACCACACGCGAGGAAGCGCTGATCGGCGAAGCCCGGCAGATCCTGTCCGACCTCGGCTCCGAGATCGAGCTGCTGGCGAGGGCCGAAGCCCAGGCCGGCGACGGCGAGCGCGATGCGCGGACGCGTCTCGACAACGCGCAGGAGGTTTTGCGCGAGGCCGAGGCCAAGCTGGCCGAGCTGACGACGAGCGTCGCCGAACACCGCGCCCGCAAGCAGAACCTCGAATCCGGCCTTACCGAGCGGCAGAACAGCGTCGCCAAGCTGACGCGGCAACTCTCCGAGCTGGCCGCCCAGACGCGCGAGATCGCCGGGCGCGCACCGGACGCGGAAAAGCTGGCGCAGATCACCGACGCGGGGCAGCTACTCGCCGACCAGATCGCCAAGTTCGAGTTGCAGGCGCTCACCGCCGAGGATACGGCGCGCTCGATCGT
>JBDTOR010000159.1:0-5531 GCA_039933175.1 Hyphomicrobium sp. | reverse complement strand
GGCGGGGCCGGCATGGTGATGCGCGCCGACGTGCTGGCCGCCGCCATCGATTCCGCCCAGGCCGAGGAAGCCGATACGCCGCTGATCTACCTGTCGCCGCGCGGCGAGCCGCTGAGCCAGGCGCTGGCCGCCGAGCTGGCCGCCGGCCCCGGCGCACTTCTTCTGGCCGGCCGCTTCGAAGGCGTCGACGAACGCGTCATCGCCGCGCGCCGCATGCGTGAGGTCTCAATCGGCGACTACGTGCTGTCGGGCGGCGAGATCGCCGCCATGGTGCTCATCGACGCCTGCGTGCGCCTGCTGCCCGGCGTCATCGGCGCCGAAGGCTCGCTGGCCGAGGAGAGTTTCGAGAGCGGCCTGCTCGAGTACCCGCAATACACCAAGCCGCGCGAGTGGGAGGGCCACCCCATCCCCGAGGTGCTGCTATCGGGCGACCACAAGAAGATCGCCGAGTGGCGCCGCCGCGAAGCCGAACGCATCACCGCCGAGCGCCGCCCCGACCTCCTGAAGCCCAAGAACTAGCTCCGCGGCCGGTTGAGCAGCGCGGCCACGACGAGCGCGATGCCGATGACGACGAACTGATAGATCGGCGCCACCAGCACGATCAGGCCCGCCAGGCTTTCCTCGCGGCTGCTGCGGCCGAGGAACGCATCCCAATAGAGCCACGCGCCCATGACGAAGGCCACGGCGAGGCCGCCGAACACCGCCGTCCAGGCGGCCGGGGTCCGGGCTATCTGGCTACCGGCCCAGTATCCCACCGGCAGGGGCGCCGCCACCCACGGGGCCAGGATGAGCGCCTGTCCGGGTTTGAAGCCGTTGAGCATCAGGACATAGACCCACACGCTGAGCGCTACCCACGCTATCGCCAGCAGACGGGACAAATTGACGAGTGCCATCCTGCGTGCCCTTTAACTAGACCGACCGGGCGACAAATCGCCGATCGCCATATCGACAAGCCCATATGTTTCGGCTATGACCCGGGCAAATTCCCCAAGGCTTGCCGTAAAGGGGTGCCGGCCCGTTGGCCGTGCCTCGACGGTTCATTGCTATGTTAAGGTGCCTCATGAACGTTATCCAAGAGATCGAGCGCGAGCAGATGAACGCCGTCACGGCGAAGCGCGGCGTGCCGGAGTTCGGCCCCGGCGACACCGTCAAGGTGATGGTGAAGGTCATCGAGGGCGATAACGTCCGCACGCAGGCCTACGAGGGCGTCGTCATCGGCCGCTCCGGCGCCGGCATCAACGAGAACTTCACGGTTCGCAAGATTTCCTACGGCGAGGGCGTCGAGCGCGTCTTCCCGATCTACTCCCCCTACATCGCCGAGATCGAAGTCATCCGCCGCGGCAAAGTCCGTCGCGCCAAGCTGTATTATCTCCGCGGTCGCCGCGGCAAGTCGGCCCGTATCGTCGAGCGCTCGGACGCCCGCGCCCGCCGCCTAAACGCCGCCTGGAAGGGCTTCAAGAAGCAGAAGGGCGAGCCGGACGATCTCACGCAGATCAAGGGCATCGACGCCGATCTCCTTGGCCGTCTGCGCCAGCTCAACGTCGTCAAGCTCGATCAGATCGCCAACCTGTCGGACGACGACATCGCCAACATCGATGAAGCGCTGCAGCTCAGCGGCCGCATCGAGAAGGACGACTGGGTCGGCCAGGCTCAGAGCCTGATCGCCGAGGCCTCCGCCGCCGAAGTGCCGGCCGAGGAAGAGGCCAAGGCCTGACCTAGCCTCTCTTCACCATTGATTGACGGTGCGGCGCGCTTATCGAAGGCGCGCCGTTCGTTTATTGCGCGCGGCGCAATTTGCACTACATTTCCCAGTCTGGCCCCGACGGGCGATCAGGAAAATACATGATGTCGAACGTGGAAGTCGGTCGCGCTCCCGACCGCGACGGGAAAGTAAGGCGGCACGGGCCGGAGGCGTTTGCCGGCATGCGCAAGGCGGGCCAGCTTGCCGCGACGGCGCTCGACATGCTTACCGAGCATGTCAAACCGGGCGTCACCACCGAGGAGCTCGACGAGCGCGTCCTCACGTTCGCCCTCGACAACAACGCCTATCCCGCGCCGCTCAACTACCGCGGCTTCCCCAAGGCGATCTGCACCTCGATCAACCACGTCGTCTGCCACGGCATCCCCGGACCCAAGCCCCTGCGCGACGGCGACGTCATCAACATCGACGTGACGCTGATCGTCGACGGCTGGCACGGCGACACCAGCCGCATGTACCCCGTCGGGCGCATCGCCCGGCGCGCCGAACGGCTGATCGCCGTCACCTACGAGGCGCTGCAGCGCGGCATCGCCGAAGCGCGCCCCGGCAACACCACCGGGCACATCGGCGCCGCCATCCAGGCCTACGCCGAAGCGGAACGCTGCTCGATCGTCCGCGACTTCTGCGGCCACGGCCTCGGGCGCGTCTTCCACGACCGCCCCAACATCCTGCACTACGGCGAGGCGGGTGAAGGCGTCGTCCTCGAGCCGGGCATGCTGTTCACCATCGAGCCGATGATCAACCTCGGGCGCCCGCACGTGAAGGTGCTGCCCGACGGCTGGACGGCGGTGACGCGCGACCGCGAGCTGTCGGCGCAATTCGAGCACAGCGTCGGCATCACCGAGACCGGATGCGAGGTGTTCACGCACTCACCCGCCGGGATCGATTACCCGCGCTTTGACGCGTAGCAGGGGCCCGGGCGTGCGCCATGCCGGATCGCGACAAGAGTAGCGACGGCACGGCGGCAGACGCGCAAGGCTCCTTTCTCGAAGCTCCCATCGCCGACCACTCGGGCCATCGCCAGCGTCTGCGCGAGCGCTTCCGCAAGGGCGGCGACGATGCCGTGCCCGACTACGAGCTGTTGGAGCTGGTACTGTTCCGCGCGCTGCCGCGGCGTGACACCAAGGGCATCGCGAAAAAACTGCTGGCGCGCTTCGGCTCGTTCGCCGAGGTGGTCAACGCGCCTGAGCCGCGTCTCAAGGAATTGCAGGATGTCGGCGACAGCGTCGTCACCGAGCTGAAGCTCATTCGTGCGGCGGCGCTGCGCCTCGTACGCACCGAGGCCGTGCAGCGGCCGGTGCTGTCATCGTGGAAACAGGTGCTCGACTATCTGCGCGCGGCACAGAGCTACGAGCACCGCGAGCAGTTCCGCATTCTGTTTCTCGACAAGCGCAACCGGCTCATCGCCGACGAGGTGCAGGGCCACGGCACCGTCGACCACACGCCGGTGTACGTGCGCGAAGTGGTCAAGCGCGCGCTGGAGTTGTCAGCGACGGCAATCATTCTCGTGCACAACCATCCCTCGGGCGACCCTACGCCCTCGCGCGCCGACATCGATATGACGAAGCAAATTGTCGCTAGTGCCGCACCCCTCGGCATCGCGGTCCATGATCACATTATCGTTGGCCGTGAAGGACATGCGAGCCTGAAATCGCTGCGCCTCATCTGAACGCGGCTCGCTGAGCGCAACCCGACAATAAATTAAGTTGACGCCGCAACGCATTGCCGCAATGGCGTCCTTTGCGACGTTGTGTAACTGGCCCTTTACCCAACCAATGTGGACTACAACCTGAGCCTAATCGCTGTTGCCCGAACGACGAGGACCTATGTGCGGCATCGCTGGAATCATTGACCTCACCGGCAAGCGCCAGCCCGATCCCGGCGCGCTGCACGCGATGGCGCAGGCGCTCTGGCATCGCGGCCCCGACGACGACGGATTCCTGCTGCGCCCCGGCTTCGGCTTCGCCAACCGCCGCCTCTCCATCGTCGGCCTCGGCGATGGCAAGCAGCCGATCTTCAACGAGGATCAAAGCGTCGCCGTCGTCTACAACGGCGAGCTGTTCGAATATCCCGAGCGCAAGGCGGAGCTGCAGGCCAAGGGCCACGTGTTCCGCACGCACACCGACACCGAGATCATCGTCCACCTCTACGAGGAATACGGCGAAGGCGTCTTCGAGCAGCTGCGCGGCCAGTTCGCCATCGCGCTCATCGACTTCAACAAGCGCACCATCTTCCTCGCCCGCGACCGCGTCGGCATCTGCCCGCTGCACTGGAGCCGGCAGGGCGACTGGTTGTTCTTCGGTTCTGAGATCAAGGCGCTGCTCGCCTCCGGCTCCGTACCGGCGCGCGCCGATCCGCGCGGCCTCGACCAGCTGTTCACGTTCTTCGCCATGGGCACGCGCCGCACGATGTTCGAAGGCGTGCAGTCGGTGCTGCCCGGCCATTACCTCAAGATCGCCTTCCGCCGCGACGGCAAGACGGCCGAGATCGTCGAGCGCCAGTACTGGGACCTCGACTTCCCCGACGCCGGCAGCGAGGAGAATCCTACCGACGAAAAGGCGCTCATCGATCGGTTCGAGGAGACTTTCAGCCGGGCCGTCGAGATCCGCCTGCGCGCCGACGTGCCGGTGGTCGGCTATCTCTCCGGCGGCGTCGATTCCGCTTACGTGCTGGCCACGGCGTCGAAGCTGCGCGGCTCGCCGGTGCCCAGCTTTACGATCCAGGTGCCGGGCAAGGGCCTCGACGAGACTTCCGATGCGCTGTTCAACGCGCGCGCCATCGGCAGCCGCCCGACCATCCTGCGCTGCGACAGCTCAGTCATCGCCAACACCTACCCGCAGCTCATCGCCTCGGCCGACTGCCCGGTGATCGACACCTCGTGCGCCGCGCTGTGGCGCCTGTCGCAGGAGGTTCACCACCAGGGCTACAAGGTGGCGTTGACGGGCGAGGGCTCCGACGAAGCGTTCGCCGGCTACGTCTGGTTCAAGCTGCGCAAGCTCAGCTACTTCCTGGACGCCGGCGGCACGCACGCTTCCGACGCCCTCAACCGCCTATTCCGCATACGCATGGCGCCGCACATGAGCCATGAGCAGCTGAAGCGGATCGACAAGGCAATGGGGCGCGCACACGCACAGACGCTGCTCTATCACCTCGTGGCGCAGTCGCGGGATCGCTACTTCTCCGCCGCCATGAAGGATGAGCTGCGCGACTACGTCGCCTATGACGACGTGCCGATCGACGGCGAGCGCGTGCGCCGCTGGGATCCGCTCAACCAGTCGCTCTACTACGGCTACAAGATCCACCTGCCGGGCCTGCTGCTCAACCACAAGGGCGACCGCGTCGCCATGGCCAACAGCGTCGAGACCCGCTACCCGTTCCTCGACGAGAACGTCATCGAGATGGTCTCCAAGCTGGCGCCGCGCTGGAAGCTGCGCGGGCTGATGCGCGACAAGTACCTGTTGCGCAAGGCTGCCGAACGCCTGCTGCCGAAGGAGGCTGCCTTCCGCAAGAAGGGCATGTTCCGCGCGCCGCTGGCGGAATCGTTCTTCATCAATCCGCCCGACTATGTACGCCAGCTGATGAGCCCCGAGGCGCTGGCCAAGACCGGCTACTTCGATGCGCAGACCGTGCTGAAGGACTACAACGCCATCGGCAGCGGCCAGGGCGGCGACATCAATACGTTCCTCAAGATGGGCCTTACCGGCGTGCTGTCGACGCAGCTCTGGCACCACCTCTACATGGGCGGCGGCCTGTGCGAACTGCCCGACCACTC
>JBDTOR010000158.1:0-5534 GCA_039933175.1 Hyphomicrobium sp. | reverse complement strand
GCACCTGGGATCTCATCGCCAACATCTACGACGAGTTCGCGTTCGATGCGACGGCGACCGACATTTCCACTCCGGTCACGCAGGTGCTGCATCAGCGCCGCGGCGTGTGCCAGGATTTCTCGCACCTGGCGCTCGCCTGCCTGCGCTCAATGCGCCTGTCGGCTCGCTACGTCAGCGGCTACATCCTGACCAGCCCGCCGCCGGGCGTGCCGCGCCTTGCTGGTGCCGACGCCTCGCATGCATGGATCGCGGTGTGGTCGCCGGCGTTCGGCTGGGTCGACTTCGATCCCACCAACCGCCTCATCCCGCGCGATGGGCACATCACCATCGCCTATGGGCGCGACTACGACGACGTAAGCCCGATCAGCGGCATCCTGCTCGGCGGCAACGACCACACGGTGCACGTCGGCGTCGACGTCGTGCCGATGCGCTGACAAGTGGCACTCATTTAAGCGGGCGGCTCGGGCGGGCCAGCGTGTCGGCGACTTCATCGGTCCACACCTTGAAACCTTCCAGCCGGTTGGGGCCGAACGTCGTCGTCATGGCGACGTCTGCCGCGTCCCGTCCGCGCGCGATCAGTACCCGGCCGATGCGCGGCACGTTGTTGCGCGGATCGAATGTGTACCAATGGCCGCCGATGTAGGCCTCGAACCACGCCGCGAAGTCGCCGGGCGGATACGGCGGCGGCGTGCCGACGTCGCCTAGATAGCCCGTGCAATAGCGCGCCGGGATGTTGAGCGCCCGACAGAAGGCGACGGCAAGATGCGCGTAGTCGCGACAGACGCCGCGCTTTTCCGCATAGGCTTGTGACGCCGTACGCGTCGCGCTGGCGTGCTCGTAGTTGAACGCGATGTGCTTATGAACGAAATCGCAGATGGCTTGGACGCGGCCCCAGCCCGGCTTGGCGCTGCCGAACAGCTTCCACGCCAGATCGAGCAGCTGATCGCTGTCGCAGAAGCGGCTAGCGAGCAGAAATACCAGCGCCTCCTCGGGAAGGTCCTCGACCGGAACCTGCGTTGCGTTGGCGACGACCGGATCGGGCTTGCCGGTGTCGGTGACGATGGCGTCGGAGGAAATGCTCACCTTTCCTGCCGGCGCCAGGATGCGGCAGCACCAATTGCCGAAGCCGTCGCGGTATCCGGAGATCGGTACCGGAGGCTTGACGATGATGTGGTCGGGAGCGGCGAGCCCGGCGACGCGGGTGAAATGGATGTTGAGCATCAAGATGGCGGGTGTCGGCTGCGGGAACGCGTATTTCAGCTCATAGCCGACGCGAAGTTTCATCTGGCCATCCTGTTCCAAAGGCCTCTTGAAGCCGGTCGATGAGCGGGTGCTCGCCTGGCGAGCGGTGCTTTGTGACCGGCAAGAGAAGCGTTATGCGGCGCGCGTAGTCGCGCGAGCCGCCGCGGCGGGCTCAGTAGAGCACGAGGATGACGGCCACGATGACCAGAGCCGTCACGAACGGAACGATCCATTGAGGACGTTTGCGCGGCAGCACATGTACGACGGGTGGATTTGTCATCCCTGAGGCCTAACACCCCCTGGTATGCCGGTCCATCTTTCCCTTGGCGCGCCGGTGCGCAAGCCGGTCAGCAAACGCCCAAAAGCACGGCAATGCGCACAAGTTCGACGGTCGTCCGCGCATCGAAACGCCTGCGCAACCGATTGCAGGTCGCAGATATGGTTTTGTAGGAGAGGTTCACCGCGCCGGCGACCTCAGACATGCTCTTGCCGGCGGCCAGCATGTTGAGAATGTCTCTCTCCCGCGGACTGAGCTTGGGCGTCACGTGCGCTTGCGGTGCGAGGCGGAGCGTCGCCACTTTTTGCGCCAGTCCGGGCGACATGTAGAATTTGCCGGCGGCCACCTCGCGTATTCCGGTGACGACGTAAGCAGGATCCTCGGACTTGCTCACGAACCCCTTGGCGCCGGCCTCGATGAGCTGGGCCGCCAACAGCGGATCCTCGTTCGTGCTGAAGACGAGGATGCGGGCCTTCCGGTCGTGATCGAGAAGCCGGCGCAACACGCCGGTGACAGATGCCCCGGGCATCTGCAGATCGAGAACGACGATATCGGGCTGCTTCTCAATGAAGCTCGTGAACGCGGTCTCTGCCGTGAAGGCCCCAAAGAGTTCGATGTCCGAACTGGTTCGCACGAGCAACTTCAGTCCTGCCAGTACGATGGGGTGGTCATCGACGATCAGAACCTTCACGCAAACGTCCCCAATCGGCTGAACTGAAGCAGCCAATCCTAGCCCCGGACGGCAACGCTTGTCGCAAGGTTTTCGAATGTTTGCCACGAGTGGCAATGACGCTTCCAAAATCAGTCGGGACCGCGTCCGATTTTACGGTCCCTGTCCGCGGCGTATGTAGCCGCGCTTTGTCAATCACTGTGATTCCGGCCGTGGCTGTTGCGTTCTATTGTTTGCTTACGAGCAACAGTGATGCCGCAGAAAGCCACCGTTGCGCGAATTGTGGGTAGGCCGGACCGCCTCGGGGGAGGCTAACCGGCGCGTACGGGGGAGTTAGTAATGCGTACCGCGAGCGTTTTCGCGTGCCTGCTTTGCGTGGGCACGATGGCAATCTCCAATACGACATTGGCGCAGCAATCCGGCGACGGCGCAGCACCGACGCCGGCCCCGGCAAACGAGTTGCCGCCGGTTGACGTAATCCAGAAGAAGGCCGCTCCCGCCCAGACGGCGCAGAAGAAATCCGCACCCAAGAAGAAGCCGGCCCCGGTTGCCGCGGCTCCCGCGCCGGTGGCTCCGATTGCGCTGCAGCCGGTTACGACGGAGCCCGCAGCCGGCTCCAATGAGGGACTGGTCCAGATATCCCCGCTGCCGGGGAGCGAGATTCCGATCGAAAAAATCCCGCGTGGGGTCTCGACGATGAACGCCGCCGACATCCGGCGCGATGGGTCCGTCATCCCCCAGGAACTGCTCAACAGCCGCATTCCCGCGATCATGGTCGATGACCTGCAGGGCAACCAGTTCCAGACTGGCGTCCAATACCGCGGCTTTGAAGCCTCGCCGGTGAACGGTCTGCCGCAAGGCCTCGCCGTCTATCAGAATGGCATACGCATCAACGAGGCGTTTGGCGACACCGTCAACTGGGACTTCCTGCCGACCAATGCCATCAACGGCATCGCGGTCATGGGCTCCAATCCGATCTTCGGCCTGAATGCCATCGGTGGCGCGCTCAGCATCACGATGAAGGACGGCTTTGGCTACCACGGCGCCGAGATCGACGCCCGTGCCGGCATGTTTGGTCGCCGGCAAATCGGCGCGCAGGCCGGCGCGCAAAGCGGCAATGTCGCGATTTACGGCGCGTTCGAGGGCATCAACGACGACGGGTTCCGTGACTTCTCCGATACCGAATCACGCCGCGGCTATGCCGATTTAGGCTTCAAGGGCACCGGCTCGGAGTTCCATCTGAACTACACGGGGGCCACGGGCGAGGTCGGCGTGACGGCCGCCGTCCCCGAGGAACTCTTGGACTTCGGCGGCCAGACACGCACGTTCACGTCGCCGCAGATTACCGACAACAACATGCAGATGTTCTCGGCTAACGGCGTCGTCGAGTTGACGCCGACAACCTCGCTCTCCGGCGTCACGTATTACCGCCACTTCCGGCAGAGCCACATCGACGGCAACATTTCGGAATTCGAGGCGTGCGACGACAACGATCCCACCGCTGGCTTGTGCACGGAAGAGGGTGACGAGCTCTACCAAGTCGGTAGCGTTGGCCAGTCCATCGACCTGACCCCGTTCAATGACGAAGTTCTAGGCTCGATCGACAAAACGGGGCAGAACGCCAACAGCTACGGCATAGCCCTTCAGGCATCCGACAAATCGAAACTGTTCGGACTAGGCAATCAATTCGTGCTGGGCACGAGCTACGATCACGGCCGCGTCGAATATCAAGCCTCGAGCGAGCTTGGCACCTTCCTGCCGAAATATGTCGTTGCCGGCGCCGGGATCACTTTGACCGGCGATGGCGATGAGGGTTCCGAGGTCACGCCGCGGTCGCTGACGACGACGAACGACTACGTCGGCATCTACGCCGTCGACACCCTCGATCTCACCGACAAACTGTCCGTCACCGTCGGCGGACGCTGGAATTACGCCCGCATCCAGATTGAGAACACCGGCGACGAGGCCCTCGACGCTTTGAATGGCACCAACAAGTTCTACCGCTTCAATCCGTCCGCAGGCCTCACCTACAAAATCTTCCCGGGCCTGTCGGCCTACGGTGGCTATGCCGAAGCCAACCGCGCCCCGACGGCTTCCGAGATCGCCTGCTCGGATCCGGAGAACCCGTGCATCATCGAGAGCGCGCTTGCCTCTGACCCGCCGCTCAAGCAGGTCGTGTCGAAGACCTGGGAAGCCGGATTGCGCGGCGAGAGCACGAGCTGGAACGGCGCTGAACACTTCGATTGGAGCTTCGGCCTGTTCCGCGCCACCAACGAAAACGACATCATCCAGATTGCCGACAGCCAGCAGGGTCGCGGCTACTTCGCCAACGCCGGCGAGACGCTGCGGCAGGGGATCGAGGCGAGTGTCACCTATCGGGCGCAGCGCTGGATGACGTACGCCACCTACGCCTATGTCGACGCCACATTCCAGTCGCGCAACGTCATCGCCTCGGAGAACAACCCGAAGGTGACGACCGAGTGCGCCGATTTCGGCATTCCTGATGCCGACGATGATGTGACCTGCCTGGAGATCCGTCCCGGCAACCGTATAGCCGGCGTTCCGCGCCACCGGTTCAAGGCCGGCTTCGACTACCTGATCACGCCGAAATGGACATTCGGAGCCGATATGATCGCCGTAAGCGACCAGATCTTCTACGGCGACGAAGGCAACAATGATGCGCCGCTTCCGGGCTACACCAGGGTCAACCTGCACTCGTCCTACAACGTCACCGACAACGTGCAGCTCTACGGCCTGATCGAGAACCTGTTCGACAAGCAGTATGGCGTCTACGGCACCTACTTCAACACCGAGCTCGCGCAGCAAGCCGGACCTGGCGAGAATGGAACCGGCGGCCCCGATTCTTCACTCAACGGTCTCGAGTACAACCCGGACAACGCCCGCACGATCACGCCGGCCATTCCGTTCGCCGCCTACGGAGGCATGCGCGTGAGGTTCTGAACACACACACAAGTCTGCTCATCTCTAACTAGCTGAGTGTCAAACGCACCGGCGCCGCTCCTTTCACTCCCAGTGTAGGAGCGGCTTTTTTTTGGGCGATGAGCTCTGGGGCATGCATGGGGAGAGCGGCCCCTTCCAGCGCGATAGAAGAACGTGCGCTACCTCGTCATCTAGGAGGACCAGCTCGATGAAGCGCAGTTCCCCAACTGGGTGAAGCAAGCAAGCCGGCTGCCCGGCGAAAAATGTGAGCGGTCAGGTGCACCAGTTATGACCCGCAAGGGTCTAGCCGCCTGAGTGGGCTGCGTACGATCCGACCAAGTGGCTGATTTAATTGGCGCGCCCGGAACGATTCGAACGTCCGACCCTCAGATTCGTAGTCTGATG
>JBDTOR010000157.1:0-5579 GCA_039933175.1 Hyphomicrobium sp. | reverse complement strand
GCGAGCAGAAGGGCGGCGAGCAAACGATGCATGACGCGCACTCCACATCGGATCAACTATCGCGCAATAATCGACCTTATCCGATCGGCGCCAATTATGCAGTCCCCTGAATAGGGGACTTCTGACGTTCGGACCGAGGTGACGACGGCACTATCGCCGGCGCGCTTGCCGAGGTCAGCACTTGTGGGCCGCTTTGGCCGGCATCCGACCAGGGATGTGCGAGCGCCCAGCGCGGCTGGCGTTAACCTGTGAACGGCCGTTGCAGGGCCGGTCGGCGCCGACTAGGTTCATCGCCACAAAGAACGAGCTCCCTCAGAGGGGTGCGTCAGGGCCTTGCCCGCCGCGCAATGCCCCAAAAGGAGCCCAAGGGGAAACCGCTTAAGTCCATGCTGAAGAACAAGGTCATCACGGCCGAGCAGGCCATTGCGCTCGTCAATGACGGCGATGTCGTTTGCACCACGGGCTTCGTGCAGAGTTGCGTCCCCGAAATGCTGCACGCCGCGCTCGAAAAGCGCTACGTCGATACGCAAGAGCCCAAGGGGCTGACGCTAATCATGTGTGCCGGCGCCGGCGACAGCAAGGGCCTGGGCACCGGGCGCCTGCATCATGAAGGCCTGCTCGCGCGGGTCATCGCCGCCAACTTCGGGCGCATGCCGAAGGTCGCCCAGGCTGCACAGAACAACAAGATCCAGGGCTACAACCTACCGCAGGGCGTCATCTCCAAGCTCTATCGCTCCTGCGCCTCCGGCAGCCCGGGGCTTTTCACCAAGGTCGGCCTTCATACGTACGTCGACCCGCGCCTTGGCGGCGGGAAGGTCAACGAGGTGACGACCGATGACATCGTCAAGCTGGTCGAGGTCGAAGGCCAGGAGTGGCTGTTCTACAAGGCGACGCCGATCGACGTGGCGCTGATCCGCGCGACCAGCGCTGACCCGTCCGGCAATCTCAGCATGGAAAAGGAGGCGCTCACGCTCGACTGCCTCGCCCAGGCGATGGCGGCGCACAACAACGGCGGCATCGTGATCGCGCAGGTGGAACGCATCGTGGCAGAGGGATACCTGAAGCCCAAGGACGTCCGCGTGCCGGGCATCCTCGTCGACTGCGTGGTCGTCGCCGATCCACCCGAGATGCACCGCATGAACTACGGCGTGCATTACAATCCGGCGCTGTCGGGGGCCATCCGCGTTCCCGTCGATCACATGCCGCGCATGGAGCTCGATGAACGCAAGATCATCGCCCGCCGTGCCGCCTTCGAGCTGCCGTTGAACGGCGCGATCAACCTCGGCGTCGGCGCGCCTGACGGCGTCGCGTCGGTCGCGTCCGAGGAGCAGGTGACGCCGTTTCTCACCATGACGACGGAAGCCGGAGCCATCGGGGGCGTGCTGGCGGGCGGCTCGAACTTCGGCTCGTCGGCCAACGCCGACTGCGTCATCGACCAGAACCAGATGTTCGATTTCTACCACGGCGGCGGGCTCGACCTCACCTGCCTCGGCATCGCCGAGGTGGACGAGCAGGGCAACGTCAACACCAGCAAGTTCGGCGGCAAGCTGAACGGCTGCGGCGGCTTCATCGACATCTCGCAGAACTCGCGCGCGGTCGTTTTCGCCGGCACGTTCACCGCCGGCGGCCTCGAAATCGCGATCGAGGACGGCAAGCTGAAGATCGTCAAGGAAGGACGGGCGCGCAAATTCGTGCGCGCGGTCGAGCAGATTACCTTCAGCGGCACGTACGCCGCGTCGAAATCGCAGCCCGTCATCTATGTGACGGAGCGCTGCGTGTTTCAGCTCACCCCCGGCGGGCTGGAGCTGATCGAGGTGGCGCCCGGCATCGACATCGAGCGTGACATCCTCGCCCACATGGACTTCAAGCCGATCATCCATAAGCCCCATCTTATGGATGCGCGCATTTTCCGCGACGAGCCCATGGAGCTCATGGAGGAGCTGACCAACCTCAAGCTCTGCGAGCGCGTCTCCTATCATTCGTATCGCAACATCCTGTTCCTCAACCTCGAGGGCTGGAGCGTGCGCAAGAAGGGCGACATCGCCGATCTGCAGAAGGTGTTGGTGGACGCCTGCGTCAAGGCGGGAAGGCGCGTCAACGCCGTCGTCAATCACGACGGATGCCGCATCGCCGAGGACCTGTACGACGACTACGCCGATATGATCCAGTACATGATGCAGCACTACTACAAGACGACGGCGCGCTATTCGACGAGCTCGTTCATGCGCCTCAAGATGCAGGAAGCGCTATCGAGGCGCGGGCTGCAGCCGCACATCTTCGAAAGTGCCGACGAGGCGCACGCCGCGGTGGAGGCGGCACGCACCGCGGCGGAGTAGATCTGCGCCGCCGTTCCTGCCCACGAGGAGGTTCGCCCTGCAGCAGACACCGGGTCCCGATGAGGGAATGCCGCTCCCCACCTCGGCCGTGTTCCAACAACTGCTCGACGAGGTTCCGCCCGACCACTTTACCCTCGACTGGCTCATGGGCCGGTTGGGCAAGCGATCGTTCGGCATCGTCATGCTGCTGCTTGCCGTCGTCGCTCTGGCGCCGGGCGTGTCGATCATCGCCGGCCTCCTGCTGTTCATCCCGGCCTTCCAGATGATCCTCGGGCATGCGGCGCCGATATTTCCCCGCTCCATCGCGACGCGGCCGCTGCCGACGGCCCCGCTCACCGCCGTGATGCGCCGTGCCGTGCCGGCACTGCAGAAGCTCGAGAGCGTTGTCTATCCGCGCTGGCCGATCCCGCACCAGGCGACGAAGCGGCTCGTGGGCATCGTCGTTCTGCTGCTCAACATCACCCTGACATTCACCCCGCTGCCGTTCAGCAATATCCCACCCGCGCTGCTGATCGGGCTGATCTCGCTGGCGTACCTGCAGGAGGATGGTCTCGTGCTATCGGCCGCGCTCGCTGTTGCCATCATCCTGCTGACGGTCGAGGGGCTGGCGATTTGGGAGACGGTCCGCGACGCCGAATGGCTTTTTAGACATCGATAGCCGGCCGCCGTCAGCCGCTGCGGCGGAAGAGGACGGCGAGGTTGTTGGCCGGCATCGGCGTTACGGTGGGTGCTTCAAACCCGGCGCTGGCGGCCAACCCGGCAACGGCTTCGAGGTCGCGCACGCCCCAGGCCGGATTGCGCCGGCGCAGATCGGCGTCGAATGCTGCGTTGCTCGGCGCCGTGTGCTGTCCTTCCCGCTTATAGGGTCCGTAGAGGAACAGCAGGCCGCCCGGCGGCAGCACGCGCGCGGCGCCGTTTATCAGCCCGACCGTCGATGCCCACGGCGAGATGTGGATCATGTTGATGCAGACGACGACATCGGCGCGGTCGATCGGCCATGTTTCAGCGGCGGCATCGAGCGCCAGCGCCGTCCGAATATTCGGCAGCCCCGATGCACTGGTCCACGCGTCGATGCTTTGGCGCGCCTCGGCGTTCGGATCGCTCGACTGAAACGTCAGTTGCGGTCCGGCGAGGCGCGCAAAGTGCACCGTGTGCTCGCCCGAGCCGCTGGCCACCTCGAGCACTAGCCCCCGTTCTGGCATCTGCGGCCCGAGCACGGCCCAGATCGGATCGCGGTTGCGTGCCGCCGACGGCGCATACTGGCGTGCATCATCGGTCATGCGTCACGCCCTCGGCCGCTAGCGCCAGCAACGACTGGCGTGGATGGCCGCCGTCCATGCGAAGCATGGCTACGCCATGACGCGGCCATGACGGAATATGAGAATACCAGATACGTCATCCTCGCGAAGGCGAGGATCCACGCAAGCTTCAGGGAGTGCTACGGCCGTATTGGAAGCGTGTCAGACCCGGAGCGTCAGACACGCGTCGGAGAGCGCATAGCAGCGGCTCAGATGCCGAGCTTCTGCTTCAGGATGTCGTTGACGGCGGCGGGGTTGGCCTTGCCGCCCGTGCCCTTCATCACCTGACCGACGAACCAGCCGAGCATGGTCGGCTTCAACTTCACCTGCTCCACCTTGTCGGGGTTGGCGGCGATGATGGCGTCGACCGCCTTCTCGATGGCACCGGTGTCGGTGACCTGCTTCATGCCGCGCGTCTCGACGATCTCCGCCGGGTCGCCGCCCTCCGACCAGACGATCTCGAACAGATCCTTGGCGATCTTGCCGGAGATGGTGCCCGACGCGATGAGGTCAACGACGGAGCCGAGCTGCGCTGCCGACACGGGCGAAGCCTCGATCGACTTGGCTTCCTTGTTGAGGCGGCCGAACAGCTCGTTGATCACCCAGTTGGCGGCCACCTTTCCATCGCGGCCTTTGGCGACGGCCTCGAAGTAGTCGGCAGACTCGCGCTCGGCCACAAGCACGTTGGCGTCGTAGTCCGACAGCCCGAAATCCTTCATGAAGCGATGCTTCTTGGCGTCGGGCAGCTCCGGCAGCTTGCTCTCGAGCTCGCCGACGAAGTCCATCGTCAGCTCGAGCGGCAGCAAATCCGGATCGGGGAAATAGCGGTAGTCGTGCGCCTCTTCCTTGGAGCGCATGGAGCGCGTCTCGCCCTTGCCGGGGTCGAACAGCCGCGTCTCCTGGTCGATCTTGCCGCCGGCCTCGAGGATGTCGATCTGCCGGCGCGCCTCGACCTCGATCGACTGGCCGATGAAGCGGATGGAGTTGACGTTCTTGATCTCGCAGCGCGTACCGAGCTTGGCGCCGGGCTTGCGCACCGAAACGTTGACGTCGGCGCGCAGGTTGCCCTTCTCCATGTCGGCGTCGGAGGTGCCGAGATAGCGCAGGATGGTGCGCAGCTTGGTCACGTACGCCTGCGCCTGCTTGGAGGAGCGCATGTCGGGACGCGACACGATCTCCATCAGCGCGACGCCCGAGCGGTTGAGGTCGACGTACGAATAGTCGGGGTGCTGGTCGTGGATCGACTTGCCGGCGTCCTGTTCCAGATGCAGGCGCTCGATGCCGACCTTCATCGTCTCGCCGTCGACGTCGATCTCGACCTCGCCCTCGCCGACGATCGGCTGCTTGAACTGGCTGATCTGATAGCCCTGCGGCAGATCAGGGTAGAAGTAGTTCTTGCGGTCGAACACGCTTCTGAGGTTGATCGCCGCCTTGAGGCCGAGGCCGGTGCGCACGGCCTGCGCGATGCACTCGGCGTTGATCACCGGCAGCATGCCCGGCATCGCCGCGTCGACCAGCGACACATGGCTGTTGGGCTCGGCGCCGAACTCGGTCGCAGCGCCCGAGAACAGCTTGGAGCGCGAAGCGATCTGCGCGTGCACCTCGAGGCCGACGATGACCTCCCACTGGCCAGTGGCGCCCTCGATCAGGTTCTTGGAGTTGGTGGCGGTGTCCTGCATGGGGGGTGCTCCTTCGCGCGCCCTCGTTATCGCAGGGCGCGCTTCGGGGCAAGCCGTGCAGGCTAGTGTGATGATTCATCCGCCTGCCGCGCGGTCAGGACACTAGACGTACTCGCCCGGCGCCGGTTCATCCTCGAACGGCAGCGGCGCAATCTTGAGGGGATCGCCGTGACGGCGGGACTGGCCCTCGAAATAGCAGCCTTCTTCGAGGATCAGCTTGTGATGATAAATCTGGCCCTCGACGTTGCAGCCGGCGCCCAGCACCA
>JBDTOR010000156.1:0-5690 GCA_039933175.1 Hyphomicrobium sp. | reverse complement strand
TGCGCGGCGAAGAACGGCACGTTCGACCAGAATTCCAAGCAGTGCACCGAGCCGGCGCCCGATTCCGCCTCGGGCGATCTCGTCGTCGGCCCGATGATGCAAGTGCTCCAACCGCAGGCGCAGGACGCCGACGGCCACGCCGCAACCGGGCGATAGCAATCTCTCTGCGATAGTGGGACAGCGGCCCTGCCGGAGCAGGGCCGCGCGCATTTGCTATTGCGCTTTGTAGGCGACGAGCTTGTCGCTCATCATCATTGGGATCAGCAACAGGCCCGTCTCCGGCACGTAGCCGATGTCGGCGGTGCCCTGGTCGAGATCGAGCAGCTGCGTTGCCTTACCCTTGCGGTCGATGCGGTAGAGGGCGCCCGCCACCCAGTCAGTGACGAGGAAATCGTCGCCGATCGGCTCGATGCCGTCCAAGTTGCCGACCGGCGTGCCATCGCCCAGATCGCTGATCTTCTTATCGGCAAGGGAAATTGTCAGCAGGTTCGACGGGGCCGACGATTGGGCCGACGTACCCGGCGCGCCCCAGGCGGCGACGATCAGATTGTCGCCATCGACGTACAGGCCGTTGGGGAACTTCAGCTGCGGACCATCGAGCCACTTCTCCAACTTGCCACCGGCGAGGCGCCAGATGGTGCTGGTGTTGGAATCGGAGACGTAGACGTTGCCCTGCGCATCGGCGGCGACGTCGTTCAGAAACGTTGCGCCTGGCGCATCGTACTTCGCCAGGATCTTCCCGCTGGCGGGATCGATCTCGACCAGCTTGTCGATGTCCGCCGTGTAGAGCTTGCCGCCCGCCAGCGCGAGACCCTTCGGAGCGTCCATGCCCTTCGCCCATTCGAGCGCGATGATCTTGCCGTCGGCGAGTGAAACCTTGGAAATAAAGCCGTTGCCGTCTTTCTCGGTCGGCTTTCCGGCGACGTTGCTGACGTAGGCAAAACCTTCGGCCGGCACGGCGAGCGCCGACTCCGGCGTCTTCAGTCCAGTCGTCTCCCACAACAAGGCAGGCCGCGCGCTTACTGCCGCCAATGCCGCACTTGCCGCCACCAGTGCGATGGCCATCCCGACTGACTTCATCTCGTTCCTCCGTGTTGGGCTGCTTGCCGAGTTGCAGCTGCTTATATGGGGCTGCGCCCGTGCGTCACCCTGTTCACCAGCCCACCGCTACATTAAGTTGCACCGCAACAAAGTCGTAGTTGTCGGATTAACCACGCCTGCGGTCGCTCTCCGCAGCGGGTCCTTCCTGGCTCGGCGTCGAGCTTGTGCGGTGGATGCGGGGTCCGAATATGGACTGGGATAAGCTCAGGATATTTCACGCGGCCGCCGAAGCGGGCAGCTTCACGCATGCCGGCGATTCCCTGCACATGAGCCAGTCGGCCGTTAGCCGTCAAGTTTCGGCCCTGGAACGCGATCTCAAGGTAACGCTGTTCCATCGGCACGCGCGCGGCCTTGTCCTCACCGAGCAGGGCGAGCTGCTGCACCGCACGACGTCGGACGTGATCAACAAGCTGCATACCGCCGAGACGCTGCTCTCCGATACGACCTCGAAGCCCTCTGGTGAGCTGCGCATCACGGCTCCCGTCGGCTTCGGAACCATCTGGTTGACGCAGCGTCTGCGCGAGTTCCACGACCTCTATCCCGAGATCCGCATAGAGCTGCATCTCAACGACGAGCAGGTCGACATCGGCATGCGCGCCGCCGACGTCGCCATCTGGACGCGCGAGCCGCCGCATGCCGACCTCATTCGCCGCATGCTGTTCACCAGCCGCGTGCGGGCGTTCGCGTCGACGCAGTACGTGCGTCGCTTCGGTGCACCGCAGACACTCGACGAGCTCGACGGCCACAGCATCCTGTCCTACAGCGGGCAACCGGCTCAGCACCTATCAGCGATCACGTGGCTGGAATCGGCGGGCCGCAACGGCAAGGGCCCCCGCGAGCCGGCCTTCCGCGCCAACAGCGTCGTCGCCCTGCGCTACGCCATCCGTGCCGGCATCGGCATCGGTATGATCCCCGACTACATGACCGACAACGAGGCCGACCTGGTGCCCGTGCTCACCGAGATCGACCCGCCGACGCTGCCTATCCTGTTCGTCTACCCGGAGGAGCTCAAGTCCTCAAAAAAGGTGCAGGTTCTGCGCGACTTCCTCGTCGCCCAGGCCCGCCAGTGGAAGTTCTGAGGGCTTCCCCCGCACCAGCCGGAAACGCCGCACGGCAGCGGCAATTGCAGCCGGCGCGGCAAGACGCTATTTAACGAGCACGGTTTCTGAGCATCGGCGGCTAGGAAGCACCCAGACCCACCTTTCGCACCCGGGCGGCCGGAGGCGTGAGGGTGGGTTTCCGCGCGGCGGCTGCTATCCGCGGCCCATCTGAGACGAGACACGGCATGGCTAAGACACTCTACGACAAGATCTTCGACGATCACGTGGTCGAGCGCCAGGACGACGGCACGTGCCTGCTCTACATCGATCGGCATCTCGTTCACGAGGTGACCAGCCCGCAGGCGTTCGAAGGCCTGCGCATGTCGGGCCGCAAGGTGCGCGCGCCTGAGAAGACGCTGGCGGTCGTCGACCACAACGTGCCGACGTCCGACCGCACCAAGGGCATCGATGACAACGACAGCCGCATCCAGGTCGAGACGCTGGCCACCAACGCGCGCGACTTCGGCGTCGAATACTTCGACGAACACGACAAGCGCCAGGGCATCGTGCACGTCATCGGCCCCGAGCAGGGCTTCACGCTTCCCGGCACCACCATTGTTTGCGGCGACAGCCACACCTCGACGCACGGCGCCTTCGGCGCGCTGGCACACGGCATCGGCACGTCGGAGGTTGAGCACGTGCTCGCCACGCAGACGCTGATCCAGCGCAAAGCGAAGAACATGCGGATCAGTGTCGATGGCGCACTTCCGAAGGGCGTCACCGCCAAGGACATCATCCTCGCCATCATCGGCGAGATCGGCACGGCCGGCGGCACCGGCCATGTCATCGAGTACGCGGGAGAGGCCATCCGCGCGCTGTCAATGGAAGGCCGCATGACGATCTGCAACATGTCGATCGAGGGCGGCGCCCGGGCCGGCATGATCGCACCTGACCAGAAGACCTACGACTTCATCAAGGGCCGGCCGAAGGCTCCCAAGGGCGGCGCGTGGGATATCGCCATGCGCTACTGGGAGACCCTGAGCTCCGACGAAGGCGCGTTCTTCGACGAGGAGATCAAGCTCGACGCGGCCAAGCTGCCGCCGATCGTCACCTGGGGCACCAGCCCTGAGGATGTCGTGTCGATCGCGGGTGTCGTTCCCGATCCGGCGAAGGTCGAGAACGAGAACAAGCGCGTCTCGATGCAGCGCGCGCTCGACTACATGGGCCTTAAGCCCGGAACCAGGATGACCGACGTTCCGCTCGACGTCGTATGGATCGGCTCGTGCACCAACGGCCGCATCGAGGATCTGCGCGCCGTGGCCGAACTCGTCAACGGCAAGAAGATCTCCGAGCGTCTCGCCTACGCGATGATCGTCCCGGGGTCCGGTCTGGTCAAGGCACAGGCGGAAGCCGAGGGCCTCGACAAGATCTTCAAGGACGCGGGCTTTGAGTGGCGCGAACCGGGCTGCTCGATGTGCCTTGGCATGAACCCCGATCAGCTGAAGCCGCAGCAGCGCTGCGCTTCGACCTCGAACCGCAACTTCGAGGGTCGCCAAGGCCGCCTCGGCCGCACGCATCTGCTGTCGCCGATCATGGCGGCGGCGGCGGCGATCGAAGGCCACTTCGTGGACATCCGTAGCTGGGGCGGCTGACGCCGTCAGCGTTCCGGCAGATCCCACCAGGGTCTGCCGCTTTCCTGCCAGGCGTCGGCGCGTGAAGCACCGAAGTCCTTGAGTGCCTGGTCGCCGAGCTGCATTAGCGCGCGCCGCTGTCGGGCAACCTCTCCGGCGCGCGCAAGGAACGCGAAGAACCTAGTGACGGCGCCGCTTTTGCCGCGGGACACGGCGGCTTCAGAGCCGCTCTTGTACTGACATGTCGTCGCCATGACCGCTCTCCGAAGGTTCGTGCGGAGAGGTATGTAGGTGTGCCCTTCCCATAAGAACATCGAATGTTTATTATGTAATGCATCACGGTTCGTTATGAATGGGCATGAGGCGTTCTGCCATGTCACGAAACATCGATGTCGGGCTGTTGCGGGCATTCGTTGCCGTCGTTGAAACGGGCAGCGTGACCCGCGCGGCGCATCTGTTGAACCTCACGCAAGCCGCCGTCAGCCAGCAGCTGAAGCGCCTCGAGGAGCTGTTCGGCGTCGAGCTGTTCGATCGCAGCAATCGCACGTTGCGCACCACGGCGGCGGGCGAGCGGCTGCTGGCACATGCGCAGACGATGATGACCATGAACGATGCGCTGTGGGGCCTGATGAGCAAGCCGCACTACGAAGGCGAGGTGCGGGTCGGCGTCCCCCACGATGTCGTCGAGCCCAACATTCCGCCGGTGCTGCGGCGGTTCGATCGCGCCTGGCCGCGCGTGCAGGTCACGCTGACGTCGGGAATCACGGTCGATCTTCTCGCCGCGCTCGACCGTGGCGAGCTCGACGTCGCCCTGGCGACCGAACGCACGGTCCCCGACGATGCCGAGCTGCTGCTGCGCGACCCGCTGGTCTGGGTCGGCGCGCACGGCGGGCAGGCGCACTTGCGCGAGCCGCTGCCCGTGTCGTTCGGCAGTCCCAACTGTGCATTCAGGGCTTCGGCGATCGCAGCGCTGGCGACCAAGGGGCGCGATTGGCGTCCGATGTGTGAAGCCAGCGCGCTCGACGCCCTCAAGGCGACGCTCTACGCCGACATCGCCATCGCGCCGATGCTGCTGTCGGCGGTGCCCGATGCATTGACCGTCTTGGAAGCGGAGGACGGCCTTCCGCCTCTGCCGCCGTTCTGCATCAACATGCATTTGCGCCGCCTCGGCGCCTCGGCCGTGGCGGAGGAATTCGCCTCCTTCGTGCGGCAGGAGTTTGCCTCACGCTATGGCGAGCGGCGCCAGGCCGCCGCGGCTGCGACGGAGCAAAAGGTGCTGGAGCGATCATGACCCGCCGTCTGGTGCAGGAACAGTTCGGCGCGGCCGCCGCCGACTATGCCGCCTCGGCCGTGCACGCGAGCGGGCCGAGCCTTGCGCGGCTCGTCGCGCTCGTTTCGCCACAACCTGCTTGGCATTGTCTCGACATTGCAACAGGCGCTGGCCACACGGCACTCGCCTTGGCGCCGCTCGTCGCGCGCGTTGTCGCTTCCGATATCACCACGGAAATGCTCGAGCAAACCGCCAAGCTGGCGACGGCGCGCGGGCTGACCAACGTCGAGACGGCGCACGCCGAAGCCGACAATCTGCCGTTCGCCGACGCGGCCTTCGATCTCGTCACCTGCCGCCTTGCCGCGCATCACTTCGCCGACCCCGCTGCATTTGTTGCCGCCGCTTGGCGCGCGCTGAAGCCCGGCGGGACGTTCGCACTGGTCGACAACGTCGGCCCCGACGCGACGCGCATGCCCGATACTTCGCCCGCGCAGCTGCGCGACGCCGACACGCTGTACAACACCTTCGAGGAGCTGCGCGACCCGAGCCATGCGCGCGCCTTAGGACTCGACGATTGGCTGGGCCTGCTCGCTGATTCCGGTTTCACGGCATTGCGCTACGAGCGCCTGGATCAGGACATCGCCTTCA
>JBDTOR010000155.1:0-5770 GCA_039933175.1 Hyphomicrobium sp. | reverse complement strand
GCGGCGGCCCCGGGTACGCAGGGAAGACAAAACGGAGCGCGAATGCGAACGGTCCTGATCACTGGAACGTCGGCCGGGTTTGGTCTCCTGTCGACGGTCGAGATGGCAACGCGCGGCTGGCGGGTCATCGCATCGATGCGCAATCTGGATCGCCGCGGCCCCCTCGACGCCGCGCTGGCGCAGTCGGGTGCCGCGCACAACGTCGACTTCGTGCAGCTCGACGTGACGGACGCCGCTTCGATCAGCAAGGGCGTCGCCGATACGCTGGCCATCACTGGCGGCTTCCTCGACGGGGTGGTGAACAATGCCGGCGTGGCGGCGGGCGGCGCCTTCGAGGATATCCCCGACGCCGAGGTCCGCCGTGTCATGGAAACCAACGTATTCGGTGTGATGGCGCTGACCCGCGCGCTGCTGCCGACGTTCCGCCGGCAGCGCTCTGGCCGCATCGTCATCCTCTCGAGCGAAGCCGGTCTCGTCGGCCAGCCGTGCAACTCGATCTACGTGTCATCGAAGTTTGCGATCGAGGGCTGGGCGGAATCGCTGGCTTTCGAGGCGCAGCAGTTCGGTGTCCAGGTCGTGCTGGTCGAGCCCGGCCCCTACATCACCGACATCTGGCAGGCATCGCCGCGCTATTGCCCCGAGAACAGCGCCTACCGCCCCTGGGCGCAGTACCTGTTCCGGGCCATCGATGCCCACGTCGCCGTCAAGGGACGCGACCCTCAGGAGGTTGCAGACCGTATTGCGCACGTGCTCGAAGCGGCCAAGCCGCGTTTCCGCAATCCGGTCGGACGCCAGGCGCGCATCGTCCATTTCGCGCGCGGGAAATTCCCGAGCAGCTGGCTACGCCGCGGATTTGAGGCGTATCTGGGCTCGCGGCGGGTGCGCCTGTAGCCTGATCGCCACGGCGGCTCAAGGACTTGGCGCGCCGGGGTAGCACAGCCTCAAATCACGCCAGATTCCATGCAAGTGTCCCCCGCCTCCATACCGTTCCGGTAGAGGCGTACGCTCAGCTATCAGGAAACGAACATGGACACGAGATTGCGTATGCGGCTGGCCTTCGTGGTAGCCGCCTTTTCAGTTCTGGCGGCGATGCCAGCTGCTGCCGCTGACGATGATTGCAAAGACACCGTGAAGGCCGAAGGCAAGCCAGCGTCGTTGCGCGACCTCGGCGCTTACCCTAACTCACTGCTCGCCTGGCGCTCAGCCGTGAAAGAGAAGTTCGGCGGCGAATATAATTCCTGGCGCTACGCCAAGGACGCCAAGGTCGACTGCACCGAGAAGGCCGGCCAGTGGGTGTGCGTGCGCACCGCCAAGCCGTGCAAGGATCTGCTGAGCCGCGCCCTGGGCGGCGCCAAGGAAGCGGTCAAGGATGTCGTGAAGAGGGATTGCAAGTCGGACTCGCTTCAGTCCTACGGCGCCGCCAAGAAGGACAAGAAGGCTGCCGTCTCCGAGGCCGAGACTGGCTGGGAGATCGACGCGCGTAAGAAGCACGGCAAGGATTACGGCGTTTGGAAGAGCGCCGCCGAGACGGACATCGACTGTCACGACGTCAAGGGCGGCATCCAGTGCATCGCTGTTGGTACGCCCTGCAAGTAACGCGGCTCGCTTGAGCCTCGGCAAAAAGAAAAGCGGCGACCGAGCATCTCGGTCGCCGCTTCTGAATCAGGCTAACTCGGATCGAGTTAGATGATGTCGATCTCGGCCGGCATGTACGAAGTTACCTCAAGGCCAACTTCCTGCTCGCGAACGGCCGGCTTGTTCCAAACCTTCATGGTGATTTCCTCCATTATAAACTGGCGAACCGCCTGTCCGCCTGTTCGATAAACGACACCATAGCAATTGCGTTCGATAAACAGAAATCGCAATCGCGTGATCTGGTTATAAGAAAATCTTATCGGCACGATAAGTTCTTCAGCGGCCGGAGTACCCGCCGGGACGGTGCTGCTTGCGGACAATTTTAGGCAAACCCGCTGCTCCGCTTTTGCGGAACTCTCAGCTTAGACGCGTAGGATTTGTCCTATCGCCCGGCGACCTAATAGGCCCGGGCACGCGTTTATAGGGGCCAATGTCATGCACGCTTCGAAATCCCGGTTGCTGGCCGTCGGCGCCATCGCCGCCCTGAGCATTCTCACTGCGCCGGTCCGCGCCGCCGAGACGGGTGCCGATGTGCCGAAGAATTCCTACCACAACGATCCGTTGACCCCCAGTGAGCGTAGCGGCATCGCGCAGGAGGAGAACGTCTCCCCGAGCGACGGCAAGATGTCGGTGCCCTCCGACCCGGGCGTGATCCCCGATGCCGGCGACGCGGCCGACCGCAACGCGGTGACCGAGACGCCCGCGCAGAACGACGCGCAGGATGTCGAGCGCGGCGCGAAGGGGGGCGAGAAGGAGGCCGACGCGATCCTGGATGAGTCGAAGAAGGACATGAAGGTCACCAAGCGCGGCCTATCGGACTGCCTCAAGGACTGGGATCCGCAGACGCAGATGACCAAGGAAGAGTGGAAAGACAGCTGCCGCACGACGCTCGAGTACTTCCCCGACGGTCATTGAGCTGAGAAGCGGCGCGCGCCAGTAGTCGCGCCGCACCCGCTACCGACGATCACGAGCCAGGAGATCTCCATGCTGCACCGCGCCGTTGCCACGTTGTGTGCGGGCCTGATGGCCGCCACGCCTGCCCTCGCCTGCACCGATGTGCGCCTTATCGCCGGCGACGGCTCGCCGTTCACCGTGCGCACCATGGAGTTCGCTGTCGACCTCAACAGCGACGTGCAGATATTGCCGCGCGGTATGGACGTCACCTCTCCGGCGCCGAACGGCGATGGCCTCAAGTGGAAGTCGAAGTACGGCTACGTGGCGATGAATGCCTACGACATGCCGGTCGCTACCGACGGCCTGAACGAGAAGGGTCTCGGCTTCGGCGCGCTCTACCTCCCGGCGGAGGCCAAGTACCAGGAAGTCACCGCCAGCGATCAGGCAAAGGCACTTTCCAACGCCAGCTTCGGCGCCTGGGTGCTGGGCAATTTCGAGAACGTCGACGAAGTGAAAGCCGCGCTCGGCGGTGTCGTGGTGTGGGGCGAGACGGTGCCGCAGCTCGGCTCCTATGCGCCGCTGCACTACGCGGTGCACGACGCCAGCGGCAAGAGCATCGTCATCGAGTACGTCGAAGGCAAGCTGCACGTCTACGATAACGACGTCGGCGTCCTCACCAACTCGCCGACCTATCCCTGGCACATCGAGAACCTGCGCAACTACGCCAACCTGACGCCGGTGAATGCCAAGCCGGTGAAGATCGGCAACATCAACTACGCCGGCATGGGCCAGGGCTCGGGCCTGCGCGGCCTGCCGGGCGATCCCACTCCTCCTTCGCGCTTCGTCATGGCTGCAGCAACTGCCTATCTCGCCGACAAACCGAAGGATGCGGCCGAGGCTCTGATCCTCGCCGAGCATCTCATCGATCGCGTCGACATCCCCAAGGGTCTGGTGCGCGACTATACCAATGGCGGCAAGCCGCTCGGCGACTACACGCAGTGGACCACCTTCCGCGATCACGCCAACAAGGTCTACTACTGGAAGACCTACAACGACCCGAGCCTCAAGTCGGTCGACCTCAAGACCTTGGACTTCACCGCCGGGCAGCCAACGCGCTCGCTGAGCGTCGCCGCCGCCAAGCCGACCGTGCAGATGCTCTCGCCGGGCGACTTCACGACCGATACGCAGTCGTCCTATCGGCCGACCTCCGGCCAGTGATTATGCGAGCGCTTCTCGCGACAAGTCACGATACGGGCGGCGGGCACGATTTGGGATAACTAGCCCGCGCCGCGCCGAACGGCTTTGGCGCCCCCACGTTTGCCTCTACATTCCGAATCGTCGGGGGTCGCCCTTTGGCGGCCGCGGCCGGTTCGCTTGTCGGGAGGAACGTTATGCCGGGATGTTCGAAACTTGCAGCGGCTGCCGTGGCGCTGCTGGCGGTTGTGGCGACGCCGGCCTCCGCCGCCATCAAGTGTCAGGACGGCAGCCAGCTCATCCAGGGCAACTGGATGGCGACGCCCTACT
The DNA here is from genome assembly GCA_039933175.1 of Hyphomicrobium sp. Lineage (GTDB taxonomy): Bacteria > Pseudomonadota > Alphaproteobacteria > Rhizobiales > Hyphomicrobiaceae > Hyphomicrobium_A. The sequence continues at coordinate 1,717 of JBDTOR010000155.1, read as the reverse complement.
GCCAGGATGCGCTTCTCGCCCAGGTTGCGAACGAGCGCGGGTTCAAGACGTCCTTCGCGGCCATCCGCAACAATCCCAATCACAAGAAAGAGCTCTGCCGCTTTCTGTTCAGCGACATCCGCGTGCAGATGACGTGTCTCGATGCCGGCGTGCCCGAATACTACAACGGGCGCTGAGGCCGGCAGCGGCCGCCCCAGGTGGGGTCAGAGCAGCTTTTCGGCGTCGCTGAGGATCTGTGCATGATCGAAGGCGAGCGTCTCGCTCTTCCAGTCGGCCACCCATTCGGCGGCAGCCGCATCATCGCCCGCCTGCGGATCGGCCCGACCGACGTGCGCCAGGTAGGCGATGGAGCAGGTATGGCCGCGCGGGTCGCGATGGGGGTCCGAATAGACGCCGACAAGACGCAGGGCGCCCACCTCTAGCCCTGTTTCCTCCTTCAACTCGCGCCGGCAGCCGGCCTCGACCGTTTCGCCCACCTCGATGAAGCCGCCCGGCAGGGCATGGGCTCCCTTGAAGGGCTCGTACTTGCGACGGATGAGCAGCACGTAGCCGCGCTCGTCGAAGACAACGCAGTCGGCGGTGAGCGCAGGCGTCGCAGGGACCGGCATGTCAGCCCTTCTCGATGCTGTCGTGCTAGAGGGTAAGAATCGGCCGATCGTCCGGCAACCGCAATAGGGGTAGAGGGCAGCAGGATGCGGAGCCGATTCTCGAAGCCGACGGGCGTACCCAACACGATGAGCGATAAGAAACCGCAAAGGCGTCCCGAATCGGCCGAGGGCGAGACGCGGCTGGCGCCCGATCCGTTTACGGCCGTGCTGCCGGCGCTGGCTGCGCTGGGCGCCATCGCCTCCATCGCCACGATCAACTGGACGGCGCAGGAGCGCACGCCCGATCGCGCCAGGTCGAAGCGCAAGGCCGGTACCGCGCTGCGCGACCTCGAGACCTGCTGCCTCGGCTTGCAGGAGATCTTCCGCCGCTTTCAGCGCAATCCGCGGCTGTTTGCCGGTGAAGGGGCGCCGGCGTCGTCGCCGCTGAAGTTCGGCGTGCACGGCCCGCGCGTCGCCACCGACGCCGCCCGCCTGTTCCAGCAGCTGATCAACGACGTCGCGTCCATGCTGGTGCTCGCCTCGCAGAACGCCTTCGACGTGATGTCTGCGGTGGAGGATGGCGAGATCAATGCGCCCGAGGAGCTGTTCTTCGGCTTCGGCGAGCAGCAGGACCACCTCAACAAGATCATCCAGTCGCGCGCCACTCTCAAAGCCTCGGTCGACACCGGGGCCGCGGTCGCCGGACGGCTCACCGAGCTCGTACGCGAGCTCAAGAAGTACCGGCCCGAATAGCCCTCCAGCGAGGTCAGGTTTTTCGCCGCCAACGCGACTCCGGTGGCCGTTGACACGGGCATTTGCGCCGTTTCATGTGGGACTGCGGCTCAGCCGCTCGGCGACAGCAGGAAAGTCCGACCTCCCATGGTGCACTTCACCCTTCCCCGGAACTCGAAGGTCGAGCGCGGCAAGACCTGGAACGAGCCGGAGAACCAGGAGACCTGGAAGGAATTCCGCGTCTACCGCTGGAACCCAGACGGCGAGGGGAACCCGCGCCTCGACAGCTACTGGGTGGACACCGAGCGTTGCGGCCCGATGGTTCTCGATGCGCTCATAAAGATCAAGAACGAGATCGACGCCACGCTGACCTTCCGCCGCTCGTGCCGCGAGGGCAT
>JBDTOR010000154.1:0-5781 GCA_039933175.1 Hyphomicrobium sp. | reverse complement strand
GCTTCTCGCGGTATTCGGTGACGAACGTGTTGATGACGCTGTCCTCGACCATCATCGCGTAGTCGAGCACCGTCATGTCGGCCATGCCGCCGTCGGAGTGACGGGCGTCGATGTAGCGGCGGAAGAGCGCGAACTGTTCGGAAGTCGGCTCGGGCGGCACGCGTCGTGCCGCAAGGCCCTTGGCCTGGTCCATGGCGCGGCGCATCGAGCGGCCGATAACGAACTCGTCGATGACGACGCGCACCGACACGCACGCCTGGCAGCCCTCGCAGTAGGGCATGTAGGCAATGTTCTGGCTGCGCCGGAAGCCCCCGCGCAGCAGATTATCGATAAGGCCGGAGGGCTTTTCGTGCGTCAGGTGCGTGAACAGCTTGCGTTCCTGACGGCCGGGTAGATAGGGGCATGGCTGCGGCGCGGTGACGTAGAATTCCGGAAAGTGTTTTTGCTGCTCCGTCATTCGCCCGCGTGTCCCTTGTGGTGGCTTTGCGGCGCTTTCGGCGCCCCGGACCGTAACCCGATGATATGTGAGCCGTTAGGGCGCGATCAAGGCGCCATGTGAAGTTATGACTGCTCTGTCCTCAAAGCCTTAAAGAATCGGTTCCCACGCGGTCTAGAGGTCGCGACAACTCAGCCCACGCCTTTGGTCTGCGTCTTTCCATATGAGGCGTTCTGCTCGAGAAAATCGATGACCCGGCTGGCGATGTCGATGCCGGTCGCACCCTCAATGCCTTCCAGCCCGGGCGAGGAATTGACCTCCATGATGAGGGGGCCGTGGCTGGAGCGCACCATGTCGACGCCGCTGACATTGAGACCGAGGGCGGCGGCGGCGCGCGAGGCGATTTGCCGTTCCTCGCTGGTGAGTTCGACTTTCACAGCCGTGCCGCCGCGATGCAGGTTGGCGCGGAACTCGCCCGGCTTGCCGATGCGCTTGGTGGCTGCCACAACCTCGCCGCCAATGACCAGCGCGCGGATGTCCGAGCCGTTCGCCTCGCGAATGAATTCCTGCACCATGATGTTGACGTTAGCGGCGCTGAACGCCTCGATGATCGACTTCGCCGAGCCCTCCGTCTCGGCGAGGATCACGCCCATGCCTTGTGTGCCTTCAAGAAGTTTGATGACGACCGGCACGCCACCGACTTCCTTGATCACGTCCTCGGCCTTGCGCGGGCCGTGTGCAAAGGCGGTGACGGGAAGGCCGATGCCCTCGCGCGCCAACAGCTGCAACGCGCGCAGCTTGTCGCGCGAGCGTCCGATGGCCACGCTCTCGTTGAGCGGATAGACGCCCTGCATCTCGAACTGACGCAGAACGGCGAGGCCGTAATGGGTGATGGAAGCGCCAATGCGCGGGATGACCGCGTCGTACATCGGCAGGCGGCGGCCGTTGTAGCGCAGCACCGGCTGGTTGGAGGTGATGTTCATGTGGACGTGGAGCGTGTTCACCACGTCGATGCTGTGGCCGCGCGCGCGCGCCGCCTCGCACAGCCGTACGTGCGAGTACAATTGCGGATTGCGGGCGAGCATCACGAAGCGCATGGAGGGAAGCCCTAGAGCCTATCCGCTAACCGGCGGTGAAGCGCGACGCGGGGTCAACCGCGTAGTCCATCATCGCAAATTGGGCGAAAAATGAGGCTCCAGACTGCGCCGTTTTGCCGGTCGCGGTCCAGCTTTCCCGTCTAGACGCGGCGCGCTGCTACGATGTGCGCCGGACGTTGTGTGGATGAATACGTCGGATCGCTGTGCACCGGGGCGGAGAACGCCGGGTGGGCCTCCTCCTCCGGGTCGATCGAGGCGTAGAGCAGGGTGGCAGCAGCGGCGATCGTAACAAACAGTATGACGATGCCGAGCAGGGTACGCTTCAACGCCCACTGAAGCGTCGGAGCCTGCAGCATCACAACGTTCGTACCCTCAACGCGCGCCGGCGCCGTGGTCGTCGACATGGCTATCCGTACTCTTTCAAAGGGTGGAAAAGTCTTGGCGTCCCCCGGGGGCGGCCCGCTTTGCGAACCGCCTTTATGGACACCATCCATGTAAGAGCACGCCATTGCGGTCAAGACTTGTCGGAGGGGTACCTCGCGATCTCGTCGCGGCGTTGTGGCCGGGCCACGCCCGCTTGCGCGAAGGGCAAATTTGCGCATTGCGAAGCAGCGGCCGACTACAGCGGGGGCCGGGCCCGGCGGGCCATCTCGACGGTCGCCTGCAGGTCGATCTTACCGGACGCCAATACCGGCACGGCCGGCACGATGAGAATATCTTTCGGCACCCAGAGATCTGGGAAGCCTTCCTTGCGTGCATGTGCGAGGAGGGCGTCCTTGGTGGCGTCCGGCTTGTCGGTCACCAGCAGCAGCTGCTCGCCCTTGCGCGGATCGGGGAAGCTGAGGACGACGTGCTGCGCGTCGTCCCACAAGCTGCAGGCGAGCGTCTCGACGGCGGCCAGCGACACCATCTCGCCGCCCAGCTTGGCGAACCGCTTGGCCCGGCCGCGAATGGCGATGAAGCCGTCGTCCATGGTGACGATGTCGCCGGTGTCGTGCCAGCCGTTCTCAGGTTTGACCACGACGCCGGGGTTGTCGGCAAACAGGTAGCCGGCCATGACGTTGGGGCCGCGCACGTAAAGGCGCTTGCCCTCGCTGAGGCCAGGAACCGTGTCAAGGCGCGCCTCGATGCCGGGCAGCATCCGCCCGACGGTGCCGTCCCGGTTGTCCTGCGGCAGATTGCAGGCCAGCACTGGCGAGGTCTCCGTCACCCCGTAGCCCTCGAGCAGAACGGAGCCGGACTTGTCCCACAATTGGCGCGTGGGCTCCTTCACCCTCTCGGCGCCCGCCACTGCATAGCGCAGGGTGGCGAGCTGCCCAGGCTCGGCGGCGCGCGCATAGCCGGCGAGGAAGGTGTCGGTAGAGACGATCCATGTCGCCTTCACCTTTTCGATGAGTTTGGGAACCTGCTTGTAGTGCAGCGGGCTCGGGTAGAGCACGCACCTTACGCCGGCGAACAGCGGCACCAGGGTTCCGGCGGTCAGGCCGAAGGAATGGAACAGTGGCAGCGGATTCAGCAGCACGTCGCCGGGGACCAGCACGCTGCTCAGATGGGCGATCGACTGCTGGGCGTTGGACACGAGGTTCGCGTTGGTGAGCACCACGCCCTTCGGTGCGCCCTCGGTACCTGACGTGAACAGGATGACGGCCGGTTTGTCGGCCTTCTGCGGTGCCGGCGGATAAATGAACTTCGACAATGCAGCGCGCGTTGCGCCGGCGAGCTTGTCGGCAATGCCGATCGAGGTGCGCACGTCCTCCAGATAGACAATTCGTGTCTTGGCGCCGGGGGCGTGTTCGGTATTGCCGAGCGCCGCGATGAGTTCCTGCAGGTTGCCGGCCTCGACGAAGCGCTTGGAGGTGAGGATGGTGCGCAACTGCGCGGTGCGCGCGGCCGACGCGAGCGCCTTCTTGCCGGAGGTGAAATTGAGGATGACGGCGACCCGATCGTAGGCGTTGAGGCCCAGCAGCGCCACGATCAGCCCGGCGGCGTTTGGCAACAGCATGCCGACGTTCTCGCCGGGCTTCGTCATCTTGGCGATGCGGCGCCCGAGGACGAGGCTCGCCAGCGTCAGGCGCTTGTAGGTGAGCGCCGTGCCGTCCGCGTCTTCGACAATGACCGTATCGCGGCCATGGGTGCCCGCAGCTTCGATAAAGCCGGAATAGAGGGTGGTGCGCGTGCGGGCGAGATCGAATGTCTGGGTCATCGAAACGATGTTTTCTGGCCGGTTGGCGCGCTTGCGTCCGTTGTAGCGCGTGGAGGGTGCCGCGCAATCGCAGATCGCGCTCGGGGCACATTGCGACGGGGTCGGAGCGTTGTGCGGTGCAGCAATAATTGCCGTGCAATTGGGCAGCCGGTTGCGGCGGCGGTTAACAGCATGTCGCAGCGGCCTCAGAACGGCGAGCCGCGGACTCAAGTTTCACGGGCATTTGGGAGCTTCCCGGCCACAGTTGCCAACATTAACCCCAATGTTCGGGAATTGGGCACTTGCTGCTCATGATTGAAACTTGAGCAAGTGCCGATTCGGCCTTAGCTTTTTGGGTAAGAACAAGAAGAAGCGACGAGGACGCGACCAAGGCGGATCCGGCCCTGTTCCAGGGCGAATTCGGCAACCTTGGGGGTGTCCCATGATTGAAGTCGTCGCAATGGTCTGCTTCATGAACGACCCGGCCAAATGCAAGGACGTGCATCTGTCCTTTGCTGCGGAATCCGTCACGCCGCAGCAATGCATGATGTACGGCCAGATGGAGTTGGCCAAGTGGACCGAAGGCAATCCAAATTGGCAGATCCGCAAGTTCAAGTGCGGTCGCGCGGGACGCTTCGCCAAGGCTTAGCCTCGAGATCGGGTGGCTCGGCGACGCTGTCGTAGCGGATGCCGGCTTGCCGAAGGGCTCCAACCGTTCTCGCACGGGCAACGAGAACGGACGAGCCGACGACCACGACGAACATGCCGTCCCCGGCTGCGCCGAATTATCCTTTGCCGTTGACTTGCGTGCCGCCATCCCCTCCCTAGTCCCGCGATCTTCGATGATTGCGGTAAGCGGGAGATGAAACGATGCCGGATACCTCTGCGCCAGCGCCGAAATTCGCCACCCTCGCAGTGCATGCAGGCGCGGCCCCCGACGCTTCGACCGGCGCGCGGGCGACGCCGATCTATCAAACCACATCCTTCGTGTTCAACGACGCCGACCACGCCGCCGCGCTGTTCGGCCTGGAAGTGTTCGGCAACATCTACACGCGCATCAACAACCCGACGCAGGCGGCGCTCGAAGGGCGCATCGCCGCGCTGGAGGACGGCACGGCTGCGCTCGCCGTCGCTTCGGGCCATGCGGCGCAGTTCCTCATCTTCCACACGCTCATGGAGCCGGGCGATGAGTTCGTTGCCGGCCGGCAGCTGTACGGCGGCTCCGTCAACCAGTTCAACCACTCGTTCAAGAAGTTCGATTGGCGCGTGAAGTGGGCGGACGCCACCGATCCGGCCTCGTTCGAAAAGGCGATCACGCCGAAGACGCGCGCCATCTTCTGCGAGTCGATCGCCAACCCGGGCGGCGTTCTCGTCGATCTGCCGGCCATCGCCGCCATCGCCAAGAAAGCCGGCGTGCCGTTCATCGTCGATAACACGCTGGCAACGCCCTACCTGTGCCAGCCAAAGCAGCACGGCGCCGACATCGTCGTGCACTCGCTCACCAAGTTCATCGGCGGCCATGGCAACTCGGTCGGCGGCGTCATCGTCGATTGCGGCACGTTCGATTGGCTCGGCGCCAAGCACCGCTACAAGACGCTGGTCGAGCCGAATGCGTCGTACAACGGCATGAAGCTGGCCGAAACGTTCGGCAATTTCGCTTTCGCCATCGCCGCGCGCGTGATGGGCCTGCGCGACCTCGGCCCGGCCATCGCGCCGCTCAACGCCTTCCTCATTCTTACCGGCAGCGAGACGCTGCCGCTGCGCATGGCGCGCCATTGCGAGAACACGCTCGCGGTCGCCACGTGGCTGGAGAAACATCCGAAGGTGGCGTGGGTGGGATACGCCGGGCTGCCGTCGAGCAAATACCACGACATTCAGAAACGGCTTTATCCGAAGGGCGCCGGCGCCGTGTTCACCTTCGGTCTCAAGGGCGGCTATGAGGCGGGCGTGCAATTCGTCTCCGGGCTGAAGCTGTTCAGCCATCTTGCCAACATCGGCGACACGCGCAGCCTCGTCATCCATCCTGCGTCGACGACGCACCGCCAGCTCACCGACGAGCAGCGCAC
>JBDTOR010000153.1:0-6041 GCA_039933175.1 Hyphomicrobium sp. | reverse complement strand
CGGTCGCGGTGACGCTCTTTCCCGCCTTGCAGCTACCTGCCGCCGACTTCGGCACCCCGGTGAGGAACGTGAAGCAGTGGTCCGCCGCCGAGTTGTCGAGCGTGATGAACACCGCCTTGGGATCGTCTTCCTCGGGCTCGACCATGTCGATCTTGGCGGTCATCGTGACCTTTTCGTCGACCTTGTCCTGCAGCTCGCGATACTTGCATTCCCTGGCCGAGGTGGGCGCCACTGCTCCGGCTGACAGCATCAAGGTGGCGAGCACCAGCATCTTCGTTCGCACCGAGTCCCTCCCGCGGCATACGATCGTCTGGCGTGGTGTCTACCACTTCGTGCGCATTTCGCGGAGTCGGGCAAGGCGCCGCCCGCGAGCTATCACCTACGCAATTGAAATCGTGGAGGGAGTTCTGCACGGGCGATTCTCTAGCGGGCGTGCACGCGCAGGCTAGGCAAGCGCGACGCATAACGCGCAGAAGGCGATCCGGTGGCGCATGCTTTTCAACCCAAGCTGCCGAAGGACGCGGCACACGTTGAACGTGAGGTCCTTTGGGTTGCTGCGCGCATGGATTGCAGGGCCCCTGGTCAGCCTCGCAATAGCGGTAACTATCGCCGCGCGCCGCGGTCCCCAGCGAGCACCCATTTTCTTAAGCGTGGGCTCGCGCATGCGCCGCCTGCGTTTGCCAGCCGTTTATTTTGATGTTGCCCTAGCGCTACTTTAGTCTGCTGTACGCGCAATATCAGCATTGCTTAACGCTAAGGACGTACACAGTCATTTCACGCAGCCACGCCACCTCGAAGGTCTGTTCTTGTATCGCGTTCTCGGGTGCATCACTGATCAGCACGACTTGCGCCTCGTACTGCTTGCGGCCGTGATCTGTGCCGTGACGGCGCTCACTTCGTTCGGCATTTTCTCCCGCGTCGAGCACGCGCGCCATCCGATGCGCGGCGTGTGGCTGCTGATCACGGGTGTGTGTGCGGCAAGCGGCATTTGGGCGACGCACTTCGTCGCCATGCTCGCCTACAACGCCGGCATCCCAACCGCGTACGATCGGGCGCTCACCGGCATTTCGCTATGCATCGCCATTGTTGCGACGACGTTCGGCTTCGCCGTCTGCTCGGGCGGATCCCGCCTGCAAGCGGTGGCTGGCGGCGCCATCATCGGGCTTGGCATCAGCCTCATGCATTTCACCGGCATGAACGCGCTGATTGTCGGCGGTCACATCGAGTGGGACAGCGGCCTCGCCGTGGTCGCTGTCGTCCTCGGGGTGCTCCTCGGCACCGCCGCGACCGCTACGTTCCGGCGGCTAGATGGTAAGGCCGCCATCGCGGCCGGTGCCGTCATGCTGACATTGGCGATCTGCGCCATGCACTTCACCGCGATGGGCGCTGCGCTCGTCGTGCCCGACCCGACCGTTCACGTCCCCTGGGGCTTCACGGCCGACGCCTTCATGCTGGCCGTTGCCATCGCCGTCCTGACGCTGCTCGTCATCTTCGCCGGGCTCGCCGCCGCCTTTATCGACCACCGCACCAGCCTCGACAACATCGGCCAGATCCGCGAACTGGTCGATGCCGCGAGCGAGGGCATCGTCATCTGCTGCGACGGCGTCATCATCAACGCCAACCGGCGCATCCAGGAGCTCAGCGGCCGCACGTCGGCCGAGCTGAATGGCAAGGAAGTCGCCGGCGATTTGCTTCAGTGCCCGGACTTCGAGCCGTCCGAAGGTGCGCAGACGGCTGAAGCGCTGCTGCGAACGGCCGACGATCGCATGGTCCCCGTGGAGGTGATCCGCCGCCCGTTCCGCTCCGGGGTGCGGGGTAACGAGGTCTACGCCATCCGCGACCTTACCGAGCGCCATCGCAACGAGGCGCGCATCGCCCACATGGCGCATCACGATGCGCTGACCGATCTGCCGAATCGCATCCTGCTGCGCGAGCGCCTGGAACCGGCGCTGAAATCGCGCCGCCGCGACGAGCACATCGCTTTGCTGTGCCTCGACCTCGACCGCTTCAAGTCCGTCAATGACGCGCTCGGCCATCCCATCGGCGACGCCCTGCTGCGCAAGGTTGCCCGCCGGCTGCTCGGCTGCGTCCGCGAGTGCGATACGGTAGCCCGCATCGGTGGCGATGAATTCGTCATCCTGCAGCTGACACCCGACCCGTGGCGCCAGGCGGCCGACCTTGCCGAGCGCATCATCGAGGTCATCAGCGCGCCATACGTCGTCAAGGGTCATGATGTCCACATCAGCACTAGCGTCGGCATTGCCGTCCCGCTGTCGGACGATGTCACCGCCGACGCGTTGATCGTGCAGGCCGACATGGCTCTCTACAGCGCCAAGGCGAGCGGGCGCGGCGTCTACGCCTTCTTCGAGCAGGAGATGAACACGCGCGCCCACGCGCGGCGCGAGCTGGAGCGCGACTTGCGGGCGGCGGTGGTGAACAACGAGCTGCTGCTCAACTACCAGCCGTTCGTCAACCTGGAGACGCTCGAAGTCAGCGGCGTGGAAGCGTTACTACGCTGGTGCCACCCGCAGCGCGGGCTGATCGCGCCGAACGATTTCATCCCTATCGCCGAGGAAACCGGCGCCATCGTCGAAATCGGCGAATGGGTGCTGCGCGAGGCGTGCGCGGAAGCGGCCCTGTGGCCGGACCATGTGAAAATTGCCGTCAATCTGTCCCCAATCCAGTTCAAGAGCCCGCGCCTCGTCCAAGCGGTGGCCGGCGCGATCGCCGCGGCAGGCATCGCGCCCAATCGCGTGGAACTCGAGATCACCGAGTCCGTGCTGCTGCAGGACAGCGACAAGACTTACGAGATCCTTCGCCGTCTGCGTGGCCTCGGCGTGGGCATATCGATGGACGACTTTGGCACTGGATACTCCTCGCTGAGCTACCTGCAGAAGTTCCGCTTCGACAAGATCAAGATCGACCGCTGCTTCCTGGCCGACACCTCCGACGACGGCGGCGGCCTCGCCGTCATCCGGGCGATCTGCGGATTGGGGCGCGCGCTGGGCCTTGCCGTTATGGCCGAGGGCGCCGAGACAGCGGAACAGGTCGAGCTAGCACGTCGCGAAGGCTGCACCGATGTGCAGGGCTATTTCTTCAGCCCGCCGGTCGGTGCGGCGGAGATCGGCTGGATCCTGTCCAGCCCCCTGAAGAAAGCCACCGCCGCAGCCTCGGTTGCGGCCTAGACGGCGCCCCATCTGTTGCTATCCACGCAAGTCGGATTGCCTTGCACGCTACTTCCGGTCTCTAATTGGCCGACCGGACAGCGGAGGATCGCATGCGCTCAGCCATCGCTCTCGTCACTTCCGCCATGTTTGCGGCGATGTGCGTTGCAACGGCGCCGGCGGCGGAGACTATTGGCGCGCGCATTTATCCCGCCGCCACGATGCAATCTGAATCAAAGCCGCTGACCGCCAAGGAGGCAGGCGCACGCTACGGCGAGGCGGCCGGTGCCGCGCTCGTCTGCTACGGCCTCAAGATAACGCCGCAGGTCGCGGAGCTGCGGGCGCGCTATCAGGGCGACGATTTGGCCGAGTTCGACGCCCAGGCCGGCAAAATCCTCAAATCCTGGCACGAGGCGCTCACCTGCGAATACGCCGAAGGTCCCAACGACTGCAAGGTGTCGCAACAGTGGAGTTGCCGGCAGGCGATGCAGGAAATCGGGCCGAGCGGGTCGGCCGTTCGCGGGCTCGTAGAGCCGGCAAAATAGGCCCCAAGACGCTCAAAGCGGCTGCATCTGAAACATTGCCGGCCGCTCGCGCGTTACCCCGCCAATACGGAATGCGTTTTGGCGAGGAAATCATGCTCCGGCTCACACTTGCGACAGCAATCATGCTCGGCGGCACACTCGTCGCCGGCGCTCAATCGGTGCCCCACGACTTCAGGCAGGATACACCGCCCGTGCCCGGGCAGGTGCTCGAAACCCCGCGCGAAAAACTGCGTATCGCACCCAATTCGCTGGGGAGCCTGAAAACCGAGCCGCTCGGCTTGCCCTCGAGCGGACCGAAGGGCATCCACGAATCGAGCAACGAGATTAAGTACGCCCCGATGCTCGGTTACTGAGACCCGGCGCCTGATTGGATCAGCCGCCACTCACTCTGCGTCTGCGCTCGGCCAAGCTCAGCGGCGCACTGATTCCGCGCCGTTGCTCATGCGGGAATGGCGCGCGCGGTGCTGCGTTGACGCTGACCGGTTGCTCGGCGTCATCACGAATGTTGCTCGTGGCCTGCCGCCAATCGCCGGCGATGGGGACGTAGCTCGGCTCGGCCTCGATGGCGGTCGGACGCTGGACCTGGAACATGCCGATGCTTGATGCGAGGCCCTGCAACTCCCCGAGTATGGCGGTGCGCCGCACTTCATGATCGCTGGCGATACTCTGCACGTCCTGGAGCAATTGCTCGTCGAGCCGCGTCAGGGCGTCGCCCAGCGCTTTGACTAGGCTCTCCTCGTGCGTTGCGGTCTCGGCAATTCTGATGTGCATTTCTTCGAGTTGCTGCAGCAGCGGTCGCATTCTGGCCCCCTCGTGATCTTGCCGAATCAAATCCCACGATGATTTGGCCATCCGTTCGGGCCGGAAATGAGGTCATCGCGTCACAAGACGCGATCGGCGGGAGTGATCCGGCGCGGCTAGCGCTTCTCCCAAATGGCGAAGAATGCCTTCGCCTTGCGACGCCAGTAGAGGCGCGTATCGGCCAGCGCATCAAGGAACTCGGCAAGTCGGTTTGCCTTAACGATCGTGTAGACGGTGAGCACGGTCACCGGGACGGCGACAACGCCGAAGTAGACCACCTTCATAGCTAGGGGAGCCGCTACTGCATCGAGCAGGTTCATGCCGAGGAAGCCGGTTGTTGCCGTGCCGATAAGGCTGAGGATGGCGACGACGGTGAGCCGCACGATGGTCGCTGAGGAGCGGCGCAGCAAGTCGCTGTCGAGGTATTCGCTCATGTCACGAAGCTCCTCGCGCACGTCGCTGTAAAGGCGCGTCGTCGCCAGATGATCAGACCAGAGGCGAAACAGATCCCGGGCAACGGCTTGATTGGTCACCTCATAGAACCAGTAGCGATGTGAGAAGCGAAGGAAGACTTCGAGCGCCCGGCGCATATCGGCGTGAAAGTCCTCGACGCTCTGCGGACGCTCGGTATCGAGCCGGCCGATTGTGCGCGCCAGCCGATCCGAGAGCACCAACAACGCGGCACGATGCAAATGGGCGATCAGGCCCAGCAGAAAGAACGAGTTGCGAAACTGGGCAAGTAGTCCGCGCTCGACGTCGGTCATGTCTGGCTGGCGTGCATCGACGACCATCACGAATGCATGCCCGCAACACATGATGCGCGTGTCGGTCCAGTCATCGGTGCGCTGGCGATCGTGAAAGCGGTCGTAGCAGTAGCGCTTGTCAAAATCCTGCAGGAAGGCCGCCGCGAAGGGGGACGATGCCGGGTCGCCCGGCGGCAAGACAAGCGCCAGACGGGCATGGTCGTTCGCCGTAAGGCTCAGGGGATCCTCCATGGCGAGATAGGCCATGAGCGGGATCCAATTGTGCTCGACCAGCCCGTACTTCAATGCTCCCGCCTCGCCCTCACGACTGAGCGGGGCAAGCAGGTACTTCCAATGCGCGGCGATGGTCGGGACTCGCCGCTGACAAACCGAGGTCAGAAACCTGTCGCGCTGCTCGTAATCTGAGGCAGCGAGAACGCGACCATCATGATCGAGCCATTCGACTTGCTGCGGACAGTGCCAAGCTTGACCGGTATCGGTCCAGCCCGATGGGTAGGACCGGCCGAAGCGATACATAACCTCCTGCACGTCCTCCAGCGACATATCCTGCCCCTCGATTTCGACGGCAAGAATTGCGACATCCACATCGCAGAAGAAATGCAGCTCCAGGCGGGCGACGTCGAACAGCAGCGGGACCGCGCCCTCTGTGGGCGTGATGCGCGCTTGCGCAATGTCGCCGCGTCTAAACACCCGCACCGGTCCGCCCGCGGCCGTGCTCGCCTCCATAGAGAAATCGCTGCACATGCGGGAGGAAGGACACGAACTCG
>JBDTOR010000152.1:0-6050 GCA_039933175.1 Hyphomicrobium sp. | reverse complement strand
CCCGCATCGGGCGCCGCATCGTCGCTCTCGATGACGCCATCGAACGCGACTGGGGCCGCGGGGCGGAGCACGTGGCGCAGGATCTCGAAGCCATCACCAGCCCACGCCCGCGTGTTGCCGGACTGGCGCTCGACCGACCGCGCATCATGGGTATCGTCAACGTGACACCGGACAGCTTCTCCGACGGGGGACTGCATGCATCGACGCAGGCCGCCATCGCGCACGGGCTGCAACTCGCCGAGGAGGGGGCCGACATTCTCGACATCGGCGGCGAGTCGACCCGCCCGGGCGCCGACTATGTTCCCGTCGATGCCGAACTGGCTCGCGTCATCCCCGTCATCGAAGGTTTGCGCGCCCGCACCACGGCGCTGATCTCTATCGACACGCGCAAGGCCGAGGTGATGCGCCGCGCTGCTGCCGCCGGCGCCGATATCCTCAACGACGTATCGGCCCTGTCGCACGATCCGGAGGCCATGCACGTTGCCGCGGCGAGCGGGCTGCCGGTCATCCTCATGCACGCGCTGGGCGACCCGCGTACGATGAACGACAACCCGCAATATTCCGACGTCGTGCTCGACGTGTTCGACTATCTGGAAGGGCGCATCGCCGCCTGCGTGGCGGCCGGCATATCGCACGCCAAGATCGTCGCCGACCCCGGCATCGGCTTCGGCAAGCACCTGCACCACAACGTCGCCGTGTTGGGCGCGCTGTCGCTCTACCATGCGCTTGGCGTACCGGTGCTGCTCGGCGCCTCGCGCAAAAAGCTGATCGACCACATTTCCGACGTCCCCAATCCGCGCGATCGCGTGCCGGGTTCCCTCGCCGCCGCACTCGCCGGCGCCGCGCAAGGCGTGCAAATCATTCGCGCGCACGACGTCGCCGCCACCCGCCAGGCGCTGAACGTGTGGCGGGCGGCCGTTGCCGGCACCGAGAAGGTCCTCGCCTGACCTACGGGCTGCTGGTTTCGGTTTCTTAGGGGTGGCGCGTGTAGTCTCGCCACAGGATTTGATCGGGGTTTGGAGCCGCAGCGCCGCAATATGCCGACAGCGGGCGTTTAGGATGCTCGCAAGCGGGGTGCGACCAGAGTAGCCTATGCAAGCAAAATCCCGGAACCGTAAGCCAAAGCTGCAGCAACGATCTCAGGGGACTCCCATGTCGCGCCGGTATTTCGGTACTGACGGTATTCGCGGTCTCGCCAACAAGTCGCCGATGACGTCCGAGGTGGCGCTGAAAGTCGGCATGGCCGCCGGCAAGATCTTCCAGACGGGAAGCAACTACCGCCATCGCGTGGTCATCGGCAAGGACACGCGCCTGTCGGGCTACATGCTCGAGGCGGCGCTGATGTCGGGCTTCACCTCCGTCGGCATGGACGTGTTCCTGCTCGGCCCGATGCCGACGCCCGCCGTCGCCATGCTGACGCGCTCGCTGCGCGCCGATCTCGGCGTGATGATCTCCGCCTCGCACAATCCGTCCGAGGATAACGGGATCAAGCTGTTCGATCCCGACGGCTACAAGCTGTCCGACGACACCGAGCGGCGCATCGAGGAACTGATCGATTCCGACACCTCCCGCCTGCTCGCCCCGGCCGAAAGCATCGGCCGCGCCACGCGCGTCGAGAGCGCGCAGGAACGCTATATCGAGTTCGCCAAGCGGACCCTGCCTAAGAACCTGCGCCTCGATGGTCTGCGCATCGTCATCGATTGCGCCAACGGCGCCGGCTACAAGGTGGCGCCGGAGGCCCTGTGGGAACTGGGCGCCGAAGTCATCAAGATCGGCGTCGAGCCGAACGGCCGCAATATCAACGACAAGTGCGGTTCGACCGAGCCTGAGGCGCTGATCGCCAAGGTGCGCGAAGTGCGTGCCGACGTGGGCATCGCGCTCGACGGCGACGCCGACCGCGTCGTCATCGTCAACGAAAAGGGCGAGATCGTCGACGGCGATCAGCTGATGGCGGTCATCGCCGACACCTGGCACCGCAGCGGCAAGCTGACGGCCGGCGGCGTCGTCGCCACCGTGATGAGCAACCTCGGCCTTGAGCGCTATCTAAAGAGTATCGGCCTCGACATGGTGCGCACCCCGGTCGGCGACCGCTACGTCGTCGATCACATGCGCAAGCACGGGTTCAACGTCGGCGGCGAGCAATCGGGCCACATCGTGTTGTCGGACTTCGTCACCACGGGCGACGGCCTTGTAACGGCGCTACAACTTCTCGCCGTCGTGGTGACCACCGGCTCGACCGTCAGCGAGGTCACCAACCGTTTCGAGCCGCTGCCGCAGATCCTCAGAAACGTGCGCTACGCCAGCGGCAGCCCGCTGGAGGACACGCGCGTCGTCAAGGCCATTGACGCCGGCAAGGCCAAGCTCGGCGAGTACGGTCGCCTGGTGATCCGCCCGTCCGGCACCGAGCCTGTCATCCGGGTGATGGCGGAGGGCGACGACGAGCGCCTGGTGAACACCGTCGTCGGCGACATCGTCGATGCCGTGCGCGCGGCCGCGGCGGCGTAAGACAAAGCTAAGACAAATCAGCGGAACTCAACGGCGAGCGCCCCCGCGCCGCGCCGTCTTCGCGCGCGCGCCGTTAAGGATTCGTTTACCGCCGGGCAGTGAATGCGTTTCAATTTGAAACGCCGATTAAGCGGTCTTTAAGCCTTCTTGCCCATAGTCGTCGCCTGAGCACGTAGCGCGTTGGCCAACCAGCGCCGCCTTGTCCGGCGGTAAGTGATGACGACGAAGGGGAAGTTCCATGAATACCAATCGCGGTTCCTATCTGCTAGGAGCGGCGCTCGGGTCGGCTCTCGTGCTCGCCTTGTGCGCTCCCGTTTTGGCAGCTGATATCTACGACGGCGGTCTCAAGGGTGGCTACGACGTTCCCCCTCCGCCCCCGACCGATCGTGGCATCTATTTCAAGGGCTACATCGGCCAGGCGAATCCGGATGTGGGAAACATCTGGACGGAAGGCTTCGACGATAGTTTCGAAGTCCACCACAAGGACATCAAGTCGAGCCCACTGTTCGGTCTCGGCATCGGCTGGCAGGCGCGCCACTGGCTGCGCTTCGACCTCACCGGTGAATACCGCGGTGACGCGACGTTCTTGGGGCAGGACACATACGGCAACTTCGGTCCGGGCGCGAACGAATACACCGCCGACATCAAGAGCTGGCTCGGCCTCGCCAACGCCTACATCGACATGGGCAATTGGTGCGGCTTCACGCCCTTCATCGGCGCCGGCATTGGTTTTGCCTCGATCTCGGTTGAAGGCCTGAGGGATGACGGCATCAACTCCTTTCAATTCCCGAACTCGCCGAGCATTGCCTACGGTGCCGACAAAACCACCACGAACTTCGCTTACGCCTTCTACGCCGGCACGAGCTTCGACGTGAGCCCGCAGGTCACCCTCGATCTCACCTATCGTTGGGCAAATCTCGGCAGCGCGCAGAGCGGAGTCGTGACCACGTACGACGGCGCCGCCTCGTTCAGCGGCGTCCACATCAAGGACATCACCTCCAACGATCTGATGCTCGGCGTTCGCTACAAGCTTCAGCGTGAAGCTGTCGTCTACCAGCCGGTGAAGTAATCCGGCCGGCGCCTTCGAGGCGCTGCTCACGACACTACGCCGGGCCCCTCCGCGGGCCCGGCTTCCACGGCCCGGCGTCGATCGAGGCCGCCTGCAGTCGAAGTTCGATTTCCTAGTTTGCTTACGCGTGAGGCGCGCGCCCGGTCGGGAGCTGCAGCCTTGAGAGCAGAGTTAGGACGTCGGGCGCGGCTACCAGGCCAGCCTAGCCGTCAAGCAAGGATCGACGCTATGAACCGAACCGCAATCGCAATCTCATTCTCATTCGCCTTGGCGCTTGGCGCCGGCCTGCTCGGCGCACTCGTATCGCCCGCGCTCGCCGACGGCGACCCTTACTATTCCAACGGCATCAACGCCTCGGGCGTTCGCACGCCCGTCCCGGCGCCGATCCCCGTCCCCGTCGAAGAGGCGGACTGGTACTTCCGCGGCGACTTCGCCGCCGGCTTCGGCGACACGCCTACGATCGACGTGCTCGGCACCAACCTCGTCGAGGCGCTATTCGGTCCGACGCGGTGGTCAACCAGCTTCGAGCCCTCGTTCACCGGCGGTGTCGGTGTCGGCTACATCTGGGGACCGCATTTCCGCACCGACCTCACCGTCGATGTGCACTCGATCATGAACGCCGAGCAGTCGGCCTCCGGTCCCTACGTCGATCCAACTGCCGGGCCGGCAACGGCGACGGTTACCGACAAGACGAAGTTTATATCGACCATCCTGCTCGCCAACGCCTACTACGACATCCGCACGGGAACGCCCTGGACGCCGTACCTCGGTGGCGGCCTCGGCTTCGCAGTCAATCAGGTGACCCGCAATCTCGACTTTACGACCACCGTTCCAGGCGCCGACGTCGCCGCCGGCAACCGCACCACCGATGTGCAGTTTGCCGCCGCCGCAATGGCCGGCGTGTCGTATGATTTCTCCTCGTTCTTCGCCATCGACGTGAACTACCGCTTCCTGCACATCGGCGGGTCGGAGGTCAGTCTCAAGCCCGACGTCGACTCGACGGTTGGCATCGGTGACCTCAACGAGCACCAGATCCGCGCTGGCTTCCGGTTCTACGTGAACTAGGCTGGCGCGAGTTAGACCTGTTGAGGGGCGGCCCCGCGCCGCCCCTTTGCTTTGCGCGTGCTCGGTTGACGTGAAGGCCGCCGGCTCCTAGACCGCGCGGCATGACCCGCACCGACAAACCAGCGCGGCGCCCGGGAAGCCCCAACTTCTCCTGCGGCCCGTGCGCCAAGCGCCCCGGCTGGACGCCTGAGGTCCTGCGCTCGGCGTTGCTCGGCCGCTCGCACCGTTCGGCTGCGGGCGAGGCGAGGCTGAAGCTCGCCATCGACAGGACGCATGCGCTGCTCGAGCTGCCGGCCGACTATCGCCTCGCCATCGTGCCCGGCTCAGACACCGGCGCCTTCGAAATGGCGTTGTGGAGCATGCTCGGTGCGCGCGGCGTCGACGTGCTTGCCTGGGAGGATTTCGGCAAGCGCTGGGTTGCCGATATCGTCGGCGAGCTGAAGCCTCCGGACGTGCGGCTGCTCGAGGCCGACTACGGCCGGCTGCCGGATCTGGCCGCGGTGGATTTCGATCGCGACGTGGTTTTCACCTGGAACGGCACGGCGTCGGGCGTGCGTGTGCCGAACGGCGACTGGATCGCTGCCGACCGGCGCGGGCTGACATTCGCCGATGCCACCTCGGCGCTGTTCGCACAGAAGATCGACTGGTCGAAGCTCGATGTCACCACCTTCTCCTGGCAGAAGGTTCTCGGCGGTGAGGCTGCCCACGGCATGATCGTGCTGTCGCCGCGCGCCTTCGAGCGGCTCGCGACCCACCGACCGAGCTGGCCGGTGCCGAAGCTGTTTCGCCTCGCCGATCATGGCTGCGTGCCCGACGATCTCTTCGCCGGCGTGACGATCAACACGCCGTCGATGCTCTGCGTCGAGGACTACCTCGATGCGCTCGGCTGGGCCGAGAGCGTCGGCGGATTGAAGTCGTTGCAGGCCCGCGCCGACGCCAACGCGGGCGTGCTGTTCGACTGGATCGCGCGCACGCCTTGGGTCGCCAACCTCGCCGTCGATCCCGCGACGCGCTCCAACACCTCGGTGTGCCTGCGCTTCACGGAACCCCGTGCCAGTGAGCACCGCCGTATCGCCGACCGCATGGTGGACCTGCTGGCCGCCGAGGGCGTGGCCTACGACATCGGCGCCTACCGCACGGCCCCACCAGGGCTTCGCGTTTGGTGCGGCACCACCATCGAGCGCGCCGACCTGGAGGCGCTGACGCCCTGGCTTGACTGGGCCTATCGCGAAGTGACCGCCATCACTGGTTAACAGGGCGGCGGAAGCTGCCAAGTGCCGGGCCTCTGGTCATAATTCAGACGTGAACCGCCCGCACTCGTCTGGGTCGCCGACGGCCGCCAGAGGCCGTGAAAAACCAAGCTTGGATGGGCCGTCATGATGCGCAATGTCATCGCGATTTCGGGAATGGT
>JBDTOR010000151.1:0-6091 GCA_039933175.1 Hyphomicrobium sp. | reverse complement strand
TATCACATGATCCCGCTCGGCATGGAGCTGCGGGCGCTCGGCGTCACCAACCCCATTGGCTTTTTCCTGCACATCCCGGTACCGCCGGCGCAGACCTTCCTCGCCCTCCCCGAGCACCGCGAGCTGGCGCGCGGCCTTGCTTCCTACGATCTCATCGGCCTGCAGACCAAGGTCGATGTCGGCAACCTCATCGACTACCTGCAGGACGGCGTCTTCGGGCGCATCCTGCAGGATGGCCGTATCCGGGCTTTCGACCGCGAGCTGTCGATCGCCAGCTTCCCGGTCGGCATCGATGTCGATTCCTTCACCGCCATGCGCCCGAAGCGCGGCAGCGAGCAGCCCGGCGCGACCATCCGCCTCCTGGGCGTCGACCGGCTCGACTACACCAAGGGCTTGCCGCAGAAGTTTCGCGCCTTCGGCCGCTTCCTCGAAAAGTATCCGGACTACCGCCGCAAGGTGACGCTTTCGCAGATCGCGCCGCCGACGCGCGAGACCATGGCCGCCTATGCCGATATCCGGCACGAGCTGGAGATGCTGTCCGGCAGCATCAACGGGCGCTACGGCGAGCTCGACTGGGTGCCGATCCAGTACATCCATCGCTCGACGCCGCGCAAACTGCTGTTCGACGTCTACCGCAACTCGCGTGTCGGCTTCATCACGCCGCTGCGCGATGGCATGAACCTCGTCGCCAAAGAGTACGTTGCAGCGCAGAATCCGGACGATCCCGGCGTGCTCATCCTGTCGCGCTTTGCCGGCGCCGCCGAGCAGATGAAGGAAGCGCTCATCGTCAACCCCTACGACGTGGAGGAAATGGCCGACGCCATCAAGGCGGCGCTCGAAATGGGGCTGACCGAACGCCAGGAACGATACCTTGCACTGCTCGATGGCGTCCGCCGGCATGACACTTTCCTCTGGTGCCGCGCGTTCCTCAGTACGCTTGAGGGTGTCGGCCGGCGCAGTGCGCTCGCCATTCCAACCTCGCCGTCCGAGGCGGCGCGCAAGGCGTTGCAGGAGATCGAGCTCGCACGCGTTTCCCCGCGCATGCGTCCCAATTGAGGAGAGCTGCGCCACGGTGCATCGACGAGTGGTTTCGAGCCCGCCGCCCAAGGTGATTTGATGAAAGCCCTTTCCATCGGCGGCGCCATGATCGACACGATCGCCATCATCGAGAGCGACCGCATCGAGCGCATGTCGATGCTGAACGCCGAGACCTCATTCCTGCTGCTCGAAGAGGGCCGCAAGACGGAGGCGCTTGAAGTGTCGACGCACTGCGGCGGCGGCGCTGTCAACACCGCTGTCGCCCTGTCGCGGCTCGGCCTCGACGTGGCGGTGCTTGTCAAGCTGGGCCGCGATGCGCGCGCCGACCTCATCCTTAACCGGCTCACCGCCGAAGGCGTCTCGGCACGGTGGGTTATCCGCGACGCCAACGCGCCAACGGGCGCCTCGGTGCTGATCTCCTCGCATGACCGCAACGCTGCCGTGTTCACGTTTCGCGGCGCCAACACATTGCTGGAGCCGCGCGACCTCGCCGACGAAGCCTTCATCGCCGATCTGGTTTACGTCTCGGGACTGTCGAACCGCTCCGCCGACTGCTACCCGCACATCATCGACAAGGCGAAGCAGGCGGGCGCGCTCGTTGCCGTCAACGCCGGCGTGCGGCAGCTGTCGGCGCGCGGCGGCACCTTCCTCGAAAGCCTCGGCATGATCGACATCCTCGCCATCAATCGGCCGGAGGCCGACGCGCTGGTGCCGAGCCTCGTTGCCAAGTTCGGCGAGGGCGGTGCGACGCTGGCGCTGGAAGCGGGCGAGCAGCCTCCGCCGCTGCTGGCACGCGGCCTCGTCGGCGGCGGCTATGAGTTGAGCCTGCCGGCATTCTTGTCGGCGCTCCGGCGCCTCGGCACGCGCTATGTGATGCTCACCGATGGGCGCGGCGGCGCCTTCGTATGCGCCGACGGCGGCATCGTCTATTGTCCGGCGGTGGAAGCGACCGTAGCCGGCACGGCCGGCGCTGGCGACGCCATGGCCGCAACGTTCGCCGCCTTCGTGGCGCTCGGCCGGCCGGTGGAAATTGCCCTCAAGGCCGCAACCCTCAACGCGGCCAGCGTCGTCGCCCACATCGACACCCAGTCCGGGCTACTGCGACACGAAGCCCTGGAGGGTCAGCTTGCCGCCCGCTCGGATGTTCGTCTACGCCAATGGAAATTATGAAAGCTCACGTGATGCCCAATAGCTCGGAAGCAACCGCCGTGAAGATCGAAGCCGGCACCAGTCTGCGGGATTCCAGCTGGACCGACGGCGCGCCGCCGAGCCCGGCAGAGCTGCTTCTCGGCGATGCCGCCAACTATGCCTTGTTCCTCGATTGCGACGGTACGCTGCTCGACATTGCGCCAACACCCAGCGAGGTCACTGTGCCCGATCGGCTCGTCGAACTGCTCGTGCGCGTTTCAAAGGGCCTCGGTGGCGCACTTGCGATTCTCACGGGGCGCCGGCTCGCCGAGATCGATCTGCTGCTCCAGCCGGCGATGCTCATCGGAGCGGGCGTGCATGGCGCCGAGATCCGCACAGCGAACGGCGGCGCCGTTGCACGCGTCGCCAGCGCGCTCCCCAACTCGCTGGTCGAGGAGGTCCTGCGCCGCACGCAGCAGCTCCCCGGCATCATCGCCGAGCCCAAGGGCCCGGGGCTTGCCGTGCACTACCGGCTGGCACCGCACCTCAAGGACGCGCTCGAAGCGCAACTGCGCGGGCTGCTAACGCAGTATGCCGACAGCCTAGTGCTGTGCCCGGGGCGCAAGTTGTTCGAGATCATCCCGGCCGGACACTCGAAGGGCACGGCGCTCGAAACGTTCTGCGCGCTTCCGGAGTTCGCCGGGCGGCGTCCGATCATGATCGGCGACGATATGGGAGACATCCCCGCCTTCGCGGCGGCGCGGCGCTTGGGCGGCGCCGGATTGCGTGTTGCCGGTGAGCAGTTCGGGTATGACGATGTGGAGCTTAAGGATCCAAAGCGCGTCATCGCTTGGCTGACCGGCCTTGCCGAGCGCATCGAGCAGCAAGCCACCCAGACTTAAGTAGGCGCCGGCGGGCAGTCGCTGTCCGCACCTTTGCTGTCGCGGGCTTTGGCGGCGAGATCGCGATACTTCTTACGCAGCCGCTCAATCGCGCTCTCCTCCAGTTCCTCGAGGTCGAGCAGACTGTTCTGCGCCCCGTCGATCGAGCGGATCAGCTCGTCGAGCTTCACCTGGATGGCTTCGGAATCGCGGTTCTGCGACGCTTGAATGGCGAACACCATCAGGAACGTGACGATGGTCGTGCCGGTGTTGATCACCAGCTGCCAGGTATCGGAGAAGCCGAAGATCGGTCCTGTGATGCCCCACACAAGGACGATCGCGACGGCGGCGACGAAAGCGAATGGCGTGCCCGCCGCGCGCGAGCACCAGCGTGCGAAGCGTGTGAAGAACGACGCGTTCTTGCCGCTGAGCTGGCTGTCATCGAAAGACATGGAAGTGGCCTCGTTTGCCTGATGCCGGCAGGTTAACGGCGCCATCGCGCGGGAAGTTCCGGTTTTTTGCATAACCTGGAACGCTTTGGTGTCGCGGCGAGTTTTACTGGCCGGCGTAGCGGCGTTCGGCACTTGCAGCGCCTACCAACAGAGGGCGCCGCGCCCAAAACGCGGCGGAGACCGATGGGCGTTATGGCAGCGGACGAGCGTCAGGTTCTTAACGCGCACGGCGCCACGCGGCTGCCGAGCGTCGAAGTCGACAGCTACAATCTCGAGATCAAGGACGAGGATGGGTTCGTTGGCGACAAGGCGAGCCGCGGCGCCTTCCACGAGATGCTGGAAAAGTGGCGCGAGCCGCTACGCAAGCTGGGCGCCGATCCGCTCGGCGAGAAGTCTTCCGACCAGATGTCGAAGAAAGAGCTCGACAAGCTCCTGGCCGAAGGCGACGCCGAAGCCGGCGGCATCATTCACAGCGCCATCGAGGAGTTCGCCCAGACGCTGACCGCTGTCATCAAGCGCTTTCTCAAGACGGCG
The DNA here is from genome assembly GCA_039933175.1 of Hyphomicrobium sp. Taxonomy (GTDB): domain Bacteria; phylum Pseudomonadota; class Alphaproteobacteria; order Rhizobiales; family Hyphomicrobiaceae; genus Hyphomicrobium_A. The sequence continues at coordinate 2,058 of JBDTOR010000151.1, read as the reverse complement.
GCATGGCGCGATACGGAGGCCATCGTGATCGGCGGCGGGTTCCGGTCGAGCCGCATCGGCGAGCTGGCAGCGGGGCGCACCGAGGTCCTGCTGAAGTCCGAGGACTACAAGATCGAGCTGGAGCTCATCCAAAATCATCCCGATGAGGCCGGTCTCATCGGCGCCGCGCACCTCATGCCCTCGTGGATGCTGCAGGGTCACGATGGCATTCTCGCCGTCGACATCGGCGGCACCAACATCCGCGTCGGCATCGTGGAGCTCAAGCTGAAGAAGGCCAAGGACCTATCGAAGGCCACCGTCTTCGCCTCCGACCTGTGGCGGCACGGCGACGAGAAGACCAAGCGCGACGAGGCCGTCGGCCGCCTCATCGACATGCTCAAGGAGCACGTTGCCATCGCCGCCAAGGAAGGACTGCGCCTGGCGCCCGTCGTCGGTATCGGTTGCCCCGGCATCATTCGCGAGGACGGCTCCATCGAGACCGGCGCTCAGAACCTGCCCGGCAACTGGGAGAGCAGCCGCTTTAACCTCTCCAACTGCATCCGCGAGGCAATTCCGCTCATCGACGAGCATGAGACGGCTGTCGTCATTCATAACGACGCCGTGGTGCAGGGGCTGAGCGAGCTGCCGTCGATGCAGGATTATGAAAGGTGGGGCGTGCTGACCATCGGCACCGGTCTCGGCAATGCCCGCTTCACCAACCGGCGCAAAAAGACCGACTGAGGCGCACGGGCTTCTTTGTCATTGACGCTGCCGCACGCGGCGGACCACATTGCGCCCGGGCAGATAACCGCGGGGTACGCGGCGTTGGCTGACGGGACACCCTCAATCCGATAGAAAAGCCCGCTCACGGCGGAGCAGACGCGCAACTGGCGCGGCTGCCTCGATGCCGCTGTGCCTGCTTCTGGGGACGGGGTTATGATCAAGCGCTTTTTTATTGCTCTCATCATCATCGGCCTGTTGTTCGGCGGGCTCGCCTATTTCCAGCTCGTCTTCAAGCCGAAGATGATCAAGGAGTTCTTGAGCGCGCAGGCCCCGCCGGCGGCGACGATCACGGCCGAGGCAACGAAGATCGAGGACTGGGTCGAGCGCCTGCCGGCGATCGGAACGCTTATCGCCTCGCAAGGCGTCGACGTGGCATCGCAGGTCGCCGGCATCGTCACCGGGCTCGGGTTCGAGAGCGGCCAGGATGTCGACGTCGGCGCCAAGCTGGTGCAACTCGATATTTCTGTCGAGCAGGCGGACCTGGCGAGCGCGCAGGCCACCTTGCTGGAGGCCAATGTCGCCTTCAAGCGGCAATCCGATCTGTTGACCAAGGCGGTGGCCTCGGAGGCTAACGTCGACACGGCGCGCGCCAAGCGCGACACCGCCGAGGCCGCGCTCAACCGTATCAAGGCCCTTATCGGGCAAAAGGCGATACTTGCGCCGTTCGCCGGGCGCCTCGGCATCCGCCACGTCGAACTCGGCCAGTACATTTCACCGGGCCTCGCCATGGTGTCGCTGCAGGCGCTCGATCCGATCTGGGTCGACTTCCCGATGCCCGAACAAAACGTCGGCAAACTGAGCGTCGGCGAGAAGTTCGAGCTGAGCGTCGATGCCTTCCCCGGCAAAGTGTTCACCGGCAGCGTCACGTCGCTGGATGCGCGCGTATCGAAGGAAACGCGCACGCTGCTGATCCGCGGCACGTTGCCCAATCCCGAGCGCACGCTGCTGCCGGGCATGTTCGCCAACGTCGCGGTGCTTGCCGGCAATCCTGCGAAGGTTATCACCGTGCCGCGCACGGCGGTCACCTACAGCCTCTACGGTGATAGCGTCTACGTGCTCAAGAATCTCGAAGGGCAGCCGGCGCCGGCCAAGCCCGAAGACACCGTTTACGTGGTCGAGCGCCGCTTCGTGAAGAGCGGCCAGGTCCGCCAGGACCGCGTGGCGATCACCTCCGGCCTCAAGGAAGGCGAGCAGGTGGTGACGACTGGCCAGGTCAAGCTGGCCAACGGCGCGCACGTCAAGGTCGACAACTCGCAAGCTTTGGTGCCGCCCGCCACGCGGCCATATCAGTAAAGG
>JBDTOR010000150.1:0-6166 GCA_039933175.1 Hyphomicrobium sp. | reverse complement strand
GAGGGAAAGGCGGCCGTAGCCGGCAGCCGCGGTTTCGGCGCGGGGTTCAAACTGCTGAAGCATGTGCGGCCGATGATGCGCCAGCTCTTCGACGCCGAATGGAATGCCGCAAGGTCCTTCGAACCCGATATCGTCGTCTATCATCCGAAGGCCCTCGCCGCCCCGCATATCGCCGAGAAGCTCGGCCGGCCCGCTGTCCTCGCATCCCCGCTCCCCGGGTTCACGCCGACTTCGGACTTTCCGACCCCGATGCTACCGTTCGGGTCGTTGGGACCACTCAATCGCATCAGTCACAGGCTGGTCTCCGGCGGCTCCACGCTCCTGTTCGGGAGAATGATCGGCGACTGGCGGAGCACGGCGCTCGGCTTAAGCCGGAAGAGCGCCGCAAGGCCGACGGCCGCAACGATCTATGCCTACAGCCCGCATGTTGTGCCGCGGCCTGCCGACTGGGGACGAGACGTGCTGGTGAGCGGCTATTGGTTCCTCGACGGTGCCGGTTGGACGCCGGACGCAGCCCTCGCGGCTTTCCTTCGCGATGGGCCGCCGCCCGTATACGTCGGCTTCGGCAGCATGCCCGGCCTAGATCCGGAGGGCCTGGCGGAGATGGTTGTCGAAGCGTTGGCGAAAACGGGAAAGCGCGGACTGCTGGCAACTGGCGGCGGCGCAATTTCCGGCCGGACGACAGCGCACCACGTGCACGTCATAACCGGTGCCCCGCACGAGACGCTTTTCCCGCTGATGGACGCGGTCGTGCATCACGGCGGCGCGGGGACGACGGCGGCGGCGATCAGGGCCGGAAAGCCCATGGTCGTGTGTCCGTTCTTCGGCGATCAGCCCTTCTGGGGGCGCCGCGTCGAGAGCCTTGGCATCGCTCCACCGCCGCTGGAGCGCAAGACGCTGACTGCGAACGCACTGGCGAACGCCATCGAGGCAATGGACGACGCGCGTATGCGCGAGGCCGCCGCGACGCTGGGCAAGAAAGTCAGGGCCGAGAATGGCGTGTCAGCGGCTGTGAACTTCCTTGAGCAAGTGATGTCGGACGCGTGACAGCGCGCGCTCCCTCATTGGCTCACTGAGCGCCGCTGCCGAATTTTCGCTGCAGCAGGTGATCGATAGAGATTGGGCCGGGGCCCTGTACGGCGAGCCACCCGAACAGCGCCATGTACGCCACCTCCTCAAAGCCAAGGAGCGTCTCGAGGCTGTCGACTTGAGCCCATTTGGCGCTGACGACGGCAACGATCATCACGATGACGAGCGGCGTCGCAGCGAGGCGCGTGAACAAACCAATCAACAAAAGCAGGCCGCCGAAAAATTCCACTCCCGACACAAACGGCGCCATGATGCCTGGGTAGGGTATTCCCCACTCGGCGAAGCGGGAGATCATGCCCGGGAAGTCTGCGGTCGGGTAAAGATTGTTTAGCTTGGTCCAGCCCGACCACATAAACACCCAGCCGACGACGATGCGCGCGAACAGAGGCGGCAACCACTGGAAAATCGCAGATCGCCGCGCTGGCATGTCGATCAGCCAATCGACCAACGAGGCCACCGCACCTGATTTGTTGGGCGCAACTGTCGTATTCATAGCGGCCATGCCCCGTTCCCACCCTATTGGATCAACTGCGGAAGCCGGCAGCGCCGTGATCACGACGCGTTGGGCTCGATGCCTCTACGTCGCCGCATATTCGACCGTTACAATTGACCTGCAGACTTGGTACGCGAGGAAATTCCGCCTGCCACAATCGTCGACGCCGCGCCAGTCGATGGTTCATTTTCCGAAAAGGCGAAATTTAACTGAAACAAGGACCGGGGCTCGTCCGTATCTTCGACTGGACGCCTAGACCAAAGTCATCCGGGAGGGATGCGTCCGTGCTTGCCCGGACCTTGTCAGAAAATATCCAGGAGAAGAAGCCATGAAGATTTCTGTCACGTCGGGCGCATCGCTCGCCGCCGTCGCCGCCGCCATGCTGCTCGCCGGTGCCGTCGCCCCCGCCGCCTACGCAGCGGACGCAGCCATGGGCCACTGCGTGGGCGCCAACGCATGCAAGGGCCACGGCGCCTGCAAGGGCGCGGGCAATGCCTGCAAGGGGCAGAATGCGTGCAAGGGCCAGGGCTTCACCGAGAGCACCAAGGAAGACTGTGCCAAGGTCGAGGGCGCCAAGTTCGAGATGCCGAAGTAATCCCGGCTGATCTGGAAAGCGGCCTCGCCGAGGCCGCTTTCCTATTACTTCCGCTTCGATCGAGAGGGCCGTGTTGCAGGAACTCGTGAGCATTGAGGAGCAGCCCATGGCGAAGGCGGCCGCGTCCGTTGCGGAGATACAGGCATTGGCGCCGTCTCAAGACCGCCCACCCTACTTGGGGTTCGGGCTAGGCCTGCGCGCGCAGCACTATGCCGACATCCTCGATGGCGACCCAGCCGTCGATTGGTTCGAAGCCATCTCGGAAAATTACATGGTTCCAGGCGGACAGCCGTTGCGCATGCTCGATCGCATCCGCGCCCGCTACCCCGTCGTTCTGCACGGCGTATCGCTATCCATCGCCTCGACCACGCCGTTCAGTCCTCAGTACCTGGCAGATTTGAAATCGCTCGCCGACCGCGTCGAGCCGGTGTTCGTGTCCGACCACCTGTGCTGGACCGGCGTGCATGGCGTGAACCTCCACGACCTGCTGCCCATCCCCTACACGCGCGAAGCACTCGATCATATCGTCACGCGCGTGCACCAGGTGCAGGATCATCTGAAGCGGCCGCTCGCGCTCGAGAACGTTTCGACCTACGTGCAGTTTGCGCACTCCGAAATGCCGGAGTGGGAATTCATCGCCGAACTGGCGAAACGGACCGGCTGCTGGCTGGTGTTCGATGTCAACAACGTCTTCGTCAGCGCCTTCAATCACGATTACGACGCCAACGCCTTCATCGACGGCATCCCCGCCGATCGCGTCGTGCAGTTCCATCTGGCCGGCCACGAAGACAACATGACTCACATCATCGACACGCATGATGCGCTCGTTCCCGAGCCCGTGTGGGAGCTGTATCGCGCTGCCGTCAGGCGGTTCGGGCCCGTGTCGACGATCATCGAGCGCGACGCCAATATCCCGCCGCTGGCCGAGCTGGTGGCAGAGCTGAGCGTCGCCCGCTCAATCGCCGAGGAGATGCTGCCCGAGTTGAAGACGAGGCCGAGGCCGTGAAGCAATTGCCGCGAGTGTCGCCGGCGGCTTTGGCACCGACGCTGAGCGAAGTCCAGGATTCGCTGCAGTCGGCAATCCTATCGGGCGACGATGCCATCCTCGCGTCGCTGATGGATAACTCGCACACCACGCGCGACATTCTGTTCGGCGTTTACCGGCATGCCTACGCCAGCCGGCTCGTCGATGTGCTGATGAACGAATATCCCCTGCTCCACGCCTATGTCGGCGATGACGACTTTTCCGCTCTTGCGCGCGCCTATATCGGGGCGCACCCCTCGCGCAATCAAAACGCGCGGTGGTTCGGCACCGGCTTTCCCGCCTTCCTCGCCGAGCAAGACGCCGCCTTCAGGAGCCGCGTGCTGCCCGACGTGGCATGCATCGAACGGGCCGTCTCCGACGCCTTCGATGCCATCGACGCCCCGGTGCTCGGATTTGCCGACCTCGCAAAGTTTCCGCCTGAAGATTGGGGGCGACTGGTCTTCGTACCCCAACCGTCGGCTGCAATGCTGCGCGCCGGGACGAATGCGTTCGCGATCTGGAAATCCCTCAAGGATGGCGGCACGCCGGGCGCAGCGGCGCGCCTTGCCAGCCCGGAGCATCTCATAGTTTGGCGGCAAGGCGTTACGCCGATGGTACGGGTCATGCCGTACGAAGAGGCGATGATGTGGGCCGAAGCCAGCCGCGGCGTCCGCTTCGACGCCCTGTGCGAATTGCTGGCGGCGTTCGACGAGCCTGACAGTGCCGCGGTGCGAGCCGCCGGATATCTGCAAGGGTGGCTGACGGCCGAACTTCTGACCTCGGCGGCGATGAGTGGCGGTGCGGCCAACGCTGCGAAGGCGGGACGTGAACGACTGTAGGTGCTGAAAAATATCGGTTTGGTTGGTGCCGCAAGAGGGCGAACCCCAGACCCCTTACACGCAATGTCGGAGAAATCGATTCCCCTACGAAAAGGCCCGCTGCCGGACGGCAACGGGCCCTTCGCCGAGTTCGCAAACTCAGCAGCGCTAGCTACTTCGGGAAGGCGAATTGCACGCCGCCGTAAACAGCCAGCCCCGGGTTGGCGTAGTTGATCACCGTCGTGTAGTTCTGGTCGAGCAGGTTCTCACCGCGCACGTAGGCGACCGCGCCGGGCAGAACCTCGTAACCGACCTTGGCACTGAGCAGGAAGTAGTCGTCGACCTGAACCTCCGGCGACGGAAAGACGTTGAAATCCGTATCTAAGGTGTCGGCAACATATTGTCCCGTCACGTTGACGCTCAGCTTGTCGATAGGTTGCGCTGTGATGCCGACAACAAGACTGTGACGAGGCAGGCGCGTCAGTCGTGTGCCGTCCGGCTCCGTGGAGCCCGTGTAGGTGTACCCGGCATTCAGCACCGTCGTCGAAGTCAGCTTGGCAAATGCGGTCAGCTCGACGCCATCGGTCTTCGTCACACCCGGCACCTGCACATAGCTTCCGCAGGGCGGGCACGGGGCGAGGAAGTCGCTCACGAACCCGATCTGATCCGTCACCTCGATCGAGAAGTAGGTCGCACCGACACCGAACTGGTTATGCATGAACCCTTGCTCGACGCCTGCGTCCCAGCTCTCACTTGTTTCGGGGTTAAGGTTGGCATTGCCGCCAAACGGACCGTAAAGCTCGTTGAGGCTGGGTGCCCGGAATCCGGTGCCGTAGCTCGCATGGAACTTCGTTTCGGTGTTGGGAACGAGATATGCGGCGGTCATCCGGTGGGTGTCGTATTCGCCGAACGTGCTGTGGCTGTCGATACGCCCGCCAGCCGTCAGGATCAGCCCGTCGATTGGCTCGACGATGAACTGCGCATAGGGGCTGACCACGTCAACCTCGTGGTGGATGGGGGCGCCACTGCTCGTGGCCCCGTTGCGCTCCCAATCGGCGCCGGCGACTAGCGCCAGCTGTTTGTTAAAGCTTAGGACGCCGCGGTACTCGCCCTTGACGCGCTCGCCGTCGAACCAGGAGCCGGTGGAAAAGTCACGCTGCAGCTGCATGCCCTGAATGGCGAAGGTGTTGACGAACTTCCCGTCGAACAGCGAGATGTTGGTGCCAACGCGGCCAGCCTGCTGCTCGTAGTCGCTATTGTCGAAATTATCGTTGCCGTCGAAATTGTCGTACTCGGTGTGCGCTTCGATGGCCCTCCCCGCGAAGAACACCGTCATCGCGTCCGACACTTTAAATTCGCCGCGGCCCGAGACGGTCGCGTTGCGGTAGGCGTCGTCCTCGGTTCCCTTTGCGCCCGCGGAGATGCCGCCGGTGTCCAGCCCCTGGATAGTGAAGGCGACATTGCTGCCGTTCTGCGCCGCGTAACCGGCGGAGTATGCGCCGCGCCAGCTGTTGAAGGAGCCATACTCCGCCCCGCCGCTTTGGAAGTACCCAGGCTGCGTCGCGTACTTGGTGTCGATGGAAATGACGCCGGCGACCGCATCGCCGCCGTAGAGGGTGCTTTGCGAGCCCTTCAGCACCTCGATCTGCGCCACGTCACCGGCAAGCAGGTGCTCGAACGCAGGCGCCGTCTGTGTGCTGGACGGGTCGCTCATGTCCATGCCGTCGACCAGAACCTTGACGTAGTTCTGGCTTAAGCCGCGCAACCTGAACGTCGTCGTCTGCCCGAATCCGCCTGCCGTCGAGATGCTGACGCCCGGCACCTGCTGCAGATAATCCTGCAGGAATGTCTTCGACTGGGCGTCGATGTCCTTCTCGGTGATGACCGAAACGCTGGAGCCGACCTTGGCTGCGTCGGTCGGCGTTCTATTGGCCGAGAAAACGACGGGCGCCTCCGGATCGGCGACGGGGCTCGTCTCCTTCGTCACCGCCGCCTGCGGTTCCGAGGTCGGCTTCTTTTTAATGGTCTTTTTCGGTGTCGTCTCGACCGTGAGTAGCGGCAGCTCGCCCTCGGCGAGGGCCGGCTCCGCAGCCGATTGCGCCAGCGCACCCGTGGCGGATGCGATGGCCATGACTGACGCCGCCGTG
>JBDTOR010000149.1:0-6221 GCA_039933175.1 Hyphomicrobium sp. | reverse complement strand
CTGCGCAAGCCGGCGGGGACGCTCGAATTGACGAGCGCAACAACACTCGAATGGGGACTCCCATGATTGGCAATCGCAAGTACGCATTCGCGCTTTTATCCGTTGTCGCAATCCTTTATTTCGCGCAGCCCGCCAGTGCCGCCAAGTTCGACGGCAACTGGAGCATGACCGCCGTGACGACGCGCGGCCATTGCGGCACCATCCCGATCGGCATGGGCATCACCGGCGGGCGCATCCATTCGACCGGCGGATCCTTCGCCTTCTACTCGATCAGCCTGGGCGGCCGCGTATCGGCGTCGGGGAGCGTCTCGCTGAAAGCCCTGGCCGGCCCGCGCGTCGCCCTGGGGACCGGGCGGTTCACCCACGTTCGCGGCAGCGGCAAGTGGCACGGCAAGGGGCCGTCCGGCCTGTGCTCGGGCGTGTGGAGCGCCACGCGCTCTTAAGGGCTCATCGCCGCGCTTTTTTTGAGCGGCGGTTGCCCCCGCAGCAGGATTATGGACCCACGGCGTTGCAGGGGTTTCCCCCTCCGACATTTCAGTCGTGGACGATCGATCGACGCTCAGCCAACCAATGCCGCGGCGATGCTGCCGGCATTGGCGAGAGCGGTGAACTTCGCGTACTTGCGGCGCACTTCCTCCAGGTCGCTGGGCGAGGCGACGGTACGCTCGGCGTCGGCCATGATGCGATCGGCGTGGCGGCGCAAGATCGCGACGCGCAGCGGGTCGCGCTCGCAGCCGGCGACGGCGGTCAGCACCTGCAGCAACTTGTTGAGTACTGGCGGCCGCCCGGCGGCGTTCTGACGGATCATCTGCAGCATGGCGTCGACCAAACCTTCATAGTCGATCACCGGCACCACGAGCACGGGGCGCCCATGCACCGCCGTGACGCCGTTCACCAATTGCGCGCCGGCGAGTTTGCACAGCGCCGCGCCAAGCCGGTCGAGCACGCTGATGGCGGTCTGCGGATCGTTGACGCCAGAGGACAGTGCGCGCACCGCCACCTCGACGAGCTGCGCGACGGTGTAATCGACATCGACATCGCCGCGGCGCTGCGCGCCGAGCGCGGTTGCCTCCAGGATCGCATCGCCGGCGCCGTCCATGCGTGGCTTGATGAGAGCGATGGGCGTATTGGGGAACACGTAGTCGCCGGGGCGCACGAGCAGCCGCAGCGCGGCGTGATTGGCAAAGGCCCAGGCGGCGAGGCTGTCGGTATCGAGCTGCTGCAGGTAACCGCAGCGGCGGTCGAGGATGGGTGCTGCGTCGTGCCAGAATTCGGGCGCCGGCGGTTGCTGCGGTCGCGTATTGACGCTGAGGCGGGCGATCCCAGCCTGCACGTCGGTGCTGACGAGGTCGATGACCGTGTCGACGTTGATGCGCTCGGCCATGTGGGCGACGAACCACACGAGCGTCGCTACGCAAACGAACGCCAGCAGGATGGCGACGGTCAGCGACAGGTGCGGGACGAACTCGCCCTCGTCCGGCGAGCGGACTGTACGCAACACCATGAGGGAATAGACGAAGGTGCCGATGAAGGCCCCGAGTGTGATCTGGTTGCCGCGATCGCGAGTGAAATTGCGCAAAAGGCGGGGCCCCATCTGCCCGGAGGCTAGGGACAGCGCCGCGATAGTGATCGAGAACACCGTTCCGGCGACGGCGATGGTCGAGGAGGCTATGGCGCCGAGCACGGCCCGCGCGCCGGCCGGACCGCCGCGGTAGAGCCACGCGTCTTCCACGAGCCCCTGCGGGGCGGCCTGGATGTGATCGATGCGAACGAACACGTAGGCGGCAACGACGCCAGCGATGACCATCACTCCGGGAATGACCCAGAAGGCGTCGCCCAGGTCGTTGAGGAGCTTGCGGTGGCGAGCGATCATCGGATGAAATCCCGCGCCGACGTGCCGTTTCGTACGCCAACCCTGTATTCCAGTTTGCCCAGGCGGAACAACCGGATCTAAAGGGGGCGAGCCAGTTGGCTTGGGGAGAACTTCTCGGCCAGGTCGATCCTGTTGGGAACAGCATGTAGGGGCCGGAGTACGGCGACACGTATGCAGCCGGGCATGCTTGATCCGTTTTCGACTAAAGCCGGGACCCACGCTTCCGTCCGCCACGTGGCTCAATGCATTGCGTGAATTGGAGTTTCCACGTATTCACACGGGCGATGGCGCAGGTGCGTATTCCGGCTCAGCCGATTGCAGCGTATGACGATCCCGAGGTGCACTCGCCCACTCGGCTTTATGCGCTCGCACGCAGCAAGTTGCTGGACACTCCTCCTGAGGCCGCATTCGACCGCATCACCAAGTTGGCCGCGAAGCTGCTGACGAGCGAAACGACGCTGGTCAGCCTCGTCGATTCCGGCCGCCAATTCTTCAAGAGCCAGTGCGGTCTTGGTGAGCCCTATGCGACGAGCCGCGAGACGCCGCTGTCGCATTCTTTCTGCAAGCACATCGTCGCTTCGAAGAAGTCGCTTATGATCGCCGACGCTCGCAAGGACGCGATCCTGGCGACGAACTCCGCCGTCGTCGACCTGGGAGTTATCTCGTACCTCGGAGTCCCGATCACCAGTCCGGATGGTGAGGTTCTGGGTTCGCTCTGCGCGATCAACAGACAACCGAGGGATTGGTCGCCGGATGATTTGCAGCTGATGTTCGACCTCGGCAAAATCGTCGAGGACGAAATCGAATTGCGCATTGAGGCGTTGCGGGCAGCAACCCTCGCCGAGCAAAATGCAATCTTGGCGCAGGAATACCATCATCGCGTCAAGAACGCGCTGTCGGTCTCTGCTGCCCTGGTACAGCTGTCGCGTAAGGACGCGACGTCCATCGATGATTTGACCGCCAAAGTTGGGGGCAGATTGATCGCCCTGGCACGGGCGCACGACTCGCTGATGTCGCAAAGCGACGATGTCGACCTGCACGGTCTCGCTTCCCGCTTGCTTCTGCCGTACTGCGCGCCGGGCTCGGATGCCGATGTGGCGGGACCGGCCATTAGCCTGCGTCAGCAGCAGGTGACTCCAGTGTGTTTGTTTCTGCACGAACTTGCGACCAACGCCGCCAAGTACGGCGCCTTTCGTCGGCAGTCGAAGGTGACGCTCCGGTGGGAGGCTACGCAGGACGGGCAAATCATACTGCGCTGGGACGAGGCGGGCACGGAGACGACGCAACCGGGCCCGGCAGGCTTCGGCGAGAAGCTCCTGGCGACGGCTGCAATGCAGCTGCATGGCAAGTTCGACGCCGCTTGGCATTCCGATGGGCTGACGGTTACGCTGGAATTTCCGCGCGCCGGTTGACCGCCCGTACACAGCGCCGAGCCAAGCGTCCGTACCTTGCTTGCGTACTCACGTGCGGCTTGAGGCGCTCTTTTCACTTGATCGGTGTGCGCGCATTGTGCGGCCCGGCCAACTTCCAGCCCGGCGGCGCTCCATGTCGAAGCTGCAGACTATCGTCAGTGAGATCGTCGACGAGATGCGGCAGATGCCGGATCGCGGCGAGGTGGCGGACTACATTCCGGAGCTGGCGCGCGTCGATCCCAGGTCGTTCGGCCTCGTCGTCATCGACGCGGAGGGTAACGTGGTCTCGGGCGGCGATGGCGACGTGCCGTTCTCGATCCAGAGCATATCCAAGGTCTTCACGCTGACGCTGGCGCTCGGCAAGATCGGCAACCGGCTCTGGGAGCGGGTCGGGCGCGAGCCGTCGGGAAGCCCGTTCAACTCCATCGTCCAGCTGGAGCGCGAGCGGGGTATTCCGCGTAATCCGTTTATCAATGCCGGCGCCATCGCCGTCACCGATGCGATCCTGGCGGGCCATCAGCCGCGCGAGGCGCTGGGCGAGATCCTGCGCTTCATGCAGTTTCTGGCCGCCGACCCATCGATCGTCATCGACCAGGAGGTGGCGGCGTCGGAACTGCGCACGGGTTACCGCAACGCGGCGCTCGCCAACTACATGAAGTCGTTCGGGGTGCTGGAAAATCCAGTCGAGCATACGCTGGGTGTCTACTTCCACCACTGCGCCATTGCCATGTCGTGCCGGCAGCTCGCCGCGGCCGGCCGCTTTCTAATGCACTTCGGCGCCAACCCGTCGACGGTGCTGCCGGTGGTCACCCCGGAGCGGGCGCGCCGCATCAACGCGTTGATGCTGACCTGCGGGCACTACGACGGGTCGGGAGAGTTTGCTTATCGCGTTGGCCTGCCGGGCAAGAGCGGCGTCGGCGGGGGCATCCTGGCGATCGCGCCTGGGAAAGCCTCTATCGCCGTCTGGTCGCCGGGGCTCGATGCTTCGGGGAATTCGCAGCTCGGTCAGCTAGCACTGGAGCGCCTGAGCAAGCAGATGGAGTGGTCCATCTTCGGCGCGTAGGGCCACTTGGATCATGGGGCGTGGCGTCTCCCCTGGCGGAGCGTGACGCCCGCTCGGCGCCACGCACGGACATTTCCGGAAACGCGCGGTTTAGCGCTCCCAGCTCTCTTCGGCTTCTTGGACGGCTGCGTCGTGATACCAGCAGTGACCGTATTCGACCTTGGCCACCCGCTCGTCATGGGTGGTGCGCGCGGCCGAGGCTTGAGACGTCGACTTGCGAACTTCACGGTACTGGGTCGGAGGCGCACGGCCGCCGGAGGGGAACGTGTAGATCTTCGCCGTGGGGCGATGCAGTTGCGTGGTCATAGCTCGTCTTTCTCTGTTTCTCTTTCGTCTCCTTGTCAGCGTCAGGAACGCTGATCCGGATCATCTCATGTTGGGACCCCCAATCCGATTCAAAACTGCCCTGCTGCACAAATAAAGGTCAGCAATTGCCCACATTATGGGCACGCCAGAAATTGCATCTTTCGATAGCATCCCCCTCCAAGGTGAACTCATTCAACCGCCACCGGTTCCGCGCAACGCGCTGAGTTCCGGACGAGTTTGCACCGAAATGCGCGGGGAGGTCGGATGGTCGGTGAGATGTCTCGAGGTCTGGTTGCGCGATCTCGGCCTGCATCACGCGACCCGGATCCGATCCGCGTCACGTGAGACCACAGACGCTCGTCGCCGGGGCCGTATCGGCCCCCCGCACGAGCACCAGGGATGTCCCAACCTTCACGTCGTCAAACTAGGAGAGACTCAGCAATGACGAAGTACAAGCTCGAGTACATTTGGCTCGACGGATACACGCCGGTTCCCAACCTGCGCGGCAAGACGCTGATCAAAGAGTACAGCTCGTTCCCGAGCATCGAGGAGTTGCCGCTGTGGGGCTTTGACGGCAGCTCCACCCAGCAGGCCGAAGGCAGCAACTCGGACTGCGTTTTGAAGCCGGTTGCCCACTATCCGGATCCGGCCCGCACCGACGGCGTGCTCGTCATGTGCGAAGTCATGTTGCCTGACGGCGTGACGCCGCACAGCACCAACAAGCGCGCGACCATTCTCGACGACTCCGGCGCCTGGTTCGGCTTCGAGCAGGAATACTTCTTCTACAAGGACGGGCGCCCGCTCGGCTTCCCCTCCGCCGGCTATCCCGCGCCACAGGGAACTTACTATACCGGCGTCGGCTACAAGAACGTCAGTGACGTCGCGCGCAAGATCGTAGAGGAGCACCTCGACCTCTGCCTCGCAGCCGGCATCAACCACGAGGGCATCAACGCCGAAGTGGCGAAGGGCCAGTGGGAATTCCAGATTTTCGGCAAGGGCTCCAAGAAGGCCGCCGACGAGATGTGGATGGCCCGCTACCTGCTGGAGCGCCTCACCGAGAAGTACGGCATCGACATCGAGTATCACTGCAAGCCGCTCGGCAACACCGACTGGAACGGCTCGGGCATGCACGCCAACTTCTCGACGACCTATCTGCGCGAGACCGGCGGCAAGGCCTACTTCGAGGCCCTTATGTCGGCCTTCGAGAAGAATATCCAGGAGCACATCGCCGTCTACGGTCCCGACAACGACAAGCGCCTGACCGGCAAGCACGAGACCGCACCGTGGAACAAGTTCAGCTACGGCGTGGCTGATCGTGGCGCCTCGATCCGCGTCCCGCATTCGTTCATCAAGAACGACTACAAGGGCTATCTTGAGGATCGCCGTCCGAACTCGCAGGGCGACCCCTACCAGATCGCCTCGCAGATCCTGAAGACGATCGCCACCGTTCCGTTCGAGACCTCGGCCGCCAAGGCCGCGTAATCCCGCACGCAATGAAGTCATCTGCGCGGCGCCGTACTCCCGTCCGGCGCCGCGTTCTTTTTGGTCAAGCTAGTCGACGGTATTG
>JBDTOR010000148.1:0-6229 GCA_039933175.1 Hyphomicrobium sp. | reverse complement strand
ACGCCGGTGCGGTCTTCCTCGGCCTTGATCTGGCGATCGAGATCGCTCGCCATGCCGTCGAATTCACGGATCATGTGCTCGAGATCGGCGACTTTGCGTTGCTTCTCGTCGGCTGCGAAGCGCTTCAACCTGAGCGCTGACTCACGTGCTTTCATGGTTCGATACCCCGGACCAATTCGAACTCTATTGGCGACATAAACAAGAACCGTGCCAGCACCGGCTTAGGGACGCGCCACGTGTCCCGACGAGCAGAACCTGGATGAGCGCCGCAGAGGTGCAGACGGGCGGCGCACAATGTTCGCACCAAATCTGACACGCTGCCATTAAGTTGCGGTAAAGCAACGCGAAGATCAATCTATTCGCTAATCGTCTCATTGGGGCGAAAAAATGGCTGTGGAAGGCTAGGGCCCCCCCGCGAATTCTGTTACCTCTTGATTCGTAAGCGCATTGGGCTCGACCGGCGCATCCCAGGCTGAGGGCACCCCGCAAGGGAAAAAGGCCAGGGAAGCGCGCCGTTCTGAGTTCGCGGGTTCCGGCGGCATACCAGCACATATTTACCGCGTGGCGGCGTGGCCCTAAGGGGCCGCGAGTAGCCTTGTTTTGGGCAGGAAAGCTGCGGCTTCCGGCCTAAGCGGGCAGTCGCGTGGGCGTCTCCGTAACCAGGTTAGTTAGAGTCTTGGGTCGCGGAGCAAGACTTAATTAGGGTTTGTTAACTTTCGACGGGTAAATTCCTAACGATGGCTTAGCTTGAAGAGAAGCGGGCGCTTTCTTCAGGCTTCTGGGCAGCGGCGCGGACTAAGAGGAACGACCATGAGAGTCCTTTTGATCGAGGACGACAGTGCAACGGCGCAAAGCATCGAACTGATGCTTCAGTCCGAAGGGTTCAACGTCTACACGACGGACCTGGGCGAAGAAGGCGTCGACCTCGGTAAACTATACGACTACGACATCATCCTTCTTGATCTCAATCTTCCAGACATGAGCGGCTACGAGGTCCTTAAGACCTTGCGCGTCGCCAAGGTCGGGACACCGATCCTTATCCTCTCCGGCCTTGTCGGCATCGAGGACAAGGTTCGCGGTCTGGGCTTCGGCGCCGACGACTACATGACCAAGCCGTTCCACAAAGACGAGCTCGTCGCGCGCATCCATGCGATCGTGCGGCGCTCCAAGGGTCACGCACAGTCCGTCATCGAGACGGGCGACCTGCGCGTCAACCTTGACACCAAGACGGTCGACGTTAACGGCGCGCGTGTGCATCTGACCGGCAAGGAATACCAGATGCTCGAGCTGCTCTCCCTGCGTAAGGGGACGACGCTCACCAAGGAGATGTTCCTTAATCATCTCTACGGCGGCATGGACGAGCCGGAACTCAAGATCATCGACGTGTTCATCTGCAAGCTGCGCAAGAAGCTGCAGGCGGCGACTGGTGGTCAGCACTACATCGAAACCGTCTGGGGCCGCGGCTACGTGCTGCGCGACCCGGCCGACGAGAATATCGTGGCCGCCTAACGGAGGCTACGGACAACTGCTTGCTGCGTCTCGGGAGCCTTCGGGCTCCCGATTGCGTTTTGGGGCTCGTGATTGCAGGTTCGGCGGCGGAGAAGCGCCATGACGAGCAAGACGTCCAAGAATTCGGCGAAGGTCGCCAAGAAAGTTGCGAAGAAGGCCGGCAGCAAGCCAGCCTCCGCCAAGCCGAAGCTTCTCTCAGGCGGCAACCCGCAGATCGCCAAGGGCTACGGCGACGCGCCGGTGCAGGCTTACATCGCCGCCGTGCCGGGCTGGAAGCGCGACATCTGCCGCCGCCTCGACGCGCTGATCGCGCGTGCCGTTCCCGGCGTGCGCAAGGGGGTCAAATGGAACTCGCCGCTGTACGGGGTTGGGGCGCCGGGCGAAGATAACGGCTGGTTCCTCAGCATCCATGTGTTCGCCAAATACGTGAAGGTGGCTTTCTTCCGCGGCGCGTTGCTGCGTCCCGTCCCGGCCGGCGAGTCCACCACCAAGCACACGCGCTACCTCAACATCCGCGAGGACGACGCGCTCGACGAAGCCCAATTCGCCGCCTGGGTGAAGCAAGCCAGCAAATTGCCGGGCGAGCGGATGTGAGCGAACTACAAGGTGCCCAAGGAGGTGTGCCATGGATAATCCGGCATTCTCTAACTTCATAGATGACGCGGCCTTAGTAAAGGACTCCGGCAGGTGGGCAGCATTAAATGCACGCATCTTGCAGATGGCGGCCGGGCCGGGCCCTGCAAATTCTGGGAGTAGTGGACGATGCCAAACACACACTACAGCGCGACTGCTTCTTTGGCCTGGGCTGCCTGTTCTTCAATCGAGCCTTTGTCGCTCTGGAGAGTGCAAGCGCGATCTCGAGTGACTATCTCGGGCCAACGAGAACGCCATGAAGAATAACAAGAGCGGCGCGAATGAAGCAAAGGGCGAACCGTCCCCCTCCCAGCTCATCGACGAGCGGATCGCAGCGCTGGGTGATTGGCGGGGCGAGACGCTGGCGCGAGTGCGCAAGATCATCCTCCAGGCTGACCCTGACGTGGTCGAAGAGGTGAAATGGAAAAAGCCGTCGAACGGAATGCACGGCGTGCCGGTGTGGGAGCACGACGGGATCATCTGCACCGGTGAGACGTACAAGGCCGTGGTGAAGCTGACCTTCGCCAACGGCGCCGCCCTGGACGACCCCTCAGGCCTCTTCAACGCCAGCCTCGAAGGCAACGTGCGGCGCGCCATCGATATCCACGAAGGCGGCAAAATCGATGAAAAGGCATTGAAGGCGTTGATCCGCGCCGCCGTCGCGCTCAACACGGCGAAGCGAGCAACCGCTCGGCCCCGCCCTGCTAAGAAAAAACCAAAGCGCGCCTGAGCCTCGGCGCGCCCAGCCTAGCTGCCGAGCAGCAACTTGCCCTCGATCTGCAGGATGCACTCGTCGATGTTGTGCATCACGTCGTCGGTCATCTGTAGCTCCTGCTGGATCGACGCCAGATCGTAGATCGGCTTCTCCTTGCGAAAGAGGCTGGCAACGCGCGTTACCGAAGCGATGACGCCGCGCCGCCGCGCGCGTTCGGCGCTGGCCCGCTCGCTGCGCACCTCCTCCTTCTGCGCCGCCTTTTGCTGGCGCACCAGCACGCGCCGATGCAACCCGACTTCCTTCTTGCGGTGCCGCAGCTCCTTGATGGCGCGCTTGGCATCGGCAGGCGAGGTCACGTGCACGGCGACGTCCGTCCCCTCGATGGTGGTAAAGCGCATCGGCGTCAGCTTCATTGCGTGTCCCCGTCGCCCCGTCCCTTGGCCAGTCCCGATGCTGATCCCGGCGCCGATTATACGCGGTGCGCCATCGCCGTCAGCAGTAGCTTCTCGATTGTCAAATCGGCTGTTGCCTTGACCGGCGCGCCTTGAACGCCAAGATGCCGGCCAACACGGCGCAACGGCATAGGATTGTCATGGAACTATCGACCGCCATCGGGTCCATCGGGGTGGGGCTGCTGCTGCTCGCCTTCGTGCTCAATCTCGCCAAGATGCTCAGGGCCGACAGCGTTGCCTACCTGGGTCTGAACCTCGTCGGCGCCATTCTCGCCTGCACGTCGTCGTGGATGATCGACTTTATGCCGTTTGTGCTGCTGGAGTTCGTGTGGGGCACGGCGACCCTCGTCGCCCTCGTGCGCGTCCTCATGGGAGGCGCTACGCAGCCGACCTGAGCAACTTGGCCGTTTCGGCGTCGGGCAGCCGGTCGCGGATCGCCACCCAGAACACGAACAGCGAGAAGCCACTGACGATCAGCAGATCGCCGTACTTGGGCAGCAGGCCGAGACCGCCGCCGAAGTTGCCGAGGTATGACAGCGTGCCCAGCCCGTTGACGAACAGCCAGAACCACAGCGACTGGCGCAGGTCGAGCTTGGCCGATCGCTTGTCCCGGTAGTGCAGGCCGATGAGCACGGCGCCGCCGACGATCGCCAGCGCGAACACCTTCCAGTTGGTCTGCCAGCCCGCCCAATAGACGATGCAGCCGACGAGCATGAAGGCGATGGCCGACACCGCGACGCCGCCCTGCAGGCGGAATGGGCGGGCGCGATCGGGAAGCTGGTGGCGCAAGGCGGCGAGCGATACGGGCCCGAAGGCGAGCGACAGGATGGCTGCCGATGAGATGAAGCCGATGAGCTGCGACCAGCCCGGCAGCGGCAGCAGCATCGCCAGGCCGATGACGAAGTTGATGACGATGGACCACACCGGCACCTGCGCGGCGTTGAGGTGCTTGAAGATGCGCGGCAGCTGGCCGTTCTGGGCCAGCGCGTAATTGATGCGCGCCGTGGCGCCGGTGTAGGCGAGGCCGGTGCCGGCGGGCGATACGATGGCGTCGACGTAAAGGATTGCCGCCAGCCCTTGCAGCCCGAGGATGGTGGCGAAGGCGGCGAACGGCCCGTCGGCGACGTTCTCGGCGAGCTTGCTCCAGCCGCCGGCGAGGTGGGCCTCCGGTACGGCGCCGATGAAAGCCACCTGCAGCAGCACGTAAACGATGAGGCTGATGACGACGGCACCGATCATGGCGAGCGGCACGGTGCGTTGCGGGTCACGCGCCTCGCCAGCCATGTCGATGACGGTGCGGAAGCCGAACAGCGAGAAGACGACGCCGCCGCCCGCCACCGCGGCGAATACGCCGTCGATGCCGGCGGGCATGAAGCCGCCATGGTCGGTGAAGTTGGTGTGATCGAAGCCGAAGACGATCAGGCCGGTTGCCGCCAGCAGCGGGATCGCCAGTTTCCACGACGTCACCGCGACGTTGGCGCGCGCCAGCCAGCGTACGCCGGCGAGGTTGATGAAGACGAAGGCGAGCAGCAGCGCGGCGGCGATGATGAGCCCCGGCGGCGTCAGCACGCGATTGCCGTCAACGGTCGTCGTCAGCCAGGGCAGGTAGCTGGAGGCGTACTGCAGCACGGCTGTCACTTCGATGGGGGCCGTCGCCACGTAGGCGATCCAGCACAGCCAGCCGGCCATGAAGCCGCTCATCGAGCCGTGCGAGAAATAGGGAATGCGGGCGATGGCGCCGGCAACCGGCAGCATGCCGCCGAGCTCGGCGTAGACGAGCGCCAGCAGCAGCGCGACGCCGCCGCCGATCAGCCAGGAGAGAATGGCGGCGGGGCCGGCGATCTGCGCGGCATAGAGGGAGGCGAATAGCCAGCCCGAGCCGATGATGCCGGTGATGCCCGTGAACAGCAGTGCAACGGGGCCGATCTGCCGCTTGAGGCCGGGCTCGGTTGGTTCAACCTGTTTCAACATGCATCCCCGCGTCCGCTGGAAGCGTGATGCTGCCGCTATATGCGATTCTCCCGGAGACGGGTGGGATCAGCCGGCAGCTTTACCCCTTGACGAGGCGCTGCACGCAGTCGGCGACGCCGTCCTGCCAGGCGGGCATGCGCATGCGGAAAGTCCGCTCGAGCTTGGTGCAGTCGAGCTGCGAGTTCATCGGCCGCGGGGCCGGCGTCGGATAGTCCTTGCTGGCAATCGGGTCGACCGCCGCAACAGGGCCGCCCAATTCGCGCGAGCGGCGGAACACCTCCTCGGCGAACTGGCGCCACGTCGTCGTGCCGGAGTTGGCTGCGTGATAGACGCCCCACGGCCCCTTCGCCTCGGGTTTCGACAGCCGGCGCGCCAGTTCGAGGATGACGGTGACGAGGTGCGGCGCGTAGGTGGGGCTGCCGCGCTGGTCGTCGACGACGCGCACGCGCTGCTGCTCGGCCGCCTGCGCCAGCATCGTCTTGACGAAGTTGCGCCCGCCCGGGCTGAAGATCCACGAGGTGCGCAGGATGATGTGCTTGGGATTGGCGGCGCGCACTGCTTCCTCGCCTTCCAGCTTGGATCGCCCGAACACGGTGAGCGGCACCGTCGCGTCGTCCTCGACATAAGGATCGTACTTGCGCCCGTCGAACACGTAGTCGGTCGACAGGTGGATGATGGGAATGCCGCGCCGCGCCGCCGCCTCGGCGAGCAGGCGTGCGCCGTCGCGGTTGAGGGCGAAGGCGCGCTCCTCGTCGGTCTCCGCCTTGTCGACGGCGGTGTAGGCGGCCGAGTTGATGACGACCGTCGGATTGATGCCGGACAGTGCCCGCTCGATCGAGCGCGCTTCGCAAATGTCCAGCGCGGCCCGGCCGACGGCGCATGCCGTCACGTCGGCGCATGCGGGCGCGGCTTCGACCAGCGAGCGTGCCACTTGTCCTTGCCAGCCGGC
>JBDTOR010000147.1:0-6231 GCA_039933175.1 Hyphomicrobium sp. | reverse complement strand
GCTCAGAAGCGGGTGGTCAGCCCGAAGTCGAGGATGTCCATCTCGGGCGACAGCGTGTTCTTGCCGGTCGGCAGGGACGAGAAGGTCTGGTCGTCGAAATCGATCCTGCGGTAGCCGGCGTGCAGGTTGAGGTCGCGATTCCAGAAGTATTCGAGACCGCCGCCGTAGGTCCAGCCGCTGAGCATTTCGCTGGCCGAAGTGCCGCCGGGACCGGTGCCCTTGACCTCAAGCTCGCCGTAGGCGTAGCCAGCCGTGCCGTAGGCCATGAGGCGCCCGAACGAGTAGCCGAGGCGGCCACGCACGGTGCCGTAGTAATTGAGTTCGGACTCATAAATACCGGCGCCCGCGCCGCGGCCATCGCCGTCGGCGAACGAGTAAAACGCGTCGGTAATGACACCGACGACGATATTGCCGATCTGCTTGTCATAACCGAGCTTGGCGCCGATGGCCCAACCCTCGGTGTCATCGAGAAGCGCGCCGCCGGTCCCGCCGAGGCTGACTTCGTCGCTGAGACTCCAGTCGGGTGAGATGATGAAGCCGGTGCGGGAAAGCGAGCTGACTTCGGCGTCTGAAGCGTAGCTAAGGCTAGGAATGCGCACCAATTCCTGCGCGCTGACGGGCGCGGAGGTGCCGAACACTGAAGCGATGGCAGCCAAAGCAAGAGACGCTACGGCGACGCAACCAGACGATCTAAGCTTCATGCGTGGACCCCATTCTTACTCCCCCCATCCTAGAAGGGCATCCGGCGGAAGTCCGATGCAAAACTGCACCGCTTGGAGGATTTTAAGCGGCCGCCAGGGGGCCCGGCTCAGCGCCAGGGCAGCTTTTCCTGGCGCGCATCATCGAACGCGGCGGCAAACTCCACCGCCCCCGGCTTGCGCGAGCTGGCGTCCATGCGGCGGGTGAACTCGGCGAGCAGCTCGGCCGAGGTTTTGCCGATGACCATCTTGTTCACGTAATATGCCCTGCGCGCGAAGAAGTTAGGCGTCGGCGCCGTCAGACCGACCGGCTGCATCATTTCGAGCCCCGTCGCCGGCCCCGAAAGGTTCATGATCTCGATCTCCTCGCCGGAGAGGTTAGTCACGCCCTTGCGGGCGGCGGTGTCCTTGAGACCACGCAGCTTCAGCGACTGCAACCAAGGCCCGATGTCGCCGTCGAGGTTAATGGCGTGAATGCCGTAGCCCTTCGCGTTCTGCGCGAAGGCGACGTGCTTGTACCATTCGTTGGGCACCGACTTGGCGCTGCGGATCATCAACTGCAGCGAGGCAATCTTGCGGTGTAGCTCGTCGATGCGGGCCGGGTCGCTGGACGTGGCCTTGAGGCGCTGTAGCCGTTTGACGAACTGATCGCCGTGCTTGACCAATTCGCCGATCGTATTGGCGTGCAGCAGCTGCGCGTAGCCGAGCGCCGAGGAGATCGGCTTGCCCTTCTTGGTGATGGGGTTGATGCCGGCCTGCATGTCTGCCGTACCGTCGCCGCCCGTCTCGAGCGCGTAGACGCGGACGACCTGCTCCTTGGCGAGACCGAGAGAGATGGCCTCTTCCGCGTAGCGCCGCTTGAAGTCGCGCTCGGGGATGCGCGCCGGCTCAAAGCCGTAGTGCTTGCGCGCGGCGGCGAGGAAGTCGGCGAGGCCCGGCAGCTCTTTCTTTTCCGACGGCGGCTGCTCCTGCCGGCCCTGCGCAAGGAAGCGCGACCACCGCTGGTCGAGATCGGCGCCGAGGCGCGGCCCTTGAAACGTCGGCGGGTAGCTCCACACGTAATCGTCGGTATCGAAGAACTTGGTGCTGCCGCGCTTGGCGCGGCGTCCGGCCCGCTTCTTCTCGATCTCGTCCCAATATGCGTCAAGCTGGCGGTCGTACTTCATCTTGGCGCTGCGCCAGGCGGCAAACTCGTCGGCCTGCGCCGGCGTCAGCGTGTCGATGAACTCCAGGACGCTGGCCGCAGTCGCAGCACCGCTCCACATGCCTATGGTGGCCAGGGCGAGTGCGGCCACCAGCACGGCACGGATCGGGCGAAGACGGCTCAACAGCACCTGCCCTCCTTTTGGGGACGCGAAGCCGGTACAGGTTCGCGTGAGAGTTGGACGTTATCGTGATTTGCTCGGCGTTAGCGAGCGCAACATAACGCGTTGCCGGTTAAGGTGCCGCGCCTGCTTAAAATTCCAGTGCTATGGTCGCGCCATGCATGACACCCGCACCGATGCCCCGTCGCCCATGTCCGAGCGAGAATTCCGCCGTTTGGCGGAGGGCGCCCTGAGCAAGACGGCACGCCTCGCCGACCCAGATGCGCCCGATAGCCCCAGCGATTTCGACTTGAGCCCCGAGCTGGTGCCGGAGATCGCGCGCGCGCCACTGTCCCCGGCGGCAGTTCTCATTCCGATCGTCGCACGGTCCGAGTTGACTGTGCTTCTGACACAGCGGACCGAGGGATTGTCGCGCCACGCCGGGCAGATCGCCTTTCCCGGCGGGCGCATGGAGCCGACCGACCGCGACGCGATCGCCACGGCGCTGCGCGAGGCGGAGGAGGAGATCGGCCTTGATCCCAGCTTCGTCGAGCCGCTCGGTTATCTCGACCCTTACCGCACGGGGACTGGCTTTCGCATCTTTCCCGTGGTCAGCCTTGTACGCGAGGGCTTCACGCTGAAGCTCGACGCGCGCGAGGTGGCGGATGCATTCGAAGTGCCGCTCGCTTTCCTGATGAATGAGGACAACCATCGCACCGAGACGCGCCCCTGGCGCGGGCAGGAGCGGCGCTTCTACGCCATGCCGTTCGAGCAACGATACATTTGGGGCGCGACGGCCGGTATAATGAAGAACATGCACAAGAGGCTCTTTCCAGCATGATACGCATCGTTGCCGAGAACATCGTGCTCTTTCTCCTGCCGACGATTGTCTACATCGCTTTCATCTACCTGACGCGCGAGGAAAAGCCGGGCGCCTCGAGTGTCCTCGATGACGCGCCGCTGATCTGGCTGTTCGTCGCCGGAGCCATCCTCGTCGTCGCCACGCTCGCCACCTTCGGGTCGGTCACCGGCGGCAAGCCGGGTCAAGTCTATACGCCGCCCTCGCTCAAGGACGGACGCATCGAGCCGGGCCATCTGGATTAACTGCGGGAAGCACGATGTCGCGTGCCGAAGATAGCGCCACGCCGCCGCGCATTGCGGACGCCGAGTGGCTGGAACGTGCGCCGACGCGCGCGGTGTTCGCGGCGCTGACGGCGGAAGGCGCGTTGGCGCGCGCGGTCGGCGGGGCAGTACGCAACACGCTCATGGGCGCACCGGTGAAGGACGTCGACATCGCTACGACGGCGGCGCCCGAGGAGGTCATGCGCCTCGCCGAGCGCGCCGGGCTGCACGCCATTCCGACCGGCATTGCACACGGCACGGTGACCGTCGTCGCCGACAAGGTCCCGTTCGAAGTGACGACCCTGCGGCGCGACATCGAGACGTTCGGCCGTCGCGCCAAGGTGACGTTCACCACCGACTGGCGCGAGGACGCCATGCGGCGTGACTTCACCATGAACGCGCTCTATTGCGACGCCGACGGCACGGTGCACGATCCACTCGGCGGCTACGGCGACCTCAAGACCAAGCGCGTGCGCTTCATCGGCGACGCGCGCCAGCGCATCCGCGAGGATTTCCTGCGCATCCTGCGCTTCTTCCGCTTTGGCGCCCAGTACGGTGACGCCCACACGCCGGACGCCGAAGGGCTCGCCGCGGCGGCAGCGGAGAAGGCCGGGCTGGCACAGTTGTCGGGCGAGCGCATCCGCTCCGAATTGCTGCTGCTGCTGGCCGCCCCAGCGGTCGTCCCTGCCCTCAACTCCATGCGCGAGATCGGCATCGTCGAGCCGCTGCTCGGCGTGCCCGGCGACATCGCCCTGGTCGAGCGTCTGGCGGCAATCGAGGCGGAGTTGCAGCGCGCACCCGATCCGCTGCTGCGGCTGGCGGCGCTCGCTTCCGGCACACGCGAGGATCTCGGTAGCAAGCTGCGACTGTCGAGCGCCGATGCCGACCGCCTGGCGGGCGCCGCACGCCGTGACGACGCCTTCCAGCCCAAGGCGGGTGAGGCGATCGCCAAGGCCTTCATCTATCGGCACGGAGCCCAGACTTTTACGGATGGCGCGCTGCTCGCCTGGGCGCGCTCGGGCGACGGCCCGACCGACCCGGGACGCATCGCGCACGCGACTTTACCCGAGCGCTGGAGCGCCCCAGCGCTGCCGGTGCGCGGTGCCGACGTGGTGGCGCTCGGCGTTCCCGCCGGGCCAGGCGTCGGACGTGTCGTTGCGGGTTTTGAAGCGTGGTGGATGGGCGCCGGCTATCCTGAGGATGCGGGCCGCGTGCGCGCCAAACTGGAAGAGCTGGCGCGCGGCGAGCTGCAGGCCCGCCGCGACCCCTGATCCTTACGGAGAGAACAGCCCCGAGATGGCGTCCGACAGGTTGGCGGGGCCCTGCATCTGCTTCTTCTTGCGGCGCTGTTGCTGTTGCTGCTGCGACTGCGGCTGCTGCGACTGCTGGGACGAGAAGCCGTCCTCCGGATCGCCGGAAGCGACGACGTCGTCGGCATAGGCCGGCTGCTCAAAGCGGATCGACTTGCCGGTGAGTGCGGCGGCCGTCCGGCCATCGAGACCGTAGAAGTCGCCATACGTCTGCAGCTTGCCATTCTCGTCGACGCGCGCCGTCATGTAGGTGACGTGCACGGGGATGTGCTTGGCGAGCGCCACTTCGCCGCCACTGGAGAACATGCTCTGTACTTTGTCCGACGACCAGCCCTTGTCCTCGGCGAGCAGAACCTCGGCGAGGCGGCGCGGCTCGTGCACGCGCATGCAGCCATGGCTGAGCGCGCGGAACGACTTGCCGAACAAGTTCCGCTCCGGCGTGTCGTGCATGTAGACGTCATGCGAATTCGGGAACAAGAACTTCACGTCGCCGAGCACATTCTTGGGGCCCGGCGGCTGCTGGAAGCTGAAGCGGCGAATGTCGACGCTGCTCCAGTCGATGGAATTGGGATCGACCTGGCGGCCGTTGGCGTACGCCTTGAGATCGTAGGCGTCGAGCACGGCTTGCGCCGAATATCCGCCGCCGAAGATACCGAAGAACCCGGCGCCGCCGGAACTCTTGCGCAGCAGCGGAGCAAGCTCCTTCGACTTGATGCCGTCGGGTACGCCCCAGCTCGGGCGGAACACGACCGTCTTCATGTCGGCGGAGAATACCGGCGTCGGCCAGGACGGCTGACCAACGATGATCTCGTCCGTGTGAATGACGTTGTTGCTCTTGACGACGCGCGTGAGGAACTCAGGCACGTTGTCCCAGACATGGAACTCGCCCATGTCGACCGGGACCCAGCGCCAGCGCTCCATGTTGATCAGGATGCGCTCGACCTTGGAATCGTTGGTCTGCGACACTGCGGCCGGCTTGGGGCCGCCGTTCAGCACCTGGCGCGTGCCATTGCCGATAATGCCGTCGGGTGTGAGCCCCTTGGATGACTGGAACGCCTTCACTGCAGTTTGCAGCTGATCGTCGTAGACGTTCTCCATCATCGGGTCGCCGGCCGGCGCTTTCAGCCGCTGGCGCAGCAGCGCCACCTGCGGATCGGTGCCACCCGGGCGAATGATGCGGCCCATCGGCAGCTGCACGCTGAGCGCGGGGTCCTCGGTCGGGGCGACCTCTTCCTTAACTTCGCCGCCGCGCAACTTGATCAGCATCTGGCGCAGTGCTTCGAACTGCGGGTGCTTGGGCTGCAGCGACGTCAGGTAGGCGTCCGGCTTGTCGGCAGCGGCGATGTCGGTGAGCACCGTCTGGGGCGGAACCAACGTCGGCTTTTGGTCCATCAGCTGCGAAATGTTAGCGGGATTTATGCGTCCGCCACGGGCAAAGCGCGCGTACTTGAGCACGGCCAGCGCCACCTGGATTTCGGTGTCGGCGGCGGCTTCCGGGGTTAGTGCGCCGGTGGCCGGCGACGGCACGTCGAACGCGGCGGCCGGGAGGCCCCAGTTTTCGGCACGGCTGATCTCGCCAACGACGGCCTTGCCCTTGTCGGTCAGGCCGCTGGTTGAAACCCAAAGCGGTGTGCCGGTGATCGTACCGTAGTAGGCCGAGAGCGCTGCGCTCTCGTCGGCGCTGGCCTTCTGGCCGAGGGTCGGCAGCTTGATACGAATGCTGGCGACAACCGGATCGGCCGGCGGGATGACCGGCGCGGGAGCGCTGGCGGCCGGCGTGCCGGTCGCGGGATCGGG
>JBDTOR010000146.1:0-6256 GCA_039933175.1 Hyphomicrobium sp. | reverse complement strand
CTTTGGGAAGCGTGCCCCCTGTCGAAAGGGCAGTCCGGGCGGCTGGCGGCCGAGTAGGCCCCGCTGCGCTTCGGCGCACCCCCCAGAAAAGGCTAGTTGGAAACCGCGTTAGGCTATACGCCTTGAGCCCGACGCGGCGCGATCCTACTATGGCGGCAAGCCTGGTGGCGGTCTTGAGCCCCGGGATTCCATTCCGTCTGCCGACAAAACCAAGGACAAAGACCGATGTTTAATGCGAAGGCCGAGCCCGTTTCCACGAGCGGCTTTTTCAACAACCGCCTGGCCGACAGCGATCCGGAGATTGCCGATGCGATCGGCAAGGAGCTTGACCGCCAGCAGCATGAAATCGAGCTGATCGCGTCGGAGAACATCGTCTCCAAGGCCGTCCTTGAAGCCGCCGGCAGCGTCCTCACCAACAAGTACGCCGAAGGCTATCCCGGCCGCCGCTACTACGGCGGCTGCCAGTACGTCGACATCGTCGAGCAGCTCGCCATCGATCGCGCCAAGAAGCTGTTTGGCTGCGGCTTCGCCAACGTGCAGCCGAACTCGGGCTCGCAGGCCAACCAGGGCGTGTTCAACGCACTCGCTGCGCCGGGCGATACGATCCTCGGCCTCAGCCTCGCCGCCGGCGGACACTTGACGCACGGTTCGCCCGTAAACCAGTCGGGCAAGTGGTTCAAGCCGGTGTCCTACATGGTGCGTCCAGACACGCACCGCGTCGACATGGACGAGGTTTACAAGCTCGCCGTCGAGCACCGCCCGCGCATCATCATCGCCGGCGGCTCTGCCTATCCGCGCCAGTTCGAGTTCGCCGATTTCCGCGCCATCGCCAATGAGGTGGGCGCGTATCTCATGGTCGACATGGCCCACTTCGCCGGTCTCGTTGCCGGTGGCCAGCACCCGAGCCCGTTTCCGCATGCGCACGTCGTAACGACGACCACGCACAAGACGCTGCGCGGCCCGCGCGGCGGCATGATCCTGACGAATGACGAAGGCATCGCCAAGAAGATCAACTCGGCAATCTTCCCCGGTATCCAGGGCGGACCGCTGATGCACGTCATCGCCGCCAAGGCAGTGGCCTTCGGCGAGGCTCTGCGTCCCGACTTCAAGATCTACGCCAAGAACGTTATCGAGAACGCCAAGGCGATGGGCGAGGTGCTGGTCAACTCCGGCTTCGCGCTCGTCTCCGGCGGCACCGACACGCACTTGATCCTGCTCGACCTGCGCCCCAAGAAGCTGACCGGCAACATCTCCGAGAAGGCGATGGAGCGCGCGCACATCACCTGCAACAAGAACGGCGTGCCGTTCGATCCCGAGAAGCCGATGGTCACCTCCGGCGTGCGCCTCGGCGCCCCAGCCGGCACGACCCGCGGTTTCGGCGTCGCCGAGTTCCAGGAGATCGGGCGTTTGATTGCCGAGGTGCTCGACGGTCTGGCCAAGAACGGCGCCGAAGGCAACGGCGCGGTGGAAGAGAAGGTCAAGGCGCAGGCGATCGACCTCTGCAAGCGCTTCCCGATCTATTCCTGATCACAAGTTACCAACATGTCGAGGCGCGCTTGGGATATCCTAGGCGCGCCTCGTTGCTTCTGCGGCCCGGCTGCAGCTAATAATTGTTCCGCCGCGCTTCGGCTGCCAGAGCCGGGCGAGCGGAGGGAGGCTCCCCATGCGCTGCCCGTATTGCGCCGGCGAGAATACGCAAGTGAAGGACAGCCGTCCGACCGAGGAGAACGCGGCCATCAGACGGCGCCGCGTATGCCCCGATTGCGGCGGCCGCTTCACGACCTTCGAGCGCGTGCAGCTGCGTGAGCTGCTGGTCGTAAAGCGCTCGGGGCGCAAGGTTGCCTTCGACCGCGATAAGCTGGTGCGTTCGATCGAGGTAGCGCTGCGCAAGCGGCCGGTAGGCGACGAGCGCGTCGAGCGCATGGTTTCGGGCCTCGTGCGCCAGCTTGAAAGCGCCGGCGAGAGCGAGGTTGCGTCCTCCACCATTGGCGGGCTTGTCATGGAGGCGTTGCGCGGGCTCGACCCGGTCGCCTACGTGCGCTTTGCCTCCGTCTATCGCGATTTCCGCGAGGCCTCCGACTTCCACGAGGTGCTGGGCGAAATCGCCGCCGAGCCCGCCACGGCGCACGAGGCGCCGCATATCGCCTTCGAGAGCTCCGTTGCGGAGACGGCGCCGCTCAAGAAGCATTGAGCGTGATGCGCCCAGCGGAGCGCAGCGGCTTTGACGTCCAGATGATGCAGATCGCGCTGGGCCTGGCGGCGCGTGGCCTCGGGCGCACGGCCCCCAACCCTTCCGTCGGAGCGGTGATCGCCGATGAGCACACCGGCGAAGTCATCGCCCGCGCCTGGACGGCGCCCGGCGGCCGGCCGCACGCCGAAACCATCGCCATAGCGCAAGCCGGTGATCGCGCCCGCGCCGCCACCATGTACGTAACGCTTGAGCCGTGCTCGCACCACGGCATGACGCCGCCATGCGCCGACGCCATCGTTGGGGCGGGACTGGCGCGCGTCGTGTGCGCCATCGAGGATCCCGATCCGCGCGTCGCGGGGCGCGGCCTGGCGCAGTTGCGCAACGCCGGCCTTACGGTCGAGCGGGGGCTGCTGGTTGAGGCGGCGCATTGGATTGCCGCCGGGCATATCCTCCGCGTCACGGAACGCCGCCCGCTGGTGACGGCCAAGCTGGCGCTGGATGCCGCTGGATCGGTGCCGCGCGGCATCGCCGGCAAGCCGGTTTGGGCGACCGGGGAGGCGGCGCGTGCCGTGGGGCATCTCTTGCGGGCGCGTTCCGATGCCATTCTCGTCGGTCGTGGCACCGTGGTCGCCGACGACCCCATGCTCACCTGCCGCTTGCCGGGATTGGAAGCGCGCTCGCCCGTGCGCATAGTCCTGGCGCGCGTTCTGGCCGGTCTTGAAAAATCCCGATTGGCGCAAAGCGCGCGACAATATCCTCTGTGGGTGTTTTGCCCGGAGGATGCCGATGCCTCGGCGTTGCGCGCCGCCGGGGCTGAGGTCGTTCCGGTACGGCTGATCGGCGGCGAGTTCTGGCTGCCGGCCATTATGGAAACCCTCGTGGCGCGCGGGATAACGCGCCTGCTGCTGGAAGGCGGCCCGGCCACCTGGTCGGCTTTTTCGCGTGCCGGGCTTATCGATGCGGCGGTGCTGTTCCACGCGCGCAGGCCCGACGGCGGCGAGCTTGCACCGGCGGCTGCCTTTGCTGCCCTCAACCGTTACGTGACCACCGGAGGGTTCGACATATACGATCGGCGAACCATAGGCGGCGACGATATGCTGGCGGTGCGCCGCCCCTGGCATCGCGGCGGTCGCCACGGCCAGAACGAAGCGACTCAACGCTAGCGAGGAAGCCAAGCCATGTTCACCGGCATCGTCTCCGACATCGGCGAGGTCACGGCGCGCGAGGACGGCCGCTTTACCATCCGCGCGCGTTATCCCGCGCCGGAGCTGGAGGTCGGCGGCTCGATGGCGTGCGACGGTTGCTGCCTGACGATGACGTCGGTGCGCGCCGATGCGGGCGGCAGCCTATTCACGGTCGATGTGTCGAATGAGACGCGCGGCAAGACGACCATCGGCGAGTGGCAGCCCGGCCGTAAAATCAATCTAGAGCGGTCGCTGCGGCTCGGCCAGGAGCTGGGCGGGCACCTTGTCACCGGGCACGTCGACGGCCTGGCGCGCATCATTGACATCGTGCAGGACGGGGAAAGCCGCCGCTTCTCCTTCGAGGTGGCCGAGCACCTTGCGCCGTATATCGCCCCGAAAGGGTCCGTTAGCCTCGATGGCGTATCGCTGACGGTCAACGAGGTCAGCGACAAGCGCTTCGGTGTCAACGTCATTCCCCACACCTTGACGGTGACGACCTGGGGGGCGAAAACCCCCGGGCAATCGGTCAACCTCGAAGTTGACCTCTTCGCGCGCTATATCGCGCGGCTCCTGGAGTTTCGTCCGTGACGCACGACGTTGGCAAACACGCCATCTCGGAAGGCCGCGGCTGTCTTTCCTCGATCACCGAGATCCTGGAGGACATGCGCAACGGCCGCATGGTCGTGCTCGTCGACGCAGAGGAGCGCGAGAACGAGGGCGACCTCGTCATACCCGCGCAGATGGCGACGCCCGACGCGGTCAACTTCATGGCGCGCTACGGTCGTGGCCTGATTTGCCTGACGCTCACGGGCGCCCGCGCCGCCGAGCTCGAGCTCGAAGCGATGGTCGGTCGCAACCGTTCGCGCAACCGCACCGCGTTCACCCAGTCGATTGAAGCGCGCGACGGCATCTCCACCGGCATATCGGCGGCCGACCGCGCGCGCACGATCGCCACGGCGATCGACGCAACGAAGGGCGCCGCCGATATCGTCTCGCCCGGCCACGTGTTCCCGCTCGTGGCGCGCGAGGGCGGCGTGCTGATCCGCGCCGGACATACCGAAGCGTCGGTGGATCTGGCGCGCCTTGCCGGTCTCTATCCGGCGGCGGTGATCTGCGAGATCATGAACGACGACGGCACCATGGCGCGCATGCCGGACCTCGTCGCCTTTGCGCAGCGGCACGGTCTCAAGATCGGCGCCATCGAGGACCTCATCGCCGACCGGCTGCGCAACGAGCATCTGGTGCGCCCCGTCGCCAAGACGAGCGTGTCGACGACGGCCGGCAAGTTCGATTTGCACGTTTATGAGACGACGGTCGACCAGGGCGAGCATCTGGCGCTGGTCAAAGGCGATGTCGCGGCGCCGGGCCCTGTGCTCGTGCGCGTGCACGCCGTCAATCTGCTGGGCGATTTGCTTGGCGTCGGGGAGGCGGGCGAGGGGCAGATCGCCAATTCGCTGCGCATGATCGAGAAGGAAGGGCGCGGCGTCGTCGTACTCATACGCGACTTGCGTCCCAAGTCCGTGTCAGAGTGGATCAGCGGACGCCTGCAATCGGCCAAGCCCGTCGAAGGTGCGCGTGAACGCCGCCGCGTTGAGATCGGCGTCGGCTCGCAAATACTCACCGACCTCGGCGTGCGCGACATGGTGCTGCTGACGAACTCGCCGGCGCAGGTCTACGTCGGCCTCGAAGGATTTGGATTGCGCATCGTCGGCACGCGCGGGATCGAGTGACATGATCGTCAAGATCGACAGACCGACGCGCAGCACGGGCAAGCCGCCACGCGGCGAAATGCGCGCCCGCGTGCTCATCGTTGAAGGTCGCTTTTACGAAGAGATCGCCGATCAGCTCGTCGCCGGCGCCATCGCTGCCCTCGAGGCGCAGGGTGTCGAATACGACCGGTTCACGGTGCCGGGCGCGCTGGAGATCTCGCAGGTGCTGGCGCAAGCTGTGGCGGCAGGGCTCATTCCCCGCCGCGCCGAGAACGGCAAGTGGGATGGCATGGTCGCGCTTGGCTGCGTCATTCGCGGCGAGACCTCGCATTACGATATAGTATGCAACAACGCCAACCATTGGCTGATGGATGTGGCGATCAAGCATGCCGTGCCGCTCGGCAACGGCATTCTGACAGTAGACACTGAGGCACAGGCACTGGCGCGCGCGCGCGGCGGCGCCGACGGCAAGGGCGGAGACGCGGCGCGCGCTTGTCTGCGGCTGATCGAGCTGCAACGCGCGTTCGAGGGGCAGAGCGCATGACGACGACGAGCAAAGCCACGCCGACACCGGGCAAGATCGCCTTGCCGCCACGCACGGCAGCGCGCGTCGCCACCGTGCAGGGCCTCTACCAGATGGACCTCGCCGGGACCGATCTCAACGATGTCATCGACGAGTTCGTGCGCCTGCGCTTTCCGCGCGCGCCGGGCGACGAAGCCGCCGCCGGCGCCGATCCGGCGTTCTTCGCCGAGCTGCTGCGCGGTGTCGTGCGCCGCCAGCGCGACATTGATCCCCTCGTCGATCACCAGCTGGCCGAAGGCTGGCGCCTCGTGCGTATCGACGCCATCGTGCGCGCCATCCTGCGCGCCGGCGTGTTTGAGCTTATGGAGCGTCCCGACGTACCGCATCGCGTCGTCATCAACGAATACATCAACGTCGCGCACTCGTTCTTTTCCGAAGACGAGCCGAAGGTGGTCAACGGCGTGCTCGACAAGCTTGCGCGGCAGTTGCGCGCCGCCGAATTCGAACGCGATGCCAAACGACCCAAATAACGCTGGCGAAGAGGCGCTCATCGCCGAGTATTGGGCGCCTTTGGCGGCCGGTTACCCCGGCGCGCTTGGCCTCAAGGATGATTGCGCGCTCATCGCGGCCCCCCCCGGCACCGAGCTGG
>JBDTOR010000145.1:0-6256 GCA_039933175.1 Hyphomicrobium sp. | reverse complement strand
TACGGCAGCGACTTCAAGACCAAGGCGGGGCGGCTCGGCGAAGCGGCGCAGGCGGCGTTTGCCGCGCTCGGTCGCCAGGCGCTGCACGCCGCCGAACTGGGCTTCGAGCACCCGCGCACCGGCAAGCCCGTGCGCTTTGAAAGGCCGCTCCCCGCCGACATGCAGGCGCTGCTCGCCGCCTTGCAACGCGATTAGCCGAAAATCATCGGACGGGCGCAAAGCATCCGTTAGCGGCATCGCGTGTTTGTAGGTGTTTCGACAACCCGCCGACGCAGCCAAAGCAGCGATGCCAAGGGCAAAATCGGCACGCAAATGTGATGGGCACGATGCACAACGCTGCGTTGCGGCTGCGACATAGGTAACCTGCAACATTGTAGCACCCTATTACGTATACTCGGGCAAGAGCATAGAGACGCGCCAATCGACGGAAACAGGCGGTTGCTGCGTTTAGGGATCGTGGGCATCCAAAGGTAGAAATGCCCCGCGCGACGGTGTCGCGTAAACTGCAGTGAGGGACCGCCCTGGGCACCGGGCGGCTGGTGAAAGAAATGGCGACCAAACTTCCGGTTATCGCGCAGGGCTCTCTGGGCCTTTCCCGCTATCTCGAGGAGATCCGCAAGTTTCCGATGCTGGAGCCCGGCCAGGAGTTCATGCTGGCCAAAAGCTGGCAGCAGCACTCCGACCAGGCGGCGGCCGAGAAGCTCGTGACGTCGCATCTGCGGCTCGTCGCGCGCATTGCCATGGGCTATCGCGGCTACGGCTTGCCTATCGGCGAGGTTATTTCCGAAGGCAACGTCGGCCTCATGCAGGCCGTCAAGCGCTTCGACCCCGATAAGGGCTTCCGCCTCGCGACCTACGCGATGTGGTGGATCCGCGCCTCGATCCAGGAATACATCCTGCGCTCGTGGAGCCTCGTGAAGATGGGGACCACGGCGGCGCAGAAGAAGCTGTTCTTCAACCTGCGGCGTGCCAAGAGCCAGCTGCGGGCACTGGACGACGGCGACCTGCATCCCGATCAGGTGAAGACCATCGCGCGCAAGTTCGGCGTCAGCGAAGCCGATGTCGTGTCGATGAACCGGCGGCTTGGCGGTGATGCCTCGCTGAATGCGCCGGTGCGCGCCGACTCCGAAGCCGGCGAGTGGCAGGACTGGTTGGCCGACGACCAGCCGACGCAGGAAGACACGTTGGGAGAGACGCAGGAGTTCGACCAGCGCAAGAACTATCTGTCGAATGCTTTGGCTTCGCTCAACGATCGCGAACGGCGCATCTTTGAGGCGCGCCGCCTCGCCGAGCAGCCGTCGACGCTCGAGGATCTGTCGACCGAGTTCGGCGTATCGCGCGAGCGCATTCGGCAGATCGAAGTGCGGGCATTCGAGAAGGTGCAGAAGGCGGTGCAGTCAGCCGCCCAGACCGACGACGCCGGCCGCCTGCATTGAGCGCTAGAAATTCGCGCGCAAGAAGAAGGAAGGCGCCGCGCTATTGCGGCGCCGTCACCTTGAAATCGCTGATCGCCCACGTATCGCCGTTCTTGCTCGCCGCCGAAGCTGCGAGCATGCCGATGTAGCTCGGGGCGTGCGGCGGTTCGGCAGTAAAGCTCGCGGCCGGCTGGCCGTTGATGGCGATCTGCACGTCGGAGCCTTTGGCGGTGACGCGCAGTACGTTCTTCCCATTGGCGCCCGTAACTATCGACGGCACCTTCTTCCATTCCACCAGCCGCTTGGCGACAGCCTTACCGTCGGCGATGCGTGCCACAGTGAAATAACCGTTGGGGGCGACGACGGCCTGATAATAGTTGCGGCTGTCCTCTACCCAGAAAATCAGCCCGGCATAGCTCGTCGTCGGATCGCTGGTGTCCTTGACGAGGCGCATACTGGCGCATGCGTCGAGATCGCCGAAGACGAAGCCGCGATTCCAGCGCAGCGTCGGCGTGCCCGGCGCGGGATCGAACTCGGCCTGCCCGTCCGCGATGTTGAGCTCGGCGGTCTTGGCGCCCCACATCGGGTCATGGGCCTTGAACCCGTCGTCGAACAGAACCTTGCCGTCGCCGCAGCCGGCAACGGGCGGCGTGTTGACGGCACCGGTCGTGGCCGGCTGCGCCATAGCGGCGGTGGCCTCAGGGACAACGTCCGTCACCTTGAATTCGGTCATCTGCCAGGTGTCGATCGCGGCCGGAGCCGATGAGGCGACAAGCCCGACGTAGCTGGCGACGTCCGGCGCCTGGCCGCGGAACCGGGCGATCTCCTTGTCGTTGATGCGCACGGTGACGTTCTGACCTTCGAGCGTCACGCGCAGGGTATTCTTTTCACTCGGGCCAAGTTTCAGCGCCGGCGTCTGCAGCCAACCGACCGGCGCCGTGGCGACGATCTTGCCGCGCACCTTGCGCGCCACCGTGAACATGCCGTTGGGCGCTATCACCGCCTGGTAGAAGTTGTCCTTGTCGATGACCCAGAACAACATGCCGGCATAGCTGCGCGAGGCATCGGCCGTTACCGAAGGCATGGCGATGGTCACGCAGGCGTCGAGATCGGTGAAGGTCTTGCTGGCGTTCCACCTTGCGGACTGCGTGCCGACTTGCGGCATGAAGGTCGCCTCGGGACCCTTTGCCTGAAATTGCGCGTCGGACTCTCCCCACGCCTTTTCGCCCGTTTGGAAATCTCCCGAGATCTGCACCGACGGTCCGGTGCAGGCCAAGGCGGGAGACGCTACCAGCAGCACGGCCAGGGCAAGCATCGGGGAGCTTCGCATTGCGGATCCTCGGAGGCGGGCGATTCGATTGGTTAAAGTATGCCGCAGAAAACGGCCGACCACGGCCTTCAAAACCGGTTTTTACCGGTCTAAGCAAGACCACCGCGCATGCAACATTAATTTGCTGCGCCGCACCCCTGCTATCTGTGGGCGAATCGCTTACTCTCCCGAGTCGAGGGGGCCGACCTCTCACGGCTCCTGCTCGGGAGCCGACTACGAGTGCGCGTCAGAGAAGGAGGCCGTGTGGCCTTGACGTCTCTGAGCCAGAATCTGCGAATAACTGGCACTTATGGCCGGTTGGATGCGTGGCGGGCATGGATAGGGCCGCCCCAGGGAGCATCTGACGGCCGGGTCTGTCGGCCTCTGCCGAACCCTGTCCGCGACCGCCGTAACTCACTGCAATCCCCGACGACCGCCGTTCACGTGCTGCGCCAATCCCGGCCAGCGTGCTGGCGCGTGGCGTTCGTCGGCCGTTGCGTACCGGATATCAGGTTGAGGCTGCGGCATACACTTGAAGATGGAGTGGCAAATGCTGAAGCGCCTTCATCAATCGAAGGTCCCACACGCCGTATCTTCACGCGTCGCTCATCCGCTTCGGCTCGAATTGGAATGGTTCCGCATTCTGCTCTGGCGCCAAAAACACATACGTCCTCCGAGTAGGACTTGACCGGGGTTTAGCCGAAGCGGGTGTGCGACCCAATCGGCCACAAGAATTGAGGCCGGTCCCTGGCGGGGCCGGCCTCTTTCGTTATCGCGGCCGTGGCAGCGCCTCACATGGGCAGCTGGGCAACCTGATTTGAGAAGTAGTTGTCGATGGCGCTGAGGATCGAGTTGCTGACCTTGTCGCGCCAGACGTCCGATTGCAGGTTGGCCGCATCCTGCTTGTTAGTGACGTAGGCGAGCTCGATCAGGACGGAGGGGAACTGGGCCGTTTTCAGCACGCGGAACCCAGCCTGCTGATCGGGTTCGTTACGCATCGCCGTGCTGGCGCCCATCGTCTGGATCACCGTGCGCGCAAAAACGTTGGTCCGGTCGTGGGTTGCATCAACTTCGCGCTCAGCCAGATCGGACAGGATGCCTTTGACGAGTTTGACGTCTTCGCCCTCACTGGCCTGCTTCACCTTCTCGACCTCGTTCTGCGATAGGAGGTTGCTCCCGACATCGCCGCGGGTCGAACGGCGAAGACTGTCGGCGGTGGAATCGCGCAGCGAGTAGATGGTGGCGCCGTTGGCGGCACTGCCGGTGTCGGCGTAGTCGCAGTGCACGGCGATGAACAGATTGGCCTTGTTCTTCTCGCCGAAGGCGATGCGGTCGCCGAGCGGGATGAACACGTCCTCATCGCGCGTCAGTATCACCTTGAAGCGGCCGGTGGCGGTGAGCTTCTTGGCGAGGATCTTGCTGAAGGCGAGCGTGATGTCTTTCTCGACGGCGCCGTTCTTCATGGCGCCGGAGTCATGCCCGCCGTGACCGGGATCGATGACGATGATCGGCTTGAAGGCGCGCTGTGCAAGCACATCGGGAGATACCGCCGGACGCGGCAGCGGTGGCTGCAGATCGGCGCCGCCGAGAGCGAAGGGAGGCGGTGCCATTGTCGTCTTCTGATGCTGCTTGACCGGAGGCGCGAGGCTGGCAGTGAGCGGGACGAACGAGGAGATCTCGACGACCAGGTGCTGGTTGCGCCCGTCCTTGGCTTTCTCGATGCGGGCGCTGGAGACGATCACCGGCTCGGTGACGTAGATGATGACGCTCGAGCGATCGGTTCCCGAAAGGCCCGCCTGAAACGACTTGATGAGGCCGATCGGCGCCGTCTTCGGTTGCTCGGGCAACCGCAGTTTGGTCTCCGCGACCTGCACCACGACCCGGTTGGGATTGGACAGCGAGAAGACCTGGAACTCAGTCGTCTTCGGCAGGCCGATGACGAAGCGCGTGCGCTGCTGATTGGTTTGCAGGGCGCCCGTGGTGACGGGAGCTGCGGCCGTGGACTCCGACGAGTTGCCGAACAGGGCGTCGCCGAATTCGCCGAATAGGCTTTGCGCCTGCAGCGGCTGGTGCGCGCAGAGAATGGTAAACGCGAGTAGGATCCCGCGGCGCAAGCGCCACGGCGTGCCGTGAACCATGACGTCTGACCCCCGTCTACGCGGTACAAATCGAAGTGGTAAGGACAGTCAGGTTTGCCTGAGATGATGGCGTTTTGCAGTCCGCCTTCAGACATTGTTAGGGTTATCGCGCCGTAACCCTTAAAACTTCGCTAACGGCTAAGTTGATGCCGCAACGATTAAATTCGGCGTTTTCAAATCAGCGCCAGCGCTTCGCCGCATCCTCGTCGGCGTCGCGGGATTCGACCCACGCGCTATCCCCTGACGCCGTCGTCTCTTTTTTCCAGAACGGCGCCCGCGTCTTCAGATAGTCCATGAGGAATCCGGCGGCCTCGAAGGCGGCCTGGCGGTGCACCGACGCGGCGATGACCAGCACGATGTTGTCGCCGGCCTTCAACTCGCCGACGCGGTGGACGACGAGCGAAGCCTGCAGCGGCCAGCGCGACCGCGCCTCGGCTTCGATGGCGGCCATCTCGACTTCGGTCATGCCGGGATAGTGCTCGAGCGTCAGCGCGGCGATCTGCCGGCCGTCGTCCTTGCCGCGCACGCGGCCGGTGAAGGTGACGATGGCGCCGATGTCGGCATCGTCGGCAATCAGCTTGGCCGTCTCGGCGCTAACGTCGAAGTCCTCCCGCTGCACGCGCACGGACATGGCCTCCTCAGCCTCCCGTGACTGGCGGGAAGAAGGCGATCTCCCGTGCAGCGCCCAGCGCCGCTGTCGGCTTCACGTGCACCTTGTCGAGCGCCGCGCGCACGACCTGCGGACGGGCGAAAGCCTCGACGTATTGCGGCCCACGCTGCTGCAGCCAGCCGACCAGATCGGCGACTGTCTCGACGCCCGCGGGAAGCTCGACATCCTCGCTCTCGCGGCCGACCTTCTCGCGCAACCACGCGAAATAGCGAATCTGAACCGTATGTGCCGCGTTCTCGCCCATGTGCGCTCAGCGCTCCATGGCATGCACGACGCCTGCCTTGAGGTAATCGTACCCGGTCCACAGCGTCAGCAGCGCCGCGATCCACAAGATCACGAGCCCGCCCGTCATGATGCCCGGCACGATCTTCTCCGCCGCCGGGCCGGCAAGCAGCACCGCCAGCGCGATCATCTGCATCGTCGTCTTCCACTTGGCGAGCTGGGTGACGTGGATCTTCACGTTGAGCTCGGCGAGGAACTCGCGCAGGCCCGAGACAAGGATCTCGCGCACCAGGATGATGATCGCCGCCCAGATCGACCAGCCGGTGATCGTGTTGTCGTGGACCAGCATCATCAGCACCGCGCCGACCAGCAGCTTGTCGGCGATGGGATCGAGCATGCGCCCGAGGGTCGATTGCTGCTCCCACACCCGGGCCAGATAGCCGTCGAGCCAATCGGTGATGCCGGCGAAGACGAACAGCGCGAAGGCCGACCAGCGCGCCGC
>JBDTOR010000144.1:0-6322 GCA_039933175.1 Hyphomicrobium sp. | reverse complement strand
CGGTGGTAGGGGTGTCCCGATAGGATGGTCGTGGCGCGATAGAGCTGCTCGATGAGCACGGCGCGGGCGATGCCGTGCGGCAGCGTCATGGCGCCGAGGGACAGTTTGAGCGCGGCGCCCTGCACGGCATCGGGGCCATGGCCGTCAGGCCCACCGATGAGAAACGCCAATCCCTTGCAGCCGCCGTCACGCGTCTGCGCCAACCACTTGGCGAACGTCTCGCTCGACAGTGCCTTGCCGCTCTCGTCGAGCACGACGCGCGCCGTCGCTGCCGCGGCTGCCTTTGATAGGCGCGCCGCCTCATCGGCCTTGCGCAATTCGGCGCTGGCCGCGCGGCTTTCGCTCAGTTCGGAAATGGAAAGTGGGCCGAGGCCAAGCGTGCGCCCCGACGCGTCGAAACGCTTGGCGTAGCGCTCGCAGAGTTCGCGTTCGGCGTCCTTCAGCCGGCCGACGGCGGCAACGATAAGGCGCATGCCCGCTTCTCCCGCCGGGAGCGCGGGTGCCGCACGTCGCGCACCGTCCCGATCAGTCCGGCGTCAGTGGGCGGTCGTCGTCGTTTCGCCCGGCCTGTCTGCCGACCACATTTTCTCGAGGTTATAGAAGTCACGCACCTCGTCACGGAACACGTGCACGATGATGTCACCGGTGTCGATCAGGACCCAATCACAAGCTTCCTTGCCCTCGATGCGTACGCGGCCGAGGCCAAGTTCCTTGAGCTTGCGTCCGAGCTGGTCGGCGATTGCTCCGACGTGCCTGTCGGAGCCGCCGGTGGCGACTACCATGAAGTCACCAATGGAGGACTTACCTGCCAGATCGATCGTCACGATATCCGCGGCCTTGGCCTCGTCGAGCCAATGGACGATCTGGTTCAGCAGGTCAGCCGATTTTTGTCCTTCTGACAAAAGCTCGGCATGAGGCGCGCCCGTACGGGCACCCTCAAGTGCGGTTCGCATCGTGTGCTGGTTGTCCCTTCCTCATGCACCCCATGGGGCCTGCGTCGTGATGCTTTGCACACCCCGACGCTCGTCAGCGGACGGCCTAAGGCCGCGTCGCCAAAGCAAAGATAAGGCCTCAGGCCCCCTCGCAGCAACAGTTAATGCACGCGATAGTTATGCGTAGGGCACGCGGCGGCGTAAAAAATCTAATATATTTCCTATGGTTGCCTAGGCGAGTCGGCGCGCAAGGCCGTCGAGGACGCCTCCGACAGGCGGGTGCTCAGGAGCGTCCAGGCGGGCGGCGCCATGGTCGGGAGCTGCCCGGCCCGGTCCTCGGCCACCCGGTAGCGGGCCAGGCTCAGGGCGGCCGGCGAGGCGAGCGCGGCGAGCCGCCAGCCCGGCCGGTCGACCACCGCCATCGGCACCAACCGGGCAATATCCCGCCAGCGCTGCCAGCGGTGGAACCCGGCGAGATTGTCGGCGCCCATGACCCAGACGAAGTGCATTCCGGGAAAGCGCCGGGTCACGTAGCGCAGGGTCTCATAGGTGTAGGCGCTGCCGAGCGCGGCCTCGAACCCCGTCACCTTGATGCGCGGATCGGTGACCAGCCGCCGGCTCGCCTCCATGCGATCTTCGAGCGGCGGCAAGCCATTGGCGTCCTTCAAAGGATTGCCCGGCGTCACCATCCACCACAGCTGGTCGAGGCCGAGCCGGCGCAGCGCCGTCACCGCACAGACGGCGTGCCCCTCATGCGGTGGGTTGAACGTACCGCCCATCAGCCCGATCCGCTGGCCGGGTAGGGCGAGCGGCAGCTGGGTACGCAGGTCGGTGAAGCTCTGGTGGTTGGATGTCGGCATTGGGCCCGGCGGCTCTTCCCCGCGCATTGTAAGCCTGTAAGCGATTGAATTTGCAAACGCTCCGGATCCGATATGCAACCCCGGTAACGACCCAGTCACTATTGCGCTGCATTGCTGAGCCGACGGCCGCAACGGCCCGGAGACACGACATGCGCAGACGGCAATTCCTGACTTCGGCTGTATTGCTGGCGGGGTCGGCGGCCATCGCGCGTGCCCCGGCATTGGCGGCGGATAGCACCGGCGGTTCGGCCGGTCACGCCATCCCCCACTTGCTGGACGAATACCTGCAGCTACCAGGCAAGAAGAGCGCGCAGATCGACGTCGACGAGGCGACCGCGCCGTGGCGCGTCACCTCCGAACCGGATGCCGAGCTGTTCGTCGGCAGCTGCTTCAAGACGTTCGTGCTCGCCGCCTATCTGCAGGAAGTGGAAGCAGGGCGTCTCGACGAGCTGGAGCAGTTGGCGGTCGACGACAGCGTTCGCTCGCTGGTCAGCCCCGTTCTGCAGAACCTTACCGGCACCACGCAGGCGCGCAGTGTGCTCGAGGCGATGATCGCCCACAGCGACAACACGGCAACCGACGTCGCCATGAAGCGCGTGACGCCGGCGCGCGTGCGCCAGTTCATCAGCGATGCCGGACTGACGAAGGCGCGCATCCCGGATTCGACGCGCCGCATCTTCTCGTACATCGCCGGTGCTCCGCAGGGTGAAGACCTGGGGTGGAAGGCGATGAAAGCCCTCGTTGAAAGCAAGGACCCCGATACCTCGAAGTATCGTCCGGTGCTGAACGACGTCGAGTCGATGGCGGTGCCGGCTTCCGAGTTCGTCACCTACTACAAGCGCGCGCTCATTGGTGGCTACTTCCAGAAACCCGAGACGCTCACCGAGTTCAAGCGCATCCAGGCCATGGCCGACGCTATCGCGCTGGTGGTGCCCGCCGATACGGTTGCCTACATGAAGGGCGGCTCGATCGACTGGAACGGCTTTCATTGCCTCGCCGTGGCAGGGCAGATGATCGTGGGCGACACGCCGGTCACATTTGCGCTGCCGTACAACTGGACGGACAACGACGGCGACCAGAAGAAGCTGACCGAAGGCTTCAAGGACGCGGTCGCCGGCATACTCAGCAAGATTCACAAGCGTCTGGTCGAGGTCCGCACGTAGCCCATGCCGAACGGCAACATCATCGCTGTGACTGCATTTGCGCTGCTGTTGCTGGCGCCGGCGCGTGCCATGGCTGAAAGCACCGAGGATGCGATCCGCGCCACGTTCGCGCAGTGGACGCAGGACTTCAATGCGGGCAAGGCAGACGCCGTCTGCCGCTTGTTCTCGCCGGATCTGCGCTATGATTTTCGCGGCTATCCGGAGCGCGACTACAATGACGTGTGCACTTTGCTGCACCGCTCGCTGGCGGATCGAAGCAAACGCTACGTCTATGCGCTCGACATCCGCGAGATTATGGTCTCCGGCGACCTTGCCGTCGTGCGGCTTGCCTGGACGCTAACTGTCACGCTGCCTAACGGACAGATTGTCACGACTGTCGAGCCGGGCATGGATGTCCTGCGTAAAGGCCCGGACGGCCAATGGAAAATCATTCGCTACATCGCCTACGAGGCGCCGGAGCGACCACTAGACGGCGGGCCGTAGCAACCCGCAGGGCATGTTAGGAGTTATGGCTGAGGTCAAATTATTCTAAGCCCCCAAGGAGGAGTCCAATGACCGCTAGAATCAGTCTTGTTGCCCTGCTCGCAGTGATGGCAGGTTCCGCATTTGCCCAGGAGCCGCCAGCGGCTCCGTCGACGACAGAAAAAGCGCCGAGCATGCAGAGCGACCAGATGGCACCGAGCACCGCACCGGCTCCGCAGGCCCCTGCCGCTACCGAGCCGACGCCGGCCGCTCCCGCGCCGACGATGGACAAGGAAGCTGCCGCTCCTGCGCCTGCCCCGTCCGGCGACGTAGCTGCCAGCGGCCTCAAGGCGTCTGAGGACGACGCCAAGATGGTCCCGCAGTTGAACGCCTCCGTCGACAAGGTCGAGGAGATGGACATCCTTGACGCCAACGGCAAGAAGATCGCCGAGGTCGACTCTGTGCTCGAAGACTCGGCCGGCGAGGTCAAGGGCGTTGCCATCGAATACGGCGGCTTCCTCGGCTTCGGCGAGAAGGGTGCCATCGTCACCATCGACCAGCTGAAGGCCCAGGACGGCAAGCTGATCACCACGCTCACCGAGGAGCAGCTTCCGACGCTCCCGGCTTGGAACGACTAAGTTCCTAAGCACGCATTCAACAGCGCGCGGTGCCCTTGCGGCGCCGCGCATTGTGCTGCGTCTCTCAATCCTTCCTTAGCCAAAACGCTATCTGGCACATCTTTGAGCAGGCGCGCTCAAGCGCTGGGCATGTGCTGGTCCAGGAGGCGAGATCGGTGGGGGACGCGCCTCGGCGCGCGCGTTTGGCGGCCGTTCGTGCTCAACCCGTAGCCGCCCGTATACAGATCGTTCCGCGTCG
This sequence comes from Hyphomicrobium sp., assembly GCA_039933175.1. Lineage (GTDB taxonomy): Bacteria > Pseudomonadota > Alphaproteobacteria > Rhizobiales > Hyphomicrobiaceae > Hyphomicrobium_A. The sequence goes on along the minus strand of JBDTOR010000144.1, from coordinate 2,029 downwards.
CGTTCTGGCCCCACAAGGCTTTGTTAGGCAGGCACAGGCAGCCTTGCTCGCGACATTGCAAGCGGCGGAGCCATGACGGACATTCTGGGCAAGGGGGCGGGCGAGGAGCCCCACGCAAGCGCGCGCGACGTGGCGCGACGCGTGGTGCGGCAGGCCGTATCCAAGTGCGCGGCGGTGTGGGATGCCCTCGACCGAAATCGCACGCAGTTGCGCAGCGCACGTGCCGTCGCCGACGCTGCCGTCGCCAAAGCCGCCGCCGCCCATGAGCGATTGCGCGAAGCGCTCGAGATACTGCCGCAGGGGATCGTGTTCCTCGACAACGAGGGCCGCTACATCCTGTGGAACCAGAAGTATGCCGATATCTACAAGCGCAGCGCCGACCTGTTCAAGGTGGGCGCCCGTCTGGAGGATACGCTGCGCATAGGCGTGGAGCGCGGCGACTATCCGTCTGCCAAAGGCCGCGAGGAAGAGTGGATCAAGGAGCGCTTGGGGCTTCTCTATAGGCCAGGCAAGCAGCATGAGCAGGTGCTCGCCGACGGGCGATGCGTTCTCATCGAGGAGCGGCAGACCAGCGACGGCGGCATCATCGGCCTGCGCATGGACATCACCGACCTCAAGCAGCGCGAGGCCTCGTTCCGGCTGCTGTTCGACGACAATCCGGTGCCGATGTTCGTGCTGCGGCGCGACACGCAAGCTTTTCTTGCCGCCAATGCCGCCGCGCTTTCGCACTATGGTTTCAGCCGCGAGCATATTCTGTCGGCGACGCTGCACGACTTGCGCATGGAGAACGACGAGCCGTCCGGCGCTGGGGACGATGCGGACGCGTCCGGCGTCAGCACCTCGAAACACCGCACGCGCGATGGCCGCATCATCGAAGTGGTCGTGTTCTCGCGCCAGCTAGATTACGAAGGCGCGCCGGCGGTATTGATCGCCGTCATCGACATAACCGAGCGCAAGGCGGCCGAGGCGCGCATCGCGCACATGGCGCACCACGACGCGCTTACCGATCTGCCCAACCGCGTGCTGTTTCGCCAGCGCATGGCCGATGCGCTGGTGCAGCGCAGCCGCTCCGGCAATCTCATTGGTGCCCTGTGCATCGATCTAGACAACTTCAAGCTGGTCAACGACACGCTCGGCCATCCCATCGGCGACCGGCTGTTGCAGGATGTTGCCGCCCGCATCGAGCGCGTCCTGCGTCCGCGCGATACCGCGGCGCGGCTCGGTGGTGATGAGTTCGCGGTGCTGGTGCCGGAATTGAAGTCGCCGCAGGAGCTGGCTGGGCTGGCGCAACGCCTCATCGACATCGTCAGTGAGCCATACGTCATCGAGGGCCATATGGTGACCGTAGGCTCGACTATCGGCATTGCGGTGGCGCCGGCCGACGGTCACGATGCCGATCACTTGCTGCGCAACGCCGACCTAGCGCTGTATCGCGCCAAGGGCGCCGGCAAATCGACCTTCCGCTTTTTCGAGCCGGAGATGGACGCCCAGGCGCAGGCTCGCCGCCAGCTTGAAATCGATTTGCGCGCGGCGCTCGCGGCCGAAACGCTCGAAGTGTACTACCAGCCGCTCGTCGATCTGGTGACCAAGGACATCATCGGTTTCGAGGCGCTGCTGCGCTGGCCGCATCCGACGCGCGGCTTTGTCCCGCCGTCCGAGTTCATCCCGCTCGCCGAGGAGACCGGCCTTATTACGCCGCTCGGCAACTTCGTTTTGACGCGTGCCTGCGCCGATGCCAGCCAATGGCCCGACCACGTCATGCTCGCGGTCAACCTATCGCCAATGCAGTTCCGCGTCGGCAGCGTGCTCACCAACGTGAAGAACGCGCTGCAGGCGTCGGGTTTGGCGCCGGAGCGTCTCGACTTGGAGATCACCGAGAGCGTGCTGCTCGACCGCACCGACGAGGTGCTCGCCCACCTGCATGCGCTGCGAGCGCTCGGCGTGCGCATCTCGATGGACGATTTCGGAACCGGTTATTCCTCGCTCAGCTACCTGCGCGCCTTCCCGTTCGACAAGATCAAGATCGACC
>JBDTOR010000143.1:0-6364 GCA_039933175.1 Hyphomicrobium sp. | reverse complement strand
CTCGGCACGCTGTGGAACATGGTCGGCTTCCAGACCAAGCTGAAGCACGCCGAGCAGGTTCGCATCTTCCGCATGATCCCCGGACTTGCCGAAGCCGAGTTCGCGCGCCTCGGCGGCCTGCATCGCAACACGTTCCTCAACAGCCCCAAGCTGCTCGATGCCTCGCTGCGTCTCAAGGCAATGCCGCGCCTGCGCTTTGCCGGACAGATCACCGGCGTTGAAGGCTACGTCGAAAGCGCCGCCATCGGTCTCTTGGCCGGGCGCTTCGCGGCGGCCGAGCGGCTGGGCCGGCCGCTCACCGTGCCGCCGGCAACGACCGCGCTCGGTGCCCTCATCGCGCATATCACCGGTGGGCATCTCTCCGCCGACGATGCGGCCGGCGATGGCGCCGGCTCACGCTCGTTCCAGCCGATGAACATCAATTACGGGCTGCTGCCCGACATCGACGGCCCGGCTGAAGACGCCGACGGCAAGCGGCTCAAGGGTAAGGACAGGGGCCGCTCAAAAAAACGCACCATGTCGGTGCGCGCGCTGGCCGACCTCGACCGCTGGCTCGCCGCCAATGCCGCGCGGGCAGCGGCGGAATAAGCCAGACAAACGCCTACATCATGCGTCAGGCCGCTGCATTGATGTTTTTTACATCACATGTTACGTATTCCGCATGACAGATGCTTGGCGATGATCACTGCAGCGCAAATGCGGGCCGGGCGGGCACTGCTGGGGATTGACCAGCAGACATTGGCCGATCTGGCGGGCGTGTCGCTGCCGACGATTCAGCGCATGGAGGCCAGTGAAGGCAACGTCCGCGGCGTGGTCGATACCCTGACCAAGGTCGTTGCCGCCTTCGATCGCGCCGGCGTCGAGCTGATAGCCGAGGGAGCGCCCAGCGCCGGCCAGGGACGCGGCGTACGCTTCAAGTCCGCCCGCGCCATCAAGGTCAGCGCAGACCCATCGGCGATCAAGCCAAAGGGAGGCCGTGTCGCGCGGCCTAAGTGATGCCAACACGACAACTACCGACTGCGACGGCGACCGCCGACTGAACGCCGACGTTGCCGCCGCTCCTTGATGCAAGGAGACGGATTTATGGAAACGGCTACACGGCGTCCGTTGAGGCGACCCGAGCCAACGTTCGCCGAGCTGTTTACGCCGAAGCTCGTCACCATCCTGCGCGATGGATACACGGGAAGCGATTTCAGAGCCGATGCCATCGCCGGACTGACGGTTGCCATCGTCGCGCTGCCGCTGTCGATGGCGATTGCCATCGGCTCGGGCCTTTCTCCCGACAAGGGGCTATTTACCGCCATTGTCGGCGGCTTCCTGATTTCCGCCCTCGGCGGGAGCCGTTTCCAGATCGGCGGTCCGGCCGGCGCCTTCATCGTGCTCATCGCCTCGATTGTCGAGCGACAGGGCTACGACGGGCTTGTGCTCGCGACCCTGATGGCCGGGCTGTTCATGATGGCCGCCGGGTTTCTGCGTCTTGGCACCTACATCAAATACATTCCGTTCCCCGTCACCGTGGGCTTCACCGCCGGCATCGCCGTCATCATCCTCGCCAGCCAGCTGAAGGAGCTGCTCGGCCTCGATATCGCTCACGAGCCCGGCCCGCTGTTTGCCAAGCTGCAGGTAATCGGCGCCAGCCTCGGCACAGCCAAGCCGTCGACCATCGCGCTGTCGGCGCTCTCCATCGCGATCATCGTCGGGCTTCGCCGCGTCCGCCCCAAGTGGCCCGGATTGCTGATCGCCGTCACGGCGACGGCGCTGATTGCATGGATGCTTGGGCTCCACGTCACGACCATAGGCTCGACCTTTGGCGAAGTGCCGCGCACGTTGCCGGCGCCGTCACTACCTCCCTTCGACCTCGCCAAGATCCGCGCCGTATTCCCCGATGCCGTTGCCATTGCTCTGCTCGGCGCCATCGAGAGCCTGCTTTCGGCCGTCGTCGCCGACGGCATGAGCGGGCGCAAGCACCGCTCAAACTGCGAACTCGTCGCGCAAGGCGCAGCCAATATCGCCGCGATGATCTTCGGCGGCATGTGCGTCACCGGCACTATCGCCCGCACGGCGACCAACGTCCGCGCGGGCGCGCGCAGTCCCATCTCCGGCATGTTGCACGCCGTCTACATCCTGCTGTTCATGCTGATTGCCGCGCCGCTCGCCGCTTACATTCCACTGGCCAGCCTCGGCGGGGTTCTCGCCGTCGTTGCCTGGAACATGGCCGAGAAGCACGAATTCGCCAGCCTTCTGCGCGCCTCGTGGGGCGATGCCACAGTGCTCATGGCGACCTTCCTATTGACGATCTTCGCCGATCTCGCCGTCGCCATCGGCGTCGGCGTGACGCTCGGCGCCTTCCTGTTCCTGCATCGCATGGCGGAAGCCGTCGAGATCGAAGGTGGCGGGACTCTGGTTGCCGAGGATGCTGCCGACGGTAGCAGCGACGCCCGCACGGCCTATAGGCCGGATGCATTCAATGGAGACGTAGCCGTCTATCGCATCTCGGGCGCATTCTTCTTCGGAGCCACCGCTGCCGTGAGCGGCGTGCTCGACCGCATCGGCGCGCACCCAAAGACGTTTATCCTCGACTTTGCCGAGGTGCCGCTAGTCGACAGCACCGGCGCCAAGGCCCTCGAAGGCTTCGTGCACAAGCTTCGGCACGCCGGCACCGATGTCTATTTCACATCGGCCCGCAAGAATGTGCGCCGTACGCTGCTTAAGGCGGGTCTACGCAGGCCGCTGGTTCGCTATGCCTCAAGTATCGAGGATGCCGTTGCCATGAGTAGAGGCGCGGCGATGCCAACGTAAGCCGGCCGAGCCCTATTGCAGTCCGACGGAGCTGCCGGCCGGCGCCGCGATGCCGGCGGCCGGCAGCGGCTGCTCCGCCCCCTGTCCGTACTTCGCCAGCACGCCACGCGCCTTATGCACGACGGCATCGGCAATCGCCGCCTGGCCTTCGGCGGTGGGATGGAAGGCGCCCGAGTAGGTGGCCGCGAGAACGAGCTGGAACCACGCGAAGGTGTTGAGCTTCAGCACCTTCTGCAACAGTGACGTCGCGACGTGGAAGTTGCCGGTCATGAACGCGTCGTTGGGTGTGCGGAACCACCGCTGGCGCGAAGCATATGCCTTGAAATCGGCCGGGTTGTAGGGCCTCCAGCCCGCGGCGGTCTTGCGCGGCAGACGCAGATCGTCGGCGATGTTGGCGCCGTCGTACGTGGTGCCGGCGCACAGCCCGCGACCGGCGAAATCGCGGCGGTGGCTATCGACAAACGACCATTGATAGTGCGCGGCTGCCTCGCTCATCGACGTGTTGAGCTTATCGGCGATCCAGGTGCCGGTGCGCGCCTTGGATTCGCTCAACGCAAAGTCGGGCAGCACGTCCATACCGGCGACCCCGTCGGGACAGATACTCGAGCCGTCGCCCTGCAGTGCCAGCCCCGGATAGGCCGTGAGCAGCACGCGGTCGGACTGCTCCCACGGAATGTGCAGCAGATAGTGGATGGCGCGATTGAGCGACTTGTAGCGCAGGATCAGCGCCTCGAGGCCGATGCTGGCGTCATCGAGGCTATGCACCTGGCCGAACCAGCCGCCCAGCTTGCGCAGCGTCGATTCATCCGACAGCACCGAGTTGGCCAGCAGGCGCGAGAAGCCGACGTCGTTGCCGCCGATGGAGACGAACATCAGGTCGATGCTGCGCGCATTGATGGGATCGCACTTGCGCAGCACTAGCCCGCCCTTCAGCTCGGCAATCGTCCCGTCCATGTGATAGGCCTCGGGCAGGTCCTGGAACGGCGCCTCGTGGTCATCGCACTGCGCCGAGGCGATCGCCGAAATTTGCGACATGTCGCTGGGGTGGGGCACCCACTCGTTGCCGGCGTACTGCAGGAAGAGGCCGAAGGTCACCTCCGAGCCCGAGCACGCAACGCCGACGTAGGTGACGGCGCGATGGTCGTCCTCGAGGCCGAGCTGCAGCGCGGCGCGCAACTGATGCGAATAGAGCGAGCGGTGGCAGCCCTGATCAATCCAGCGGGCATTCTCCTGGATGAACGCCGCGTCGCCGATCTGCTTCCACGGGCCGATGCGGGCCGGATAGCCCGTGAGGTCGCTGTCGCTAGAACGCTTGCCGTAGTCGGCGCTGCGGTCGCGCGAAAAACGCACCGGCACGTCCGGGTTGCCTTCGCCGGAGGCGAAGCTGTCACCCATGCCGACGATGAGCAGATCCTTGACGACGACCTTCTCGTTCGTCACCTCACGGCCGCCGATCTCGACGCTGACCGTGGCGCCGGCCGGATAGGGAATGGCAAAGTGCGCCTCTTCGCTGCACGGCTGCGTGACGACCTCTCCGCGCAGCGTCCCGCCGAGCGGCGCCGTCAGCCAGGTGCAGGAGATGCCCGCCGCCTCGTCGACATTGTTGATGCCGAGCACGACGCGGTGCGACTTCGGATTGATGTAGTCGCCGCCGTCCTTGCACGCGAAGCGGTTGTTGAGCGCGTCCCAGCACGTGTCACGGAACATGGTTTCGGCCCAGCCGTCCTCGTGGCGCGCGCTCAGCGCCTGCTCGGAGGCGAGGATCGGATGCTGCAGCTGATCTTCGGGCGGCAAAGCCAGGAACGTGGCGCGGTGCACCTCGGTGTCGGCGGCATCTGAGAAGAAGCGGAACGAGTTCTCGACGCGCCAGGTGATCTTGGGGACGGGCAACGGCGCGACCTGCGCGCGGGCGAACGATCCCAGCGCTACGGACACGACGAGCAGCGCCATCAACCGGGCTGCCGTGCGCGACATTCGCTCTCCTCCGCTCGTCACCACCGTCTCGCGGGACTAGACCCGCCCGAGCGCGCTCGCCTTCAACAATCGCCAGGCGCGGGTGAGAGCGGGAATGTCCGCCCGCTCGCGCGCGACGTGGGGGCCAAGTTCTTGCAAAGCCGCCAAATAGGGCTCTAGGAGGGCAAGCGGCAATATCGCCTGCCGCATGGCTGCGGGCGCGGCTGTGGCGAGTTGGCGCGCCTTGGCGAGTTCGCCCTCGGCTTGCTGCAGCAACGGCGGCAGCAGCGCGGCGATATCGGGGTCACCGAACGGATTGCGCCCCTTGCTGGCCAGAGCCGGCAGCGCGCGCAAAAGCTGTACGCGTCCCCATGCCTGACCGGCCGCGCGCAGCAGCGGATCGGCTGTCGTCGCCTTATTGCCCAATATCTGGGCGGCGAGGTGGAACGCGGTGCCTTGCGTCGCCGCGGTATGCGCGCCCATCTCCGCCGCCGTCGTCAAGCTGCCGGCCTCGAGCTCGCGCTCGTAGGCGTCGATCATCGCAATGAGCATATCTGTGGATAGGCCGTGGGCGCGCACGGTCGCGCGCATCGCATCGGCGATGGGGTTGCCCGTCGCCGCATCGGCCGGCATCCGCAATGCGTCGCGCCACCACTGCAGGCGGATGTCGCCCACGCCGGGCTCGCTCACGGTGCGCGGGATGCGGGCGATCTCCCCGTGGAACGCCGCCAGCGCCAGCAGGCCTTCGCGCGCGGCGCGCGGTGCCAGCAGCGCGGCGAGATAGCGGTCGTAGTCGAGCTCGCGCGCCGCCGCGCCGACCGCCTCGTCCCCGCCCCGCGTCTCCTGTGTCACCATCGTGTCTCCAACCGGTGGGCATTCCACAGGCCATCATGAAGTGCCGTCGTGAAGTAGCCATCACGTCTGTCGTCATGTCGAGCGTTCCGCGAAGTCCAGCCTCTTACTCGTCATGGCCGCGAAGGCGGCCCATCCACGCAAGTCAACCCAAATCGTGACGGTAATCGTCTCGCGCCGTCGATGCTCAAGCTCAGTGAGAGATTGCTGAAGCTGGCGTGGATGGCCGCCTTCGCGGCCATGACGGTATTGCGCCGAGCGCCGGTGTGCAGGCGGGAGCGTCAATCGACGGCGATGAGGCCAGCGCCGAAATCGCGGCCTTCGGCCAGCAGCACATTATAGGTGCGCGCGGCAGCGCCAGTGCTCATCGGCTCGAGGCCGATGCCGGCTTCGGCGAACAGCTTGCGCACCGGCTCGGGCGGCATGCGGTGCTCCATGCCGGTGCCCAGCAGCACGAATGCGGGGCGCTTCAGCTCGGTGAGGAACGCCGCGCAGTGCTCGGGCGTCAGCTCGTCGAAAGCGGCGACGCCCCAGCCGTAGATGCCGCTCGGTACGATGAGCAGCGAGCCGCGATGGCTCATGTCGGCAAACCGGAAGCCGCCGTTGCCGTAGGCGTCGATGGGGGCGCGGCCGGGGAAATGCGCTTTGTCGGAGGGCATGAGATGGCCCGGCCGTTCGATCCTCAGCGCCGCGGGGTAGCGGCTTTCTTGGCCGGCTGCACGGCGGCACGTGCCGTGGCTGCCGCCTTGGCGCGATCGGC
>JBDTOR010000142.1:0-6384 GCA_039933175.1 Hyphomicrobium sp. | reverse complement strand
TAGTCGTAGGCGCCGCGCTTGATGGCGGTCACCGCGGTCTCGATGTTGCCGTGACCGGAGATGATCACCACCGGCAGATCGGGGTATGTCCGCTTGATGTAGGACAGCACCTCGAGGCCATCGAGCCGGCTGCCCTGCAGCCAGATGTCGAGCACGACGAGATGCGGGCGCCGCTCCTCGATCGCCTTCAGGGCTTCGTCGCTGTCACGCGCCAGGCGTGCATTGTGCCCCTCGTCCTCGAGGATGCCGGCGACGAGATCGCGGATGTCCGCTTCGTCGTCGACGATCAGGATGTCTGCAGCCATCGTTGAAAGCTCCTTGGTCGTCGTCAGGCCTGGTGGGCCGTGGCTTGTTCGGTTGGCGAGTGACTGGCCGGGCGGACCGGCCCGTGTACGCTGGGAAGCGGTAGGGTGATGCGGACGAGCGCCCCGTGCTCGCGGCCGGGCGCTGGCGGTGCATCCTCCAGAGAGAGCGTCCCGCCGTGCTGTTCGGTGATCTTCAGCACCATGGCGAGGCCGAGGCCGGTGCCTTTGTGCCCCTTGGTGGTGACGTACGGCTCAAGCAACCGCGCGCGGTTCTGCTTCGGCAGGCCGATGCCGTTGTCGATCACCTCGATGGTGACGCGATCGGCTTGCGGCGTGACGATTGTTTCGACGCGGCCCTTCCAGTTCGGATCGCCTTGCAGCGCCGTCTCGCGCGCCGTTTCCACCGCCTCGCTGGCGTTCTTCACGAGGTTGGTGACGGCACGGGTGATCAGGCGGCGATCGAACGACATCAGCAGCGGCTTATCTGGAATGCGCAGCACGTAATTGATCTCCGCGTGCCCTTCGCGGAACAGCACCACCGGCTCCTGCACCGCATGGCGCAGATCGTGCGAGCCCATCTCGGGCTTGGGCATGCGGGCGAACTCGGCGAACTCATCGACCATCGTCTTGAGGTCGGTCACCTGCCGCTCGATGGTCATGGTGAGCCGGTCGAACGTCTCGCGGTCGTGCGTGATGTTCTTGGCGTACTTCTTACGCAGCCGCTCGGCCGCCAGCTGTATCGGCGTTAGCGGGTTCTTGATTTCGTGAGCGATGCGCCGGGCGACGTCCGCCCAGGCCGCCGTGCGCTGGGCCACGACGAGATCGGTGACGTCGTCGAAGGTGACGACCGAGCCGACGTCGCCGCCGCTGGCGCGCTCGCGCGTCACCATCACCGCGAAGGTACGCTCCTCGCCGCCTACGTAGAACGTCACCTCGTCCTGCGACCGGGCCTTGAGCGAGTAATCGACCTCCTTGTCGAGAACGTTGCCGAACGCGGGTATGGTGTCCTTCAACTTCTTGCCGACGAGGTCGCTCTCGGCCATTCCCATAAGGTCGACGGCGGCGCGGCTGACGAGGGTGATGCGGTCCTGGCTGTCGAGGCCGATGACGCCTGCGGACACGCCCGACAGCACCGCCTCCATGAAGTGGCGCCGCTCGACCAGCTGCTCGTTGGCGGTGACGAGCGCATCGCGCTGCGTCTTCAGTTCGCGCGTCATGGTGTTGAAGGTCTGCGACAGGCGGCGCAAGTCGCCCTCGCCGCGTTTCTCGGGCAGTTCGACCATCAGGTTGCCGGTGGACACGTCCTGGGCGGCGCCAATGAGACGGCGGATGGGCGCCACGAAGCGTCCGGCAAACCACAGGCCGACCCAGATGGCGGCCAACACGGCCGTCATCGAGATCATCAGGTACATGAGGCCGTGGGCGATCTTCAGACCACCGCGGGCTTTGCGCAGGCGATTGAACTCATCGACGTTCTGCGCCGTCAGCCGCAGATGCTCGATGACCTTCGGGCTGACGCCGCGCATCACGTAGAGATATTTGCCGGGGTAGCTATTAAGTTTGGCCACCGCGCCCACGCGATGGGTGTTGGCGCCTGGCATCAGCAGCGCCACCTGGCCGCTCGCCGCTTGGGCCAGCGCACTCATCGGCGGCACCACGTACGGAAGCTGGCTGTCGGCGCTCGTCTCGATAACGGGCACACCGTCGCCGTCGATGATGTAGGCGGCCGGCAGGTCGCGCAGGCCGGCTTGCACCATGACGAGGCGCTGGAAGCGGAGCGGGTCGCCCGCCACCGTGCCGGAAGCCATGTCGAGGTCGCGTGCCATGTTGACGATGTCGGTGCGGATCACCGCGCCGTGCTCATCGAGGTAGGCGTTGGCGACCTCGGCCGAGCTCAGCACGATGGCGCGCGTGTTGGTCGCAAACCAGCCGTCGAGCGAGCGCGAGAAGGTGACGGTGGCGCCGATGGCGAGGAGCAGCGTCGGCAGCGCGGCGATGATCGAGAACAGGGCGACGATGCGAATATGCAAGCGCGCACCCGGCGTTCGCAGGCGCCAGGCTCGGGCGAGGCCGATGATCTGCCACGTCAGCAAGGCGATCATCGCGATGATGAGCACGATGTTGAGCGCGAGAACCGTCAGCACCACCTCATTACGCGGGGTGATCGGCGTCAGGCCGGTGAGAATGAGATAGGTCGCAAACGCCGAGACCAGCGACAGCACCACGAGGCTGAGGCCGATCCAAAATGCCCGGTCGCTCGGATTGAGGGCTGAAGGCCCCTCGTCCAAGCTATGGCCTCGCTGCGGTGCAACTTGCACGGCCGGCATCGGCGGACTTTCGGTAGCGGCCGGGGGAGGCCGGTTGCGTTGAGGCCACGTGTGTTGCGGCCCGCGATTTGGTGCTCACAGCAAAACAACAGACTGTGACATTTTCGCGACGTGGCCAATTGGTAACGCCGGCCGCGCCTCAGCGCAAGCCACCTAGACGTATGGCCTTGGATTTGAAGAGGAGAAAACCGCGCGTCCTAGCCTTGCGGCGTGCGGAAAACGCGGATGTCCAGGGCACGGATACGCGAGCGCAGAGTGTTGCGGTTCAATCCCAACAGCTCCGCAGCCCGGATCTGGTTGCCGCGCGTAGCGGCCAGCGCCGCCGTCAGCAGCGGCAACTCCACCTGCCGAATGACGCGGTCGTAGAGCCCCGGCGGCGGCAGCTCCTTGCCGAAGCCGGAGAAGTAGCCGGCGAGGTAGCGCTCGACCTGCTCGCTCAGATCCTTGGCGTCGCCGTTGCCCAGATCGCCAGACTTGTCCGGCATCGCATCGACCAGCTCTTGCTCGATGATCTGGCTGGTCAGCGTGTCCTGCGTGTAGAGCGCAGCGAGGCGGCGAACGAAGTTCTCCAACTCGCGGATGTTGCCCGGCCAGGGATGCGCCTTCAGACGATCGATGGCGGCCGCCTCGATGGATTTCTGGCCTAGACCCTCGCGCGCCGCCTGGCGCAGGAAGTGGCGCACCAAATCGCCGACATCCTCCAGGCGCTCGCGCAGCGGCGGAATGCGAATGGGTACGACGTTCAGACGATAGAAAAGATCCTCGCGGAACAGGCCCTGGGCGATCTGCGATTTGAGATCGCGGTGGGTCGCGGCGATGATGCGCACGTTGGTCTTGATCGGGGTGCGCCCGCCGACGGTGGTGTACTCGCCCTCTTGCAGCACGCGCAGCAGCCGCGTCTGCGCCTCGAGCGGCATGTCGCCGATCTCGTCGAGGAACAGCGTGCCGCCCTCGGCCTGCTCGAAGCGACCCTGCGTGCGCGTCTGGGCGCCGGTGAAGGCGCCCTTCTCGTGGCCGAACAGTTCGCTCTCGACGAGTTCGCGCGGGATCGCCGCCATGTTGATCGGCACGAACGGGCCCTGGCGCCGGCGTCCGAAGTCGTGCAGCACGCGGGCGACCAGCTCCTTGCCGGTGCCGCTCTCGCCGTTGATCATCACCGTCAGGTCAGTCTGTGTCAGTCGGGCAAGGACGCGGTAGATCTCCTGCATCGCCGGCGAACGACCGATGAGCGGCAGCTCCTCGCTTTCGATCTCCTGCGCCGGCCGCTGCAGACGGCGTCCCGGCTGCGTCAGCGCGCGGCCCACTACGGCGACCATCTCGTTGAGGTCGAAGGGTTTGGGCAGGTACTCGTAGGCGCCCTTCTCGGCGGCCGTCAGCGCTGTCATCAGCGTGTTCTGCGCGCTCATGACGATGATCGGCAGGTCGGGGCGGATCTTCTTGATGCGCGGGATGAGATCGAAGGCGTTCTCGTCCGGCATGACGACATCGGTGAGGACGACATCGCCCTCCCCCTGGCTTACCCAGCGCCACAGCGTGGCGGCATTCCCGGTGGCGCGCGGCGCGTAGCCGGCGCGTGCCAGCGCCTGGTTGAGAACGGTGCGGATCGCGGTGTCGTCGTCGGCGATTAATACGGTGCCGCGGGCCATAGATTACCTCGGGCTCGAGCGTGATGCTGCGGTGGATGGACGATCCTGCATTGGCAGCAGGACACGGAAGACGGTGCGTTTGGGCTCGCTGTCGAGCTCGATGATGCCGCCGTGGTCGTTGATGATCTTGGCGACGAGCGCGAGGCCGAGACCGGTGCCATACGGCTTGGTGGTGACGAACGGGTCGAACAGATGTTCCTTGAGGTGCTCGGGAACGCCCGAGCCGTTGTCCTCGATCTGGATCATCAGCGGCAGGCTGATGCGCGTGTCGGAGCCCTGCACGGAAAGGCGCACGCCCGGCCGGAACGAGGTTTGGATGATGACGCGGCCCTGGGCGTTGTTCTCGCCGATCGCCTCGACTGCGTTCTTGACGAGGTTGAGGATGGCCTGCACGAGCTTGTCGCGATTGCCGGGGACGGGCGGCAGCGAGGGGTCGTAGTCCTCGACGAAGCGGATGCCGCGACCGAAGCCGGATTCGCACAGCCGGCGCACGTGGTCGAGCACGTCGTGAATGTTGACCGGCTCCTTGTTGAGCGGGCGCTCGTCGCCGAACACTTCCATGCGGTCGACGAGATTGCGAATGCGGTCGGTCTCCGAGCAGATCAGCTGCGTCAGCGCCCGATCGGCATCGCTGGTGTTTTGCTCCAGCAGCTGCGCGGCTCCGCGGATGCCGGACAGCGGGTTCTTGATCTCGTGGGCCAGCACCGAGGCGAGGCCCGATACCGAGCGGGCCGCGGCGCGATGCGTAAGTTGGCGCTCGATCATCTGCGCCATGTTGCGTTGCTGCAGCATGAGTACAACGAGCCCTGGTTGGTCGGGCATCGGGCCGCCGTGCACGTCGACGAGCTTGGGGCTCTGAAACTTCGGTCCGGCGACTTCGACGGCGTACTCGTTCACCGTAGAGCCGGAGTTGCGAACCTGGTCGACGAGCGCCAGCAGCGGGCAGCCGAAGCCGAGAACTTCGTCGAGTTTGACGCGCTTCAGCAGCGCGATGCCGCTCGACAGGAAGGCTTCCGCCGCCGAGTTGGCGTAGACGATACGGTTTTCCTCGGCCAACACGATGATCGGGTGTGGTAGCGCCGCCAGCAACATGTCGTGCTCGACCGGACGGCGGGTCGGCGGCTGCGTGCGCGGTACGGTGGCGGTGCTCATGCGGCCACCTGCTGTGCATCGTCGTAGAACGCGGCGAGATCGTGCAGCACGCGCGCCGGATCCTCTTGCGTGCAAAGTTGCCGGCGCCAAGCCTTGACGCTGTCGGCCGGGCGGCCGCTCTTTTCCAGGTACCAGCCGATGTGCTTGCGCGCGTTGCGTAGGCCCAGGTGGGCGCCGTAATGCACCAGCATCGCCTCGACGTGCTCGCCGGCAATCTTGGCCTGCTCGGCCAGCGGCGGCGGGGCCGGAGGCGTCCCGGTGGCGAGGAACGCGGCGATGCGCCCCGGCAGCCACGGCGCGCCATAGGCACCGCGGCCGATCATGACGCCGGCGGCGCCGGAAGTTTCGAGCGCCTCGGCCGCCTCTTCGCCCAACGTGATATCGCCGTTGACGATGACGGGAATGGTGACGGCGCTCGACACGTCGCGCACCGCGCTCCACTCGGCGCGGCCCTTGAAGAACTGACAGCGCGTGCGGGCGTGCACGGTAATCATCTTCACGCCTGCCCCTTCGGCACGCTGGGCCAACGCGGCAGCGTTGCGGCTCTTGTCGTCCCAGCCGAGGCGCATCTTCAGCGTGACGGGAACGCGCACGGCGCGCACGACGGCTTCAATGAGTGACAGGGCGTGATCGAGGTCGCGCATCAGCGCGCTGCCCGACAGCTTGCCGGTGACTTCGCGCGCCGGGCAGCCCATGTTGATGTCGATGATATCGGCGCCAAGTCCCTCGACGATGCGGGCACCCTCCGCCATCCAATGCGCCTCGCGGCCAACGAGTTGTATTGCGAACGGCGACAGCTCGCTGCCCTCGGCGCGGCGCATCACATCGGCGCGCTGGCGCACCAGCTCTTCGCTCGCCACCATTTCGGACACGACGAGGCCGGCGCCGAGTCGATGTGCAAGACGACGAAAGGGGAGGTCGCTCACGCCGGACATGGGTGCGAGAATGACCCTG